>NZ_JBYOLA010000034.1:0-28165 GCF_057799055.1 Stenotrophomonas sp. 14P6.2.3
CCGGCGTTGGCCAGCTGGATCGGCCCGGCCAGCGCCGGGGTCGGCAGCTCCAGGCGGGTGCCCACATCGCGCCAACGCCAACGCTGCGCATCGATCGGTTCGTAGAAGTAGTCGCTGCCACCGCGGATCGCATTGGCACCTACCAGATAGGCGCGCGCCAGTACGCTCGACGGCGGATCGGTCTCGCCCAGGATCACCGGCTTCCAGCCGCGGATGATGCCGGCCTTCTCGGCACCGATGGCCTCGCGGTCCTCGCCCAGCCATTCGGCATGATCGATGTCCACGGTGGTGATCACCGACACGTCTGCGTCGACGATGTTGACCGCATCCAGGCGGCCGCCAAGGCCGACTTCCAGCACGGCCAGATCGAGATCGGCATCGGCGAACAACTGCAGCGCGGCCAGCGTTCCGTACTCGAAATAGGTCAGCGTCACATCACCGCGCGCGGCCTCGACCGTGTTGAACGCAGCGACCAGTGCGGCGTCATCGGCATCCTGGCCATCGATGCGCACGCGCTCGTTGTAGCGCAGCAGGTGCGGTGAGGTGTACGCACCGACCTTCCAGCCCGCAGCGCGCGCGATGGCTTCGATGAAGGCAACGGTGGAGCCCTTGCCGTTGGTACCACCGACCACGATGGTGTGCCTGGCCGGTGTGCCCAGGCCCATCGCGGTGGCCACTGTGCGCACGCGCTCCAGTCCCATGTCGATGGTGGCCGGGTGCTGGCGTTCAATGTAATCCAGCCAATCGGCCAGAGTGGTCGGGGTGTTCTTCACGGCAAGGCTTCCAACAGGTACAGGTGGTTCAGGACAGGAAATTCAGAGTGCGCGGTGCTTGGCTTCACCGAAGAACGGCGTGTGGTGGGCGCAGTCGTTCAGGCGCACCACTTCCAGGCTGTCCAGGTCGGCGCCTTCAAGCAGGTTGAGGGTGGTCGGTGCCTGGCGGAAGGTCCACAGGCGCGACAGCGGCAGGCCCAGCACCTTGCACAGAATCACCCGGTTGACCGCGTCGTGGGCGACCACCAGCAGCGTGTCGTGTTCGCCAAGGCCTTCAGCGGCACGGGCCAGGCCGCGCCAGCTGCGCTCCAGCACCAGGCGCAGCGATTCGCCGCCCGGCATCAGCACGGTGTCCGGCTCATTGCGCCAGGCCTGCAGGCGCGACGGATCTTTTTCGTTGATTTCGCTGGCCAGCAGACCTTCCCACTCACCGTGGGCGATCTCCTGCAGTTCCGGCTCGGTCAGCAGCATGTCGGCGCGTGCGGCGCCAAGGGCCAGCTGCGCGGTGCGCTGGGCGCGCGACAGCGGCGAGGCCACCGCACGGGTGATGTCCACCGACGCCAGGCGGGCGCCAAGCGCCTGCGCCTGGGCCTCACCGATGGGCGAAAGCGGGATGTCGATCTGGCCTTGGTAGCGGCCTTCGGCGTTCCACGGCGTTTCGCCGTGACGGGCAAGCAGGATGCGCATGCGTGCAAGGGGTCCTGGGGGGAGGAGGTTTCCGCGTTTCGTTCACATCCTGTGAAGTGCGCGGAACAGGGATGATACCTGTTCGGCGGACCGGGCCGGACGGCCGGGATCACAGCACACCCAACAACCTCGAAACGGACAGCCGCGTACACTTCGCAATATGCAAGGAATCTGATGGTATCGCCGGCAACCGATGTCCATGCTTGAGGCTTTTGCAGGCCGATCCATGTCAAATCGATCCTATCTGTGCTCCAGCCCCTTGCCCGGCATCTATCCCAGCTTCGCCGATGAGTACGATTCGGACGTCCAGACGCTGGCGAACGACGTCTACTGCATACCGTTACTGTGGCCGGCACTTTTTACACCTGCAGATTTCCAGCGCGCCGAATTCGAAGTCGATGGCGAAGTTGTGATTGGCCGGGCACCCTCGGCACCCAAGCAGAAAGTGCTCGATACCTTGCGGCGGCGCCACGCAGGCATCGTCCAGGCATTCGCGGGCATTGGTGATCTTGCTCCCTACGTGAGCATGCTTGAGCGGCTGATTGAAGATGCACCCTATGAGTACATTTCGATTGAAATGGACGAAATTGCCGCCCTGAACGATCCCGAGGAAGAGTTCTATGAAGCGTTCGAGCGCTTGTTGTCCGGATTGGATGCACCGGACGAAGACGTTTGCGAACAGCTGATCGCGCTGGCTGCAATGGAACACAGCTGGCCTCTCCCATCCGTCCGCCTGCATCTCGACGGCCTTGAGGGCTCGGAAGATGACTACTGGAATCACTGTGGGGTGCTCGGAGCGGGCAGCGATGTGTCGGGAATGGGGCGCCCGGTTCCCTGGGAAACCGCTTAGGGCTGCTGACAAAAAACCCCGCGACAGACGTCGCGGGGTTTCAGGATTGCAGTAGATCCACGCCATGCGTGGATGCACCGCCCGGCAGTGTCTGCAGGCGTTGCCGGCCAGCGGCCGGCACTACCGCAACCGGCTTATTTCGCCAGGTTCAGTTCCTTCAGCAGCTGCGGCGCCGGCGCCACTTCCTGCATGATCCACTGCATGTAGCGGCTGTCGACGGCGATCATGCGGGTCATCACCGGGTCGAACACCCAGTTGGAGCTGACCGATTCCCAGTTGCCGTCGAAGGCCAGGCCAACCAGCTTGCCGTTGGCATCGAGCACCGGCGAGCCGGAGTTGCCACCGGTGATGTCCAGGTTGGACAGGAAGTTCACCGGCACCGAACCAATGCGCTTGTCTTCCAGGCCGCCATAGCGCTTGGCCTTGACCGCATCCAGCAGCGCCTTCGGCGAGTCGAACGGATCTTCACCGGTTTCCTTCGCCGCAACACCTTCCAGGGTGGTGAACGGGGTGTACTTCACGCCGTCCTTGCCATAGCCCATGACGTTGCCGAAGGTGATGCGCAGCGACAGGTTGGCATCGGGATAGACGAACTCGCCCTGGCTCTTCTTGTAGTCGGCCACGGCCTGCAGGTACAGCGGACGCGCGGTCAGCGATTCGCCTTCGCGGATCTTCTTCTGCTCTTCCTGCTTCAGCAGCGCCGGCATGACCGCCACCGCGTACTGGATGGCCGGATCATTGCTGGCTTCGAACGCAGCGCGGTCGGCCTTGAACCACTTCAGGCGATTGTCCAGGCTGCCCAGCTCGGTGCCGCCCAGCTTGGTCACCAGAGACTTCACGGCAGTGGCATCGCTGCCGGCCAGCCACTTGTTCAACACTTCGTTGTCGCGCTGCGCGGCCGGCAGGGCAACGTACTGGTCGAGCCAGTAGGCCTGCAGCTGCTGGTCCATCTTCGCCACGTAGCGGCGATCCATCTGCTTCAGCCCACCTTCGATGGTGGTCAGGTCACGTTCCTGGTAGCCGGCTTCGCGCTCGGCGTCCGGCTTGCTGCGCTCGATCGACAGGCGGTACAGGGTGATGGCCGCGCCAACGGCCGAGGTGTTGTTGAACTGGCCAACGAACAGGTCGCGCTCGCGCGTCGACTTGCTGGTGTCCAGGTGCTGCAGCAGCTGCGCGTGTGCGGCCAGCGCCGGCTTGCCGGCAGCGCCCTGCTTCTTCAGCCAGGCCAGCACGGCGGCTTCTTCGGCCTGCTTCTGGCCGGCGGCGTCGATGCGCTTGAAGCCTTCCAGCTGGCCCAGGTAGTTCTTGGCCACGTTGTTCATGCTGGCGGCGGTGGCGGCGTACTTCACCTTGACGTCGGCGTCGGCCTTGCCGGCGTCGGCGATCATCTTCAGCACCGCGTTGTAGTGGCGGGCGATGGTCGGGTAGGTGAAGCTGGCGGTCTCGTTGAACTCACCGGCCAGCGCGTAACGGTTGGTGCGGCCCGGGTAGCCGGCCACCATCACGAAGTCGTCGGCACCCAGCGGCGTATCGGCGAACTTCAGGAAGTGCTTGGGCTGGTACGGCACGTTGTCGGCCGAGAACGCCGCCGGCTTGCCGTCCTTGCCGACGTAGGCACGGTAGAACGAGAAATCACCGGTGTGGCGCGGCCACATCCAGTTGTCGACGTCGCCGCCGAACTTGCCGACGCTGCCCGGAGGTGCATAGACCAGGCGCACGTCCTTGATTTCCAGGTTGCGGAACAGGCGGTAGGTGTTGCCGCCGGAGAAGCTGTACAGGCGGCAGCGGAAACCGGCATCGGCTTCACAGGCGGCGACCTGGGCCTTGTCGAAGGCATCCAGCGCACGGCTGCGGGCCAGCGGGTCCTTGCCGGCGCCGGCGATGGCGGCCTTGGCCTGGGCGGTGACGTCGGTGATCTGGTCGAGCACGAACACGCGGGCGTTCGGGCCGGCGCTCAGTTCATCACTGTGCTTGGGCGCGTTGAAGCCGTCCTTGATCAGGTTCTTCTGCGCGGTCGAGTTCAGCTGGATGGCGCCGTAGGCGCAGTGGTGGTTGGTGACCACCAGGCCCTGCGGCGAGACGAAGCTGGCGGTGCAGCCGCCCAGCGCGACCACGGCGCCCATCGGGTCGCCGGTCAGGTTGGCCAGCTGTTCCGGGGACAGCTTGAGGCCGGCCTTCTGCAGCGGGCCGGCGATTTCCGGCAGCTGCTGCGGCACCCACATGCCTTCAGCGGCATGGGCGACCTGGACCAGCCCAAGGCTGGCGACGACGGAGAATGCAAGCAGGTTCGAGCGCATGGAGCGGCCCCTGGTAGTGGAACCTTCGATTGTAGCCCGCCACCCTGCCCCGCCCCGAACCCCGGAAGTCATGGGCCGGGCGCACCGATGCCCCGGTAGCAGCCAACCGCGGTTGGCACCCACGCATCCGCCGGGCATGGCCCGGCGCTACCGGGGCAGCCGCCATGCGGGGTAGCGCCGGGCCATGCCCGGCGAGCGCAGCGGCAACGTTCGAAACGCCCGCCTGCGTGCATCTTTCGTTCCACCAATGCACCCGCAGCGCAACATGGGAAATCCGCGTGGCGCCCTATAATCCGCGCTTTCCCCCTGATGAGTTCCACCCCGATGGCGCAGCAAACGATGAAGGCCCTGGTCAAGCGCGAAGCGGCCAAGGGCATCTGGATGGAAGAGGTTCCGGTGCCGACCCCGGGCCCCAACCAGGTCCTGATCAAGCTGGAAAAGACCGCGATCTGCGGCACCGACCTGCACATCTACCTGTGGGACGAATGGAGCCAGCGCACGATCAAGCCGGGCCTGACCATCGGCCATGAGTTCGTCGGCCGCATCGCCGAGATCGGCCCGGGCGTGACCGGCTACGAGATCGGCCAGCGCGTGTCGGCCGAAGGCCACATCGTCTGCGGCCACTGCCGCAACTGCCGCGGCGGTCGTCCGCACCTGTGCCCGAACACCGTCGGCATCGGCGTCAACGTCAACGGCGCGTTCGCCGAATACATGGTGATGCCGGCCAGCAACCTGTGGCCGATCCCCGACCAGATCCCGTCCGAACTGGCCGCCTTCTTCGACCCGTACGGCAATGCCGCGCACTGCGCGCTGGAATTCAACGTCATCGGCGAAGACGTGCTGATCACCGGCGCCGGCCCGATCGGCATCATCGCAGCGGGCATCTGCAAGCACATCGGTGCGCGCAACGTGGTGGTGACCGACGTCAACGACTTCCGCCTCAAGCTGGCCGCCGACATGGGCGCCACGCGAGTGGTCAACGTTGCCAACACGTCGCTGAAGGACGTGATGAAGGAACTGCACATGGAGGGCTTCGACGTGGGCCTGGAAATGAGCGGCAATCCGCGCGCGTTCAACGACATGCTCGACTGCATGTACCACGGCGGCAAGATCGCCATGCTCGGCATCATGCCCAAGGGCGCCGGCTGCGACTGGGACAAGATCATCTTCAAGGGCCTGACCGTGCAGGGCATCTACGGCCGCAAGATGTACGAGACCTGGTACAAGATGACCCAGCTGGTGCTGTCCGGCTTCCCGCTCGGCAAGGTGATGACCCACCAGCTGCCGATCGACGATTTCCAGAAGGGCTTCGACCTGATGGAAGAAGGCAAGGCAGGTAAGGTTGTTTTGAGCTGGAATTGATCCGGCCCACGGTAGCGCCGGGCCATGCCCGGCGTCGCCGGAGCTGAAAAAGGCGCCCGTTGGGCGCCTTTTTCTTTGGTGTTGCCGGCCAGCGGCCGGCACTACCGGTAACGCCTGCGGCGTTACTTTCCGACGGCCACGCTCAGCATCACACGGCTGTGCGCCAGCTTGCCGGAGTTGTCGCGGCCATTGCCGTCGGTGCCGTAGTAGCCCAGGCCGACGTTGAACAGGCCGAACTGGCGGGCGACGCCGACATTCCAGTCGGTGTAGTCCTTGGCGATCCCGTCCTCGAAGGTGCTGCGGCCGACGTTGGCGTTGAGCGTGAACTCCTTCGGCAGGCCCCAGCTGCCACCCAGGCCGAAGTACCAGCCATCGGTACTGCTGTTCCACACGTCGTTGCTGTAGGCCACCGTCAGCTTGTAGGTGTCGTCCAGCGTGGTGGTGGTGATCAGCTCGTTGTAGTTCTGGTGGCTGGACTTGAGGTAGGTGTAACGGTTCAACAGCACGTCGAAGTTGACGCGCTCGGTCACGTCCACGCCGTAGCCGATCAGGTAGTCGACCTCGGTCTTCGGATCGCCTGCGCCGAAGTCGACGCCCGAGCCCCAGACGCCGGCATACAGGCCGACCGGGCTGGTGTAGGTGAAGCCGGCCTGCAGGGTCGGATCCTCATCGGTCTGCGACACACCACGGAACAGGTAGTCCGAGACGGCGGTGACGTTCCAGCTGTACGGAGATTCGTTGTCCTGGGCACTGGCGGCGAACGGCGCGAGGGTCAGGGCGGCGGCAATGGCGAGGCAGGCACGGGCGTGCTTCATGGGCGTCTCCGGTGGGGGGCGGTGGCGTGGAAGGCGGGATCTGCAGCGGGCGCAGCGACCGGAGCCAGACAGGCCCGGTTCACGAATTTTTAACCCGTTTGCTATTGCGATGCAACATGTGCCGGCCATGGCGGTGCCCCGACCGGCCCGTCCGCAGCCGTCGATGCCCGGTAGAATCAGTGGTTTCCCGTGCTGAGCCGTGCCCACGCCATGACCGACTCCTCCGCCCTGACCCGCCACTATGCTGAGGAACTGGACGCCATCCGCGCCCAGGGCCTGTTCAAGTCCGAGCGGATCATCACCAGCCCGCAGTCCGCCGAAATCACCCTCGAAGACGGCCGCAAGGTGCTGAATTTCTGCGCCAACAACTACCTTGGCCTGGCCGACCATCCGGACCTGATCCAGGCCGCGAAGGACGCGCTGGACAGCCATGGTTTCGGCATGGCATCGGTGCGCTTCATCTGCGGCACCCAGGACCTGCACAAGCAGCTGGAAGCACAGATCGCCGGCTTCTTCGGCAAGCAGGACACCATCCTGTACGCGGCCTGCTTCGACGCCAACGGCGGCCTGTTCGAGCCGCTGCTGGGCGAGAACGACGCGATCATCTCCGATGCGTTGAACCATGCTTCGATCATCGACGGTGTGCGCCTGTGCAAGGCCAAGCGCTTCCGCTACGCCAACTGCGACATGGCCGACCTGGAGGCGCAGCTGCAGGCCGCCGATGCTGCCGGCTGCAAGACCAAGCTGATCACCACCGACGGCGTGTTCTCGATGGACGGCTTCATCGCGCCGCTGGACGAAATCACCGCACTGGCGAAGAAGTACAACGCACTGGTGCACATCGACGAATGCCATGCCACCGGCTTCCTCGGCGCGACGGGCCGCGGCTCGGCCGAGGTCAAGGGCGTGCTGAAGAAGATCGACATCATCACCGGCACCCTGGGCAAGGCCATGGGCGGCGCACTGGGTGGCTTCACCTGCGCCAGCGCCGAAGTGATCGAGCTGCTGCGCCAGCGTTCGCGCCCGTACCTGTTCTCCAACTCGCTGCCGCCGCACGTGGTTGCCGCCGGCATCAAGGCGTTCGAGATGCTGGCCGCAGCCGATGACCTGCGCAGCACCCTGGCCGAGAACACCACCTACTTCCGCGAGAAGATGACCGCTGCCGGCTTCGACGTGAAGCCCGGCGTGCACCCGATCAGCCCGGTGATGCTGTACGACGCACCGCTGGCGCAGAAGTTCGCCGAGCGCCTGCTGGAAGAAGGCATCTATGCGATCGGCTTCTTCTTCCCGGTGGTACCCAAGGGCCAGGCGCGCATCCGTACCCAGATCAGCGCCGCGCACAGCCGTGAGCATCTGGACCGTGCGATCGATGCGTTCACCCGCATCGGCGTCGAGCTGGGCGTGATCAAGGGCTGATCACCGGCGGGGTCGGATCCCCACGGGTAGCGCCGGGCCATGCCCGGCGGTTTCCCGATAGCCGCGCCATGCGCTCGCCGGGCACGGCCCGGCGCTACCGAAATGACGCGCGACGCGCGTCATTTCTTTTTCTTCTTGTCCTTGGGCTCGTCCTTGCTGGCGACCACCACCGGCTTGGCGGCAGCATCCTGCCCATTGCCCTTGGCAACGCGGATGCCATTGGCTTTCATCCAGGCATCGAACTGGTCGGCGGTCATCTTCTGGTCGCCGTTGCTCATCATGAAGCGATAGCTGCCGCGGCCATCCAGTTCCGGGGTCTTCACTTCAACCACCGGGGTCTCGGCCGGGCGATCGGCCTTGGCCGTTTTCTTGTGGCCGCCACACGCGGTCAACAGCACGATCGGCAACAACAGGCTGGCGCAGCGCAGGGTTTGCTTGAGGGTCGGGTGATACATGGGCAGGCTCCGTTCTGGACATTCGACAACCAGGCGCCCCCTACGCCTGGAACGGTGGCCGGCAACTGCCGGCCGTGGGCATCACTCAGCCCGGTGCAGCGGCCCCCAGCCGCTGCTGGTCGCTGACCTCCAGCGCCCGCCACTGGCCCTTGCCGAGATCGCCGAGCGTGAGCTCTCCGATCGCAACGCGGACCAGGCGCAGCACCTGCAGGTCGAAGGCCGCCAGCAGGCGACGGATATGGCGGTTGCGGCCCTCGTCGAGGACCACCTCCAACCAGGCGGTCTTGTCGCCGCTGCGCAGCACGCGTACGGCCAGGGCGAGGAGGAATTCACCCTCGTCTTCGACACCGGCGCGCAGCGCCGCCAAGGTGTCGTCATCGGGCAGGCGATCCACCTGCACGTGGTAGGTCTTCTGCGGGCCGGTCTCCGGATCGGTCACGCGCGCGGCCCACTGCGGATCGTTGCTGAACAGCAACAGGCCTTCACTGGCCTTGTCCAGGCGACCGACCGGCGCGATCCACGGCAGGCCGGCGCCATCGAAGCAGCGGTACACGGTGTCGCGGCCACGCTCGTCCTGCACGGTGGTGACCACCCCGCGCGGCTTGTTGAGCATCAGGTACAGCCGCTGTGGTGCGCCCATCGGCTGGCCGTCGACCTCGATCGGCGGCGCCGGGCTGGCAATCGGAAATTCCGGATCACGGACGATGCGCCCGGCGACACGAACACGGCCATCGGCGATCCAGCGCGCGGCCTCGCTGCGCGAGCACACGCCGGCCTTGGACAGCACGCGCGCCAGGCCATGGCGCACGCCAGCGGAAACCGCAGGAGGATTCGCACGCCCACGCGCAGCGTGGGAGCGGGCAGCGGGGGCAGCAGGTGGGCGGCGCGTGCGCAAGCCTCTGCTCCCCGCCGCGCTTACTTCTTGTCGACCGGCTTGGTCTCAGCCGGTACTTCGGCTGCGGCCGGGGTGGCGGCCGGAACCGGACGCGCCTTGACCACGCGTACGCCGCGCGCCTTCATCCAGGCGTCGAACTCTTCGGCGGTCATGCGCTTGCCGTTCTGGCTCATGTCGAAGCGCCACGGCGTGTTGTCGAACTCGGTCTGCGGCTTGTACGCGGCCGGATCATTCGGCTTCACCGCCGGCGCGCTCGGAATCGCCTTGGCGATGTTCTGGCAGCCATCGATGCGCAACCGCTGCAGTACCTGGTCCAGCGACTGCGACGGATCGTAGCTGCTGCCCAGCACGCCGCTGGCCATGCCCAGCTGGCTGCTGCGGATATACAGCTCGTCGGCCACCGGCGCGACGGCCGTGGCCGGCAACGGCAGCGGCGAAGCGCTGGTGTTGACCGAGCAATCGACCGCAGCGTGAGCAGCAGGAACCAGGGCCAGCGCCAGAACGGCAGCCGATGCAGAGCGCAGCATGAGGGCATCCACGGAAGGAAGTGACGCGGCGAGTTTAGCAATGCCACGTCATCTTTCAAGCGCCACTTTCAATGAATACGGCAACTCATTGGTTTCATAAGCAAATTGCCGACGAACGGTCGCCACTAGAGCGCTGATTCATCATTGCGGACCGCACAAACAACAAGACCCGGCCGAAGCCGGGTCCTGCTGTGTCTTACTGGCAGAGCGTCAGAACTTAGTTCTGGACGTTCAGCTCGGTACGACGGTTCTTGGCGCGACCTTCCGGATTGTCCGAACCATCCGGGTTGGTGTTCGGCGCAATCGGACGGCTCTCGCCGTAGCCGATCGGACCGGCCAGACGGCCAGCGTCGACGCCGTTCTTGGTCAGGTAGTTGTACACCGCGGTGGCGCGGCGCTCCGACAGCTTCTGGTTGTAAGCGTCGGTACCCTTCGAGTCGGTGTGACCGGCGACTTCAACGCGCAGATCCGGGTAACGCTTCAGGATCTCGGTGGCTTCGCTCAGGATGGCCACAGCGTCCGGACGCAGGTTCGACTTGTCGAAGTCGAAGTTCACGCCCTTCAGGTCGATCGAGACCGGCACCGGGCAACCGTCCGGACCGATGGTCTGACCCGGCTGCGAGTTCGGGCACTTGTCGTCGCAGTTGTTGACGCCGTCACCGTCGTCATCCAGGTCGGCGCAGCTCGGGGCAACCGGAGCCGGTGCCGGAACAGCAGCCACCGGGGCCGGGCCCAGCGGGATCACGACGCCGACCGAAGCCAGCACGTCGCCGAACCAGCTTTCGTCGCGCGCGGCGATGCTCTGGTCGTCGAAGTCAGCGCGGTAGGCCACTTCGGCGCGGACAGCAACGCGCTTGTCGAAGGTGGTCTGCAGGCCGACGCCGAGCTTGGCAGCCAGGTTGCCGTCCTTGCGGTCAGCCGGGCCGTTCGGGCCAGCTGCGTACTCTTCTTCAGACTTCTGGTAGCCCAGGCCGCCCACGATGTAGGGGTTCCAGCCGCGGCCTTCCTTGATGAAGTGGCGACGCAGATCGAACGACACGCCGTACTGCGACCAGTTCTGATCCTGGTTGGCGTCGAAGTTCGGGTTCTGGTAGTTCAGCTCACCATCCAGCGACCAGTTCGGGCTGATGAACTTGCCCAGACCCAGGGTCACGAACGGAGCGTCGTTGGTCAGACGGTCGTTATCCTGGAAGTTGAAGCCGGCCGAACCGGTCAGGTACCAGCGGTCATCGAACTCCTGCGCCGACGCAGCCTGGGCGAAAGCCAGACCGCCCAGCAGCGCGGCAGTAAGGATCTTCTTGTTCATTGAGTACAGCTCCTATTTCGGGGGTATGAAACCGGTAGAGGCATGGGCCAGCACTACTGCGTCGATGTTCAGACAGCCGATTCAGCACGCCACCGCCGCGAACATTATGCTCAGGCGGGTGAAGGTCATGTTAACAGTCCCGTAACATGTGAAGCGCTGCGCACGACCGGCCACCGGTCCGACGTTGAAACCCTATACAGGATGATGAAAATCCGCAAGACCCAGACACCACAAGGGTTTGGATGGGTTTAAGAGCCAGATGCGACAGTTTTGCCTCTGGTTTATCGCAAAGCGGTTCAGCGCGCGCCCATCGAGGTGAGGAACCTTATGATGCAGACAGGAACCGAGCTGGAGCTGCAATGAAAGCCGTCGCCCTGTGCCGTGAATCCGCCCCTGCCCTGCGCGATCTGGTGCTGCCACCACCGCAGCCGCCGCGGGGCCGTGACCTGCTGATCCGTGTCGAAGCACTTTCCGTCAATCCCGTGGATGGGAAGCTGCGTGCAGGCACGTCGGCCGCATCGCTGGATACTCCGCGCATTCTCGGCTGGGACGCGGCAGGCGTGGTCGAAGCCATGGGCGAGGAGGCCAGCCTGTTCGCCTCCGGTGACGAGGTCTACTACGCCGGTGATGTCACCCGCCCTGGCTGCAATGCGCAGTATCAGCTGGTGGATGAGCGGCTGGTGGCGCGCAAACCGACCACCCTCGACTTCGCCGAAGCGGCCGCGCTGCCGCTGACCACCCTGACTGCGTGGGAACTGCTGTTCCAGCGCATGCCCCTGCTGCTTGATGACCGCCGCCACGCCGGCCAGCGCCTGCTGGTGATCGGTGGTGCCGGCGGCGTCGGCTCGATGGCGATCCAGCTGGCCCACCACGCCGGCTTCGAGGTCATTGCCACTGCCTCGCGTGAAGCCTCGATCGACTGGTGCCGGCGGATGGGCGCCCAGCATGTGATCGATCATCGCCAGCCGCTGCTGCCGCAGCTGCAGGCGCTTGGCATCGACGACGTGCAGGTGGCACTCAATCTGGCCGATACCGACCACTACTGGGACGAACTGGGCCATCTGCTGGCGCCGCAGGGACATGTCGGCCTGATCGTCGAACCGCGCGGCCCGCTGCGCATCGGCGATCCCTACAAGGCCAAGTGCATCGGCATCCATTGGGAATTCATGTTCGCCCGCGCGCGCTTTGCCACCGCCGACCGCATCGAGCAGCACCGCATCCTCAACCGCGCCGCCAGCATGATCGATGCGGGGCAGTTGCGCGGCACGCTGAGCGAAGTGCTGGGGCCGATCAATGCGACCAACCTGGAAACCGCCCACCAGCGCCTGGCCGGCGGCCGCACGATCGGCAAGCTGGCGCTGGCCGGCTGGGACGACTGATTGACCGCCGCGCGCACCGGGCGCTGCTCGGTGTTTCGTTGGTTACGACCTGTGGCAGTGGATTGGCCGGCATCTGTATCTATTGAATGGCCCATTTCGGGGATAGGGTGGAAACAGATCCCCCTCCCCCGAGCCCGCCATGCCCACCGCCCTGCCCCTGCGCCTGCTGCAACTGATCATCGGCCTGTTCCTCTATGGCTTCGGCGCCTCGCTGATGATCCGCGCCGCGATCGGTGTCGCGCCGTGGGATGTGCTGTCGCAGGGCATCGCTGCACAGACACCGTTGTCGTTCGGCCTGGCCACCAATGTCATCGGCGCGCTGGTACTGCTGCTGTGGTGGCCGCTGCGACAGAAGCCAGGCGTCGGCACCGTGCTCAACGTGATGCTGATCGGCCCCTCGGCCCAGTTCGGGCTGTGGCTGCTGCCCCCGGCCGTCGGCCTGGGCTGGCAGGTGGCGATGTTCTGCGCCGGCATGCTGCTGGTGGCGCTGGCCACCGGCCTGTACATCGGCGCGAAGCTGGGCCCTGGGCCGCGCGATGGCCTGATGACCGGCCTGCACGCGCGTACCGGCTGGCCGATCTGGAAGGTGCGGAGCCTGATTGAAGGCAGCGTGCTGCTGCTGGGCTGGTGGCTGGGTGGCAACGTCGGCGTCGGCACGCTCGCTTTCGCGTTGCTGATCGGGCCGCTGTGCGGGATCACCCTCGGCTGGTTCGGGATCGGCCGGCCGGCGGTCGGTAGCGCCGGGCCACGCCCGGCGAGCGCGCAGCGCGGCCACGGGTAGTCGCGTCGCCGGGCATGGACCGGCGCTCCCCATCTGCCAGCCCTTGCCCCCGGCGCAGTTTCGCGGCACCCTTCGCGCTTCCGTACGCAAGCGTATCGACATGTCGCCAGCCAACGAAAGCGCCTACCCCCACCTGTTCGCCCCGCTGGACCTGGGCTTCACCCAGCTGCGCAACCGGGTGCTGATGGGCTCGATGCACACCGGCCTGGAAGACCGCGCACGCGACTTCCCGCGCTTGGCCGCTTATTTCGCAGAGCGCGCCGAAGGCGGCGTCGGCCTGATCGTCACCGGCGGCTTCGCACCGAACGTGGTGGGCTGGCTCAAGCCGTTCGGCGGCAAGCTGTCCTGGCCCTGGGAAGTGCGCCCGCATCGGCAGCTGACCGCCGCCGCGCACCAGCACGGCGCGAAGATCTGCCTGCAGCTGCTGCATGCCGGGCGCTATGCCTATCACCCGCTGTCGGTGGCGCCGTCGAAGCTGAAGGCGCCGATCAATCCGTTCACCCCGCGCGCCTTGTCGGCCAGCGGCGTCGAGCGGCACATCGCCGACTACGCACGCAGCGCGAAGCTGGCCCGCGAGGCCGGCTACGACGGCGTGGAAGTGATGGGCTCGGAGGGCTACCTCATCAACGAGTTCATCGCCCCGCGCACCAACAAGCGCAACGACCGCTGGGGTGGTGATGCCGCACAGCGCATGCGCTTCGCGGTGGAGATCGTGCGTCGCATCCGCGAAGCCTGCGGTCCGGATTTCATCATCATCTACCGCCTGTCGCTGGTCGACCTGGTCGAAGATGGCAGCAACTGGGAAGAGATCGTGCAGCAGGCCCAGGCCATCGAAGCGGCTGGCGCTACGATCATCAACTCAGGTATCGGCTGGCACGAAGCGCGCATTCCGACCATTGCCACGTCGGTACCGCGTGGCGCGTTCGCCGCGGTCACCGCCAAGCTCAAGCCGCACGTGAAGGTTCCGCTGGTGGCGACCAACCGCATCAACATGCCCGATGTCGCCGAGCGCATCCTCGCCGATGGCGGGGCCGACATGGTGTCGCTGGCACGCCCGCTGCTGGCCGATCCGCAGTGGCCGAACAAGGCCCGCGCCGGCCGTGCCGAGGCCATCAACACCTGCATCGCCTGCAACCAGGCCTGCCTGGACCACGTGTTCGAGAACAAGCTGGCCAGTTGCCTGGTCAACCCGCGCGCTGCCCACGAGACCGAACTGGTCTATACCCCGACCACCGCACCGAAGCGGGTGGCCGTGGTCGGCGCAGGGCCGGCCGGCCTGGCCTGCGCCACGGTCGCTGCCGAACGCGGCCACCAGGTCACCCTGTTCGACGCCAGCGAGGAGATCGGTGGCCAGTTCAACGTCGCCAAGCGCATTCCCGGCAAGGAAGAGTTCCACGAGACCCTGCGCTACTTCCGCCACAAACTGGCCGAGACCGGCGTGCAGCTGCGCCTGGGCACCCGTGCCGACGCCGCCAGCCTGGCCGGTTTTGATGAGGTCGTGCTGGCCACCGGCATTGTGCCGCGCAAGGTCGATTTCCCCGGTGCCGACCACGCCAAGGTGGTGAACTACCTGGATGTGCTGCTGGGCCGGGTCGAGGTCGGTGCCAGCGCCGCCATCATCGGCGCCGGCGGCATCGGCTTCGATGTCGGCGAGTTCCTTGCCCATGACGGCCCTTCTCCATCGTTGGACCCGCAGCGCTGGATGGCCGAATGGGGCGTGGATGCCACCTTCGAGGCCCGCGGCGCACTGGCCCGGCCGGCCGTGGAAGCCTCGCCGCGCAGGCTGTGGCTGCTGCAGCGCAGCGCCGGCAAGCCCGGTGCGCGCCTGGGCAAGACCACCGGCTGGATCCACCGCGCCACGCTGAAGGCCAAGGGCGTGCGCATGCTGGGCGGTGTCGAGTACCTGGGCGTGGACGATGCGGGCCTGCGCATCCGCGTCGATGGCAGCGAACAGCTGCTGCCGGTCGACCACGTGGTGATCTGTGCCGGTCAGGAACCGCAGCGCGCGCTGCAGGCCGAACTGCAGGCAGCCGGCATCGTCGCACAGCTGATCGGCGGTGCCGATGTGGCCGCCGAACTCGATGCAAAACGTGCCATCGATCAGGGCAGCCGGGTCGCCGCCGCGCTCTGATCAATACCTGAATAGGGGCCGGAATGTGATTTCCGTCACCGGCCCCAAAGCTGAATGTCAAGCCGGACGATTCAGGATGCGTTCGGCAATCCCCCCCTACCTTGCGCCATCTTTCCGCTCACCAGCCAGTTTCCGGTGAGCCGGTGCGGACCCCGCCGATCGATCCACGATCGTGTTCTTGGGGCCGCCCACGGGGCAGCCCCGATGGCCGCCTCCCCATGACGCCAAGTCGTACCCCGCCTCCAGCAGCCTGCGCTGCCGGAACCGCCAGGTGCGTCCCACACGGAGCAAGGAGTTATATGAAACTGGCCTGGATTCTCTGGCTGTCGCAGTTGTTGCCGCAGCCGGCCGCTGATTCATTGTGTTTGAGCACCACCGTCTACCTGGAAGCCCGCGACCAGACCCTGCGCGGCCAGCAGGCCGTGGCCGAGGTCGCCCTGCGTCGTCTCGACAGCGGCCTCTGGGGCGACTCGATGTGCCAGGTGGTGACCGCGCGCAAGCAGTTCGCCCCAACCATCGTCTCCCCCGGCACCCAGCTGGGCAACGATGCGGCCTGGAGTGAAGCGATGGACGTGGCCTTCGACGCCGAGCGCAACTGGGCACTGCCGGCCGGTGAGCGCCGCGAGATCGTACCCGGCGCCAGCCACTTCGCTGCGCTGGCGATTGCCAGCCCGAACTGGCGCAATGCGTACCAGGTGGCCACCATCGGCGATCACACCTTCTACAAAGTGCAGAACCTCAAGCCCCGGCAGTCGTAACGATCCGTTGCCGGCGGCAGCGTTGCTGCGCGCCGGTGGGCTCTGGGATAGTGGGGGTTTCCCGCCACACCCCGCCTGGAGTTCCCATGAAGCTGTACAGCAAGCCCGGTGCCTGTTCCACCGCCGACCACATCGCCCTGCAGTGGACCGGCCAGCCGTTCGAGGTCGAACTGCTGAACAAGGACACCCTGAAGGGTCCGGAATTCCTCAAGATCAATCCGGCCGGCGCCGTGCCGGCGGTCGTCGATGGCGACTTCGTGCTGCTGCAGAACGCAGCGATCATGGGCTACATCGCCGACACCTACCCGCAGGCCGGTCTCGGCGGCGATGGCAGCCCGCGCCAGCGCGCTGAAGCCACCCGCTGGCTGGCCTTCGTCAACTCCGACGTGCACCCGGCGTTCTCGCCGCTGTTCTCGCCGGGCAAGTTCATCGCCGATGAAGGGCAGTACGACGCGATCCGCGCCGCTGCACACAAGCGCCTGCGCGCACTGTTCGAGACCGCCGACAAGCAGCTGGCCGACAAGCCGTGGCTGGCCGGCTTCCGCAGCTTCGCCGATCCCTACTTCTACATCACCCTGCGCTGGGCGGCCGGCACCAAGGTTGACCTGTCGGGCCTGGACAACCTGGCCGCCTACAAGGCGCGCATGGACGCCGATGCGGGCGTGCAGGCGGCGCTGAAGGCCGAAGGCCTGGCCTGATGGAACCGGGGTCGGATCCGTCTGCGCAGCAGGAGGCTCTGACCCCATCGGTCCGGGAGGCGGGGTCGGATCCGTCTGCGCAGCAGGCGGCTCTGACCCCATCGGTACCATCGACGCGGTCAGCCGATTTCGCGGATCACTTCGCCCTTCGCATCGCGCAGGAACGTCGGCACCACTTCAACCTGCAACGTGCTCGACACCGTGTAGGTTCCGCGTTCTGGCCGCACTTCATGCCAGGCCTGCAACGCCGCGTCGTCCAGTAGCCAGCGCACGTTGTCGCCCTCGACCGTGGCGGCGCCATCGGTGGCAGGCACGAACTCCCATTGCCGTTCGCGACTGACCAGCGTCAGTGACTTGCCGTGGCGCACGCGCAGTGGCAGCAGTTCACCCACGCTGCCGACCTGCCCTGCCCCCAGCACCAGCGTGGTGATGCCCGCCGTCTGCCGCCAGTCCAGCGTTTCGATGAACAACATGCCCGTACTGGATCCCTCACGCTCGCTGCCGGCCTGCACCTGCGCGGCCAGCGCCGGATCGTCCAGCAGGTTGCCGCGATGCAGATCGGTGATCCACAACGGCATCGCCGGCTCGAGCACCTGCAGCACACCGCGCGTGGACCAGCGCTTGATCGCGTCCATTTCCTCATCGGTCAGCCCCACCACCTGCAGGAACTGCAGCTGCCCATTGGCGGTATCGCGCGCGGGCAACTGCGGATCGGCCACAAACGCCAAGTGGCAGAGATGGGTATCGGTCTCCAGCGCGATCGGGCCGTTGGCGTTGAGGTGGTGTCCATCCTCGAACACATTGCCGCTGCTGAACACATAGCGCGCCAGATTCTGCAGCAGGTTCATCGGCCACGCAGGCGGCGTGCTGTCGGCATGTTCACCCCTGTCCGCAGCCAGGCGGAACGTCAGCTCGAAGCCGTAGCCACTGGTGGCCGCATCACTGCTCTCTTTTGCATACAGTTCGGACAGACCGTAGGTGACGTAGTGCCAATGCGGAACCGGTGCTTCCACCCAGTACACGCTGATGCCGTCGAGCGGATCCTGGCCACCCAGCGTGTACGGCAACGCGGTGCCGAAGTGACGCGGCTCCTGGCCGGCGTACAGCGGCGCCAGCGCGGCATTGATCGCATCCCAACCGGGTGTATCGGTGTCGTCCTGCATGCGGGGCTCCTGGGCGGAAAAAGAGCGGACCACTTTACCCCGCGTGTCAGCCGGGCACGACCTCGGCGGTGACCGGTGCCAGCAACACCTGGACCTCCTGCCACCAGCGCTGTGCCAGCGCCGGGCTGCGCGCCTTGCCGATCGCTGTGATCATTTCCGGGCACAGCCGTTCCAGGGTGACCGCGTCGGTACAGCGCTCGATCTTCAACTGCATGAAGTAGCCTTTCAGGCCGAGATGGCGGCGCACGGCATCGCTCATCGCATCGTACAACTGCTGGTACAGCGCCGGATCCTGCTCGCGGCCGCTGCAGAGTCCGCGCTGCGGGGCAGGTTCGGCCCTGCCGCCGACCACTTCGATCAGGCCGAGTGCGGCCAATTGCTCCAGCGCATCCTGCGGCGCCCGCAGTCCTTCGAACAAGCCGCGCAGTTCGCTTTCATCGCGCTGACCGTCAACCATCAACAGGATCGAACGCAGCGCCGCCGGCAGGCGCCGGGCGCGGTCTTCGATCTCCTGGCGGCCAGCGGCCGTCTTGGCATGCAGCAGTGCCATAGCTCCCCCTTCCCTCGATGCGATACGCATGCGTGCCCTTGCGGGCACGCTCCCCGGGGCGAGCTTAGCGCACCGGTGGCGGCGAGGAAGCTGCGCTGCAGCACCGCTGGATCTCTGTAGAGCCGAGCCCATGCTCGGCTGCGTGTACCTGACCCGGGCAGCCGAGCATGGGCTCGGCTCTACAGGACCGGGTCAACGGCCCAGCGCGCGGCGGATCTCTTCCAGCGCGCCCGGGTCGTCCAGGGTCGACAGATCGCCGGGATCGCGCTGCTCGGCCAATGCCTGCAGCGAACGCCGCAGCAGCTTGCCCGAGCGGGTCTTGGGCAGGGCGTTGACCACGTGCACATGCGCCGGCCGCGCCACCGCCCCCAGCGATGCGGTCACCGTGGCCATCATCTCGGCCACCACCGCAGCCGGGTCTTCGCCATCAAGGCCCTGTTTGAGCGTCACGAAGACCAGCGGTACCTGCCCCTTCAACTCGTCCTTCACCCCGATCACCGCGGCCTCGGCCACGCGTGGGTGACTGGAGATGGCCTCTTCGATCTCACGCGTGCCCAGGCGGTGGCCGGCCACGTTGATCACATCGTCGGTGCGGCCCAGGATGAAGGTGTAGCCATCGTCATCGCGGATGGCCCAGTCCAGTGAGCTGTACAGCAGTTCCTTGAAGTGGCTGAAGTAGCTCTGCAGGAAGCGGCTGTCGTCATTCCAGACCGTGCTCATGCAGCCCGGCGGCAACGGCGGCGTCATCACCAGCACGCCCTTCTGCCCGGCAGCTACTTCTTCACCGGTGTTCTCGTCGATCACCTTCATCCGGTAGCCGAGATTGGGGAAACCTGGTGAGCCGAAACGCACCGGTTTCATGTCCAGCCCGGGCAGCAGGGTCAATGCCGGCCAACCGGTTTCGGTCTGCCAGTAGTTGTCGATGATCGGCTTGCCCAGCGCGTCGCTGATCCAGTGTGCGGTCGGTTCGTCCAGCGGCTCGCCGGCCAGGAACAGATATTTCAGCGTATCCAGGTCGTGCCGGTGGATGAAATCGGCATCGTGCTTCTTCAGCACGCGGATCGCCGTCGGCGACGAGAACATCGTGCGTACGTTGTACTGCTCGCACAGCGCCCACCAGATACCCGGATCCGGGTTGGTCGGCAGCCCTTCATACAGCAGCGAGGTGCAGCCGCCGATCAACGGGCCATACACGTTGTAGGAATGGCCCACGGCCCAGCCGACGTCGGAGGTGGAGAACATCACCTGCCCCGGCTTGCAGTCGAACACGGTCTGCATCGACTGCGCCATCGCCACCGCATAGCCACCGACATCGCGCTGCACGCCCTTCGGCTTGCCGGTGGTGCCGGAGGTGTACAGCAGGTAGCTGGGCTCGCTCGATTCCAGCCATTGCACCGGCACATCGGTCTGCCCGATCTGCGCACGCAGGCTGGCGTACTCGACATCACGCCCTTCGATGCGTGGCTCGGCCGGGTCCAGCCCGCGCGAAACGATCAGCACGTGCGGCGGCGGATTGCTGGCTTCGGCGCAGGCGGCATCGACCATCGCCTTGTACGGAATGAGCTTGCCGCCACGCATGCCGGCATCGGCAGCGATCAGCAGCTTCGGCTTGGCATCGTCGATGCGCAGCGCGAGGTTGTGTGCGGCGAAACCACCGAACACCACCGAGTGCACCGCACCGATACGTGCACAGGCAAGCATGGCGAACACGGCTTCGGCCATGTTCGGCATGTAGATCACCACGCGATCACCGTGGCCGACACCAAGATGTTTCAGCACGGCGGCGAAGTCGTTCACTTCGCGATACAGCTGGCGATAGGTGACTTCGCGGGTGCTGTTGGTTTCGGTGGAGATGGCGACCAGCGCGAGCTGGTCCGGGCGGTCGGCCAGATGCCGGTCGACGGCGTTGTAGCAGAGATTGGTTTCGCCACCGACGAACCAGCGCCGGAACGGCGGGTTGCTGTAGTCGAGCACCTGTTGCGGCGGCTTGTGCCAATGGATGCGCTTGGCTTCCTCGCCCCAGAATGCCTCCGGCTCGTCGATCGAACGGCGGTAGGTTTCCTCGTAGTTCATGACGCAGCCCTCCCAGACAAAGTCATGGTTCGAGCATAGTCCGGCGCTGGCGCGCGGGCCGCCCTACCTTGGTAGGGGGTGGGGTTTGTTCTGCAGGGCTTGCAGCCCTGCACCTGCAGAATCAACGTCAACGTCAACGTCAACGTCAAAAGCTGGGCTACTGAGGGATGGCGGGGCGGGTCCGGTTGCGGGGGACGCCGTGAATACGTCCCTGTAGGCTCGGTCGCGCCATCCATGGCGCTCACGCCCCCGCAACCGGACCCACCCCGCCTCCGACAATTTCCCGCTGCTGTTGGGCTGCTGTTGGTAGCTGTCGACCTCGGTCGACACATAGACCCACGCCATGCGTAGATGCTTTTCGATCACTTATCGAAATATTCGATTCCGATGGAGATTCATCCACGCATGGCGTGGGCCCATCGGCCATCGGAAATCTGTCGAAGGCGGGGCGGTGTCGGATTGCGGGGTGTCAGCCGCATGGATGCGGCTGCCAAGCCTACAGGGACGTACTTGCGGCGTCCCCGCAATCCGACACCGCCCCGCCAACCCAAGGAATGCCGCTGTTGCTGTTGCTGTTGCTTCGGCAGGTGCAGGGCGCAGCCCTGCCGATACACCTACTCTCTAGAACGGAGTCGCAGACTCGAACGCGAGCGCCTCGCCCGTCACCGGATGGGTGAACCGCAGCTCCCGTGCATGCAGGTGCACGCGCTGCGCGGCTTGTGCGCCGTACAGCACGTCGCCGACGATGGGATGGCCGAGGCTGGCCATGTGCAGGCGCAACTGGTGGCTGCGGCCGGTGACCGGCTCCAGTTCAACGCGCGTGCATTGCGCCGCGATGTCACGCGACAGCACGCGCCACCGGGTCAGTGCCGGCTTGCCGCGTTCGTGGTCGACCATCTGCCGCGGCCGGTTCGGCCAATCGACGATCAGCGGCAGATCCACTTCACCCGCATCTCCTTCAAGCAGCCCCTGCACGATGGCTTCGTAGCGCTTGCACACCTCGCGCTTCTCGAACTGCATCGACAGCGCCACCTGCATGTCCTTGCCACGCGCGTGCAGCAGCAGGCCGGAGGTGACCTGGTCCAGGCGATGCACGGTCAGCGCATCGGGATACACCGCCTGCAACCGCGCGACCACGCAGTCCTGGTTCTCCGCCGAGCGGCCGGGCACGGACAGCAGGCGGGCAGGCTTCTCGGCCACCAGCAGCGCGTTGTCGATGTAATGCAGGTGGATCATGTCGTTGCCAGGTGCTCCATACGGAAACGGGGAAGCCGAAGCCTCCCCGTTTCCTGCGTACCGGCCAACGGCCGGCACCTACCCTGATGGAAAACGTGCCGGCAAGCTGCCGGCACAGACCGCATCAGCCCAGCAGGTGGGCGACGCCGGCGCGCTCTTCTTCCAGCTCGGCCAGGGTCTTGTCGATGTACTTCTGGCTGAAGTCGTCGACCGGCAGATCCTTGACCAGGGTGTACTCGCCGTTCTCGGTGGTGACCGCGAAGCCGAAGATCACGCCTTCCGGAATCCCGTAGGAACCGTCGGACGGCACGCCCATGGTGACCCACTTGCCGTTGCTGCCCAGCACCCAGTCACGCACGTGGTCGATCGCGGCGTTGGCGGCCGAAGCAGCCGAGGACGAGCCACGGGCTTCGATGATCGCCGCGCCGCGCTTGCCGACGGTCGGGATGAAGGTGTTGGCGTTCCACTCCTGGTCGTTGATCGCATCGGCGATCGACGCACCATCGGCGGTGGCGAAACGGTAGTCCGGGTACATGGTCGGGCTGTGGTTGCCCCACACCACCAGCTTCTCCATGCCGGCGACCGGCTTGCCGAGCTTGGTCGACAGCTGGCTCAGCGCGCGGTTGTGGTCCAGGCGCAGCATGGCGGTGAAGTTGCGCGGGTTCAGGTCCGGCGCCGACTTCATCGCGATGTAGGCGTTGGTGTTGGCCGGGTTGCCGACCACCAGCACCTTCACGTCACGCTTGGCGACCTTGTTCAGTGCGGCGCCCTGGGCGGTGAAGATCTTCGCGTTTTCCAGCAGCAGATCCTTGCGCTCCATGCCCGGGCCGCGCGGACGCGCGCCGACCAGCAGGGCGATGTCGGCGTCCTTGAAGGCGACTTCAGCGTCGTCGGTGCCGACCATGCCGGCCAGCAGCGGGAACGCGCAGTCTTCCAGTTCCATCATCACGCCCTTCAGGGCGGCCTGGGCCTTGTCGACCGGCAGTTCCAGCAGCTGCAGGATGACCGGCTGGTCCTTGCCCAGCATTTCACCGGAGGCGATACGGAACAGCAGGGCGTAGCCGATCTGGCCGGCGGCGCCGGTCACGGCAACACGAACAGGTGCTTTCATGGGGATTTCCTCTGCTAAGAAGCCAAATAGCGTTGTAGAAGATGGCCGCACGGGCGGGGATGGGCCTGGCGAGGCGGCCGCAACATGGAAACGGCCCCCTTCGCAGGGGGCCGTCCGGGTATTGGATCAGGCGGGAATGAGCTTGTTCCACTCACCCACGCGCTCAGCCTGGGCGGCGAGCAGAGCGTCGGTGTCGCCTTCCAGGGTGATCGAATGGATCACGTCGCCCTGCTTGACCGAATCGACGATCGCCTGGCCTTCCAGCACCTGGCCGAACACGGTGTGCTTGCCGTCCAGCCAATCGGTCTTGATGTGGGTGATGAAGAACTGGCTGCCATTGGTGTTCGGGCCGGCGTTGGCCATCGACAGCGAGCCGATCTGGTGCTTCACACCATTCTTCTCGTCTTCGAACTTGTAGCCCGGGCCGCCGGTGCCACGACCCTGCGGGCAACCGCCCTGGATCATGAAATCGGGGATCACGCGGTGGAAGATCAGGCCATCATAGAAGCCGCGCTTGACCAGGTTCACGAAGTTGGCGACCGTCAGCGGCGCCTTGTCGGCGAACAGCTCGACCTTGATCGGGCCCTGGGTGGTGTCGAAAGTGGCGATGAGGGACATGCAGATCCTTGGATGCGGGGTGTGTAATCAGCCCCATAAGGATACACCTCCCCCGTGGCATGAGCGGCTTCGACCATCGGCGCAGGCAGGGTCTTCAGCCCGCGGACGGGCAGCGCCGGGAGCCAGGCTGAATGGGGACCTCGGCAGGTCTGAAATCCAGGTTTTCGCCAATCGTCAAGTTCGACGTATAATGTTGGACTTCTTTTTCCAAATCCGGCGCCGACTGGCCCCCTTTCGTATGTCCATCGAAAATCTTCGCAACATCGCCATCGTCGCTCACGTCGACCATGGCAAGACCACCCTGGTCGACCAGCTGCTGAAGCAGTCCGGCACCCTGTCCGAGCGTACCGTCCTCGCCGAGCGCGTGATGGACAGCAACGACCAGGAAAAGGAACGCGGCATCACCATCCTGGCCAAGAACACCGCCATCACCTGGGAAGACAAGAAGACCGGTATCAAGAACCGGATCAACATCGTCGACACCCCCGGACATGCCGACTTCGGCGGCGAGGTCGAGCGCGTGCTGTCGATGGTCGACACCGTGCTGATCCTGGTCGACGCGATGGACGGCCCGATGCCGCAGACCCGCTTCGTCACCCAGAAGGCCTTCGCGATGGGCTTCAAGCCGATCGTCGTGGTCAACAAGGTCGACCGTCCGGGCTCGCGTCCGGAGTGGGTGATCGACCAGGTCTTCGACCTGTTCGACAAGCTCGGCGCCACCAATGAGCAGCTCGACTTCCCGATCGTCTACGCCTCGGCCCTGAACGGCTACGCCGGCCTGGAAGACACCGTGCGCGACGGCGACATGACCCCGCTGTACGAAGCGATCATGCAGCACGCACCGAAGCCGGAAGTGGACCCGGAAGGTCCGTTCCAGATGCGCATCAGCCAGCTGGACTACAACAACTTCGTGGGCGTGATCGGCATCGGCCGCATCCAGCGCGGCACCCTGAAGAAGAACATGCAGGTCGCGGTGATCGACCGTGAAGGCAAGAAGCGCAACGGCAAGGTCGCGCAGGTGCTGGGCTTCCTGGGCCTGGAGCGCATCGAGCAGGACACCGCCGAAGCCGGCGACATCGTCGCCATCTCCGGTATTCCGGAACTGACCATCTCCGACACGCTGTGCCATCCGGAAACCCCGGAAGCGCTGCCGGCACTGACCGTCGACGAGCCGACCATCTCGATGACCTTCCAGGTCAACAACTCGCCGTTCGCCGGCAACAAGGACCTGTCCGGTGGCAAGTTCCTGACCAGCCGCCAGATCAAGGACCGTCTGGATCGCGAGCAGGTCCACAACGTGGCCCTGAAGGTCGAACAGCTGGAAGACGCCGACAAGTTCCTGGTCTCCGGCCGTGGCGAACTGCACCTGTCGGTGCTGATCGAGAACATGCGTCGTGAAGGCTACGAACTGGCAGTGTCGCGCCCGGAAGTGATCATCAAGCAGATCGACGGCCAGGCCATGGAGCCGATCGAGCAGCTGGTGGTGGATATCGAAGAAGTCCACCAGGGCGGCGTGATGGAAAAGCTGGGCACCCGCAAGGGCCAGCTGAAGAACATGGAATCGGACGGCAAGGGCCGTGTGCGCCTGGAATACCAGATCCCGGCCCGTGGCCTGATCGGCTTCCAGAACGAGTTCAAGACCCTCACCCAGGGTTCGGGCCTGCTGTTCCACGTGTTCGACCATTACGGCCCGAAGGAACAGGGCGCCATCGCCAAGCGCATCAACGGTGTGATGATCGCCAATGCCCCGGGTACCACCCCGGCGTACTCGCTCGGCCCGCTGCAGGAACGCGGCAAGCTGTTCGCTGCTGAAGGCGACAACGTGTATGAAGGTCAGCTGGTCGGCATCCACTCCAAGGACAACGACCTGACCGTCAACGCGATCAAGACCAAGCCGCTGACCAACATGCGCGCTTCGGGCAAGGACGATGCGATCCAGCTGACCCCGGCGATCAAGTACTCGCTGGAACAGGCCCTGGACTTCATCGAAGACGACGAGCTGGTCGAGATCACCCCGAAGGAGATCCGTCTGCGCAAGAAGTTCCTGACCGAAAGCGACCGCAAGAAGAACTCGCGCGGCGGCTGATCCAGCGAACCGTGAGCCAGAACGGCTACAACCCGGATCCGCATCGGCATCCGGGCCTCCACGTCATCGCCTTGCTCGAAGCGAGCAAGGCGATGCTGGCGTTGTTGGCGGCTACCGGGCTGGAAATCCTCGGTCCGCAGCCGCTTCGCGACGGCGTCAATGCCCTGATCCGGCGTTTCAGCCTGGACCCGGATCACGGCACCCTGCCCTCGCTGTTGAATGCAATCAGTCCCGACGCGGTGCACCTGGCCGCAGCGGCGATGATCGGCTACGGCCTGCTGCACCTGGTCGAAGCCTGGGGTCTGTGGAAAGCCAAGGCATGGGCCTCCTGGCTGGGCTGCCTGACCGCCTCCATCTACCTGCCCTTCGATATCTACGCGATCGTCCGCCATCCCGGCTGGGCCTCGTGGACCGTGCTGGCGATCAACCTGATCGTCGTCTACGTGCTGGCGCGCGACCTGCGCAAGCGCCGCCGCTGAGCAGCCGCTACACTGGGGATCGGAGCCGTCGAAGCTGCCCCATGCGCCTGTCCTTGCCGCCCCTCCTTTCCTGTCTGATCGCCGCACTGCCTGCGGTGTTTGCTGCTGGCTGCAGCCCGGCCACGTCCAGCGCCCACGCTGCCGAACCGGGTAGCAGCAACGTGCCCTTCCCCTACGCCGAGACCGAAGTCTCCGACCTGCAGGCACGCATGGTCGCCGGCGAACTGGACAGCACCACCCTCACTCACGCTTACCTCAAGCGCATCGCCACACTGGACCGCGCCGGCCCGCGCCTGCGCGCGGTGATCGAGCTCAATCCGGATGCCCTGAAGGAAGCTGCAGAGCGTGATCGCGAGCGCCGTAACGGCCGCCTGCGCGGACCGCTGCATGGCATCCCGATCCTGCTGAAGGACAACATCAACGCCGCGCCAATGGCCACCAGTGCCGGCTCCCTCGCCCTGCAGAGCTTCCGCCCCGACGATGCCTACCTGGTGCGACGCCTGCGCGAAGCGGGCGCGGTGGTACTGGGCAAGACCAACCTCAGCGAGTGGGCCAACTTCCGTGGCAACGACTCGATCTCTGGCTGGAGCGCGCGCGGGGGGCAGACCCGCAATCCCTACCGCCTCAGTCATTCGCCCTGTGGCTCCAGCAGCGGCAGCGCGGTGGCCGTGGCCGCCAACCTGGCCAGCGTGGCCATCGGCACCGAAACCGATGGCAGCATCGTCTGCCCCGCGGCGGTCAACGGCGTGGTCGGCCTGAAACCGACCGTCGGCCTGGTCAGCCGCGAAGGCATCATCCCGATCTCCTTCAGCCAGGACACTGCGGGCCCGATGACCCGCAGCGTCGCGGACGCCGCCGCCGTGCTGACCGCCATCGCCGGCCGCGATGATGCCGATCCCGCCACCGCGACCATGCCCGGCCGCGCCGTCTACGACTACACCGCACGACTGGATCCGCAGGGACTGCGTGGCAAGCGCATCGGCCTGCTGCAGACACCACTGCTGAAGTATCGCGGGATGCCGCCGCTGGTTGAGCAGGCGGTCGCCGAGCTGCGCCGCGCCGGCGCCGTGGTGGTGCCGGTGGAACTGCCCAACCAGGGCGCCTGGGCCGATGCCGAGCGCATCGTCCTGCTGTACGAATTCAAGGCCGGACTGGGGCGCTACCTCAACACCTACCAGGCACCACTGCGCAGCCTGGCCGGGCTGATCGCCTTCAACGAGGCACACAAGGGCCAGGAACTGGGCCTGTTCGGCCAGGAGCTGCTGCAGGAGGCCGAGGCGACCCCTGGCCTGGGCGATCCCGTGTACATCCGCGCGCGCAGCGATGCGCGGCGACTGGCGGGCCCGGAAGGCATCGACGCCGTATTGGCATCGCAGAAGCTGGATGCGCTGGTCGCACCGACAACCGGCGTGGCCTGGCCCCTGCGCAGCACGGGGGATGACTTCCCCGGCGAGAGCTACAGTGTCGCCGCCGTCGCCGGCTACCCCAGCCTGAGCGTGCCGATGGGCCAGATCGATGGCCTGCCCGCGGGGCTGTTGTTCATGGGCACGGCGTGGAGCGAACCGAAGTTGATCGAGATGGCCTACGCGTATGAGCAGCGCACGCGCGCCAGGCGTCCGCCGCACTTCGATACCGATGCATTGATCGAATCCGGCGATCCCTGACATCCGGTAGTGGGGGGGGGGGGGGGGGGGGAGCGCGAGCGCAGCTTAGGCGAAA
>NZ_JBYOLA010000035.1:0-26120 GCF_057799055.1 Stenotrophomonas sp. 14P6.2.3
CGATGGCGCCATCCATGGCGCCAACGGTCCCGCTTGCCCCCGCCCACCAGCCCACGACAGATATCCGTGGCGGACGGTCGAGCAACTGCAATGCTATGGCTGGGATGTTGGTAGGTGCGGACCTTGGTCCGCACCATCTGTCCGACGTCATGAACCTTCGTCGCAAAAGACCTGCCCTGTGTGCACTGGCAACTATCGAATCACGATGCATGTCGCAGATTGCTCGATCATTCGCGACCCTTGCGCCACCTGCGCTTGAGGCTGTTCAACAGCATGCAAGAATGCTGAAAGCGTCTTGATGGTGCGAGCAATGCAACGCGTCTGATTGGCATTGCGCAGCAGCAGGTTTACAGATGGTGAGCCACCGAAAAAGGGTGGCCGGGCTTCGAAAACCCGTTTTGTCGAACGTTGTTTACGCTTGCCAGCCGGCGTCACCTTGCGTGGCGCCGGCTGGCAATCCGTCTGCCGGCTATGGCGGGCGGGGCGTGGGGGTCTTCGGGCCAGCCGGAGCGTTCGACACCGGTTTTCGAGCCACGTCTCCGTCCGCCACCTTTGAGTGGCGGCTACCGTCTGTCCTGCACGGAGCCTTGCCATGAACGCATCGGATTTCCCCCATCTGCACGCTTGCCTCGACCCGGCTGCCGCCGGCGAGGACACGGAACCGTCGCCAGCGCTTGATCCCACCACGCTGGTTGCCACCTTGCGGCGTATCGGTACTGGCGCGGCGGCCGATGGCCAAGCGTGGCCGGAGCGGCATCAACTTCCCAGCCGGTGCATGGCGCTGGCCGATGCCGACTGCGCGCTGGCCGGGCTGCGGGTGGTGCAGGAGGTCATGCTGGCCGCTGAACGCGCCCGGCAGAACGGTGCGCCGGAGGAATACGTCGGCGACCGGGTCATGGAAGGGTTGATGCTGGCCTGCCTGGCCTTGTGTGCGCAGGCAAGCTCACGACTGCAGCCGCCGCTGTAACGGATGTTGCAGCGCCAGCCCCCCGGCAAACGGGGTCAGAGCCCTTTTCCGGAGGAAAAGGGATCTGACCCCTGTCCGGTCATTACGGCACGGCCGCCGTCACGATGATCTCGACCTTCCATTCGGCATGCGCGAGCTTGGCTTCGACGGTGGCGCGGGCCGGGGTCGCGCCCTCCACCACCCACTCGTCCCACGCCTTGTTCATGCCCTCGAAGTCAGCCATGTCGGCCAGGAAGATCTCCGCACGCAGCACGTGCTGGCGGTCACTGGCCACCAGCGCCAGCAACTTGTCGATCTCGGCCAGTACCTGCCGGGTCTGCCCGGTGATGTCCTGGCTGGTGTCTTCCGGAATCTGGCCGGAAAGGTAGGCGACCTTGTTGTACACGGTCATCTCGGACATGCGCGGTCCGACGTCGTAACGCTCCATCATGGGCGTGGCTCCTGCGGGTGGTCTGAACTGCATTCTCACCCAGCCGGCGTGGGAAGTGTGTGCCCGGTGCGGCCACTGAATACCGCCACCGGCGGCACAGCCGTACCGCTGGTCAAACCGCGCTGGCAGGCGCACGATGCGCGACGCCCTGCGTTGACACCGCCCTCGCCCTTACTGACGCACCCTTGCGCCGATGACCGCCCCTACCGATTCCGTCCCTGCCGCCGCTGCCCCGACCTGGAAGCGGGTCGTCACCATCGTCGTTCCATTGCTGATCCTGGCGCTGGCCCTGCACGGGCTGGCCGGGGAATTCGATGAGCACGGCTATCGCGCGATCCGCCAGGCCTTCCGCCAGCTCAGCGGTGCCCAGATCGCGCTCACCGTGCTGCTCGGCCTGGCCAGCTACGCGTGCCTGATCGGCTTCGATGCAATCGGCCTGCGCCGCAGCGGCATCCGCGTGCACCCGGCACGGATCGGCATCACCGCGTTCCTGGCCCACACCCTGGGCCAGACCGTGGGCTTTGCCGCACTCACCGGTGGTGCCGTGCGCCTGCGTGGCTACCGCAGTGCCGGCCTGGACCTCGCGCAGATCGGCCAGGTGGTGCTGATGAGCACGCTGGGCTTCATCTTCGGCGCGTGGCTGCTGATCGGTGTGGCGCTGTGCATGGAGCCGGCCGCTGCCGCGCTTGCGCTGCCGCTGGACCCTGCGGCGGTGCGCGTGGTCGGCATCGTCGCGCTGACCGCCTTTGCGGCCACCTTCATCCTGGTCGGCCGCGACGGTCGCCAGTTCCGCATCTTCGGCCATGGCCTGTGGCTGCCCGACCGACGCACCATGCTGGGTGTCACCGTGCTCAGCGTGGTCGAACTGGTGTTGGCCAGTGCCGCGTTCTACGTGCTGTTGCCGGATTCCACACCGACCGGCCTGCCTGGTTTCGTCGGCCTGTATCTCGTGGCCGTGCTGGCCGGCCTGGTCTCCACAGTGCCGGCCGGCCTGGGCGTGTTCGAGTGGAGCCTGCTGAAGCTGCTGCCGCAGGTGGCGCCCGCGGCGGTGCTGGCGGCGGCGTTGATCTACCGCGTCAGCTACTACGTGCTGCCGCTGCTGCTGGCCACCGTGCTGGCACTGGCACCCGCGCTGCGGCAACCGCTGCAGGCCAGCGCAGGGGCAACCCGCGCCGGCTGGTACGCGCTGCGTCCGTGGTTGCCGCAGATCATCGCGCTGGCCGCCTTCAGCGTCGGCGCCGCGCTGGTCATCGACGGCACCCTGCCCACGCCACGGCGGCACCTGATCAATGCCTCGCTGCCTATCCTGGAAACCTCGCACCTGATCGGCAGCCTGGGCGGCGTCGCCCTGCTGCTGATCGGCCAGGGCCTGGCCCGCCGCAGCCACGCGGCCTGGATGCTGGCGATGGCGATCTGCGTGATCGCGCCGCTGCCGATCTGGCTGCGCGGCGGCCAACCGCTGATCGCCCTGTCGGCGTTGCTGGTGGCGATGGCGCTGTGGGCGGCGCGGCGCGAGTTCTATCGCCAGGGCGCGCTGCTGGACGAAGCCTGGTCGTGGCCATGGCTGCGCAACCTCGGCCTGGTGCTGGTGGCGGTGACGTGGCTTCTGTTCTTCACTTACAGCCATGTCGAATACCAGAACGAGCTGTGGTGGCAGTTCGCGGTGTCCGGCAATGCGCCGCGCGCGCTGCGTGCGCTGCTGCTGGTGGCGATGGCACTGGTGATGTTCGGGCTGGCGCGGTTGCTGCACAGCACGCGCAGCCCGCTGCCGCCTGCCGACGACGCAACCCTGCAGGCGCTGGCACCGGTGCTGGCAGGTGCTACCGATACCCAGGCCTGCCTGGTGCTGACCGCCGACAAGGCGGTACTGCGCGATGCGGAACACAAGGGCTTTGTGATGATGCAGCGCTACGGCGGCTCGCTGATCGCGATGGGCGATCCGGTCGGGCCGCCCGAGGTGGCGCGTGCATTGATCTGGCGCTTCCGCGAGGAAGCCGACCGGCTCGGCCTGCGCCCGGTGTTCTACCAGGTGGGTGAAGCGTATTGGCAGACCTATCTCGATCTCGGCCTGGGTCTGGTCAAGCTGGGTGAAGAGGCCATGGTGCCGCTGCACGACTTCGGTCTGGAAGGCCGCGAGCGTGCCGACCTGCGGCAAGCCTGGAACCGCGGCAAGCGCGGTGGGCTGTCCTTCCGCGTTGCACCGGCGGAAGAGATCCCTGCCCTGCTGCCACGCCTGCATGCCATTTCCAACGCGTGGCTGGACGACAAGTCCGGCGACGAGAAGGGCTTCTCGCTGGGCAGCTACGACCCGGACTATCTCGTGCGTTTCCCGATCGCCCTGGTCGAAGCCGAAGGCCGGATCGTGGCCTTTGCCAACCTGTGGCAGGCACCGGCCGGCGCTGAACTATCAGTGGATCTGATGCGTCACGTCAGCGACGCACCGAAGGGCACGATGGATTTCCTGTTCATCGAGCTGTTCCTGTGGGGGCGCGCGCAGGGGTATGCGCGATTCTCGCTGGGCATGGCGCCGCTGTCCGGCCTGGCCCAGCACCGCCTGGCCGGTCGCTGGAACCGCCTGGCCGGCCTGCTCGCGCGGCATGGCGAGCGCTTCTATGGCTTCAGTGGCCTGCGCAGGTTCAAGTCGAAGTTCGATCCGCAGTGGCGACCGCGCTACCTGGCCGCGCCCGGCGGCATGCACCTGCCGGCCGCGCTGCTGGATGCCACGCGGCTGATCTCGCTGGACCCGCGGCGGAATTGAGGTCACGATCCGCCGGGCATGGCCCGGCGCTACCTGCCGCCCGGTAGGTGTCGACCTTGGTCGACACACTTCCTGCCGTGATGGTCCAAGCCGCAGCGCCGACCAAGGTCGGCGTCTACCAGGGGCCTACGCGCCGCCCTTGAGGATCACCTCGGCCAAGCGATCGTAGTCGCCGCCGAAGTGATGGTCGCCCGGCAGCTTGACCTTGTGCACGCCATCGTTGCCCGGCAGATCGGGGCATAGCGCGTCCTCGTCCTTGTCGCCGTATACGCACAGGGTCCTGTCCGCCGGCAGCTTGGCCACTTCCGGCGCGATCGGCAGACCACCGCCGCCACCGCCCAGCCAGTTGCTGACATGGAATTCAAAGTCAGCGTTCTTGCCCACCGACAGCAGCACGATGCGCTCGAGGCTGGCGCGGGTGCCTGCATCCAGCTGGTTGATGGTGGCCGGCAGCACATCGGCACCCTGCGAGAAGCCGATCAACATCACCTTGTCGCGCTGCCATTGCTGGCGGTAGTGGCCGATGATCTTCTGCAGATCGACAGCGAATCCCTGCGGCGTGCGTTCGCTCCAGAAGTAACGCAGCGAATCGAGGCCAACCACCGCCACGCCATGTTCGGCCAGGGCACCCGCTACATCCTTGTCCAGGCCGGCCCAGCCACCATCGCCGGAAACGAACACCGCCAACGTGTCACCGCTGCCCTGCGCCGGCACCTCCACTACCGGCAAACCCTTCAGGGCATCCGGCGGCGGTGCCAGCGCGACCCCGGCCTGCGCGCCGATCACCCGGGCCGCTGCCACCAGCCCCGGTGTCGCATCGCCGGCGACGGTGCGCTTGAATTCACGGGCCATCGCAACCTGCTGCACAAACGGGCCTGCACTGTTGGTTGAACACCCCGGCGCACCGGCCGCGTTCAACCACGGGAAATTCAGTTCACTGGGCTGCAGGCGGTCGTGCTTCACGCCATCGCCGCAGACCATGCGCTCGTGCATGTGGGCCGGGCAGAAACCCGAGGTCAACAGGCCGGCAAAGACCTGGGTGTCGGCCTGTGCTGCCAGCGCATAGGCCAGCTCGGCGCCTTCGCCGCTGCCGCCAACCAACGGCAGGTGATACCCCGGCAGATGCAGGAATGCCTGCACCCAACGCGAGAAATTCTCGACATCGCCCGCCCCGAACGCGCAACTGCTGTTGCCTTCGCGCTTGAGCACGCCGCGCAGGTGGGCCACATCCACCGATGCGACCAGCGCACCATCGGCACGCAGCGCTTCGATCGGGCTGCGGCCGGCATCAGCGCCGTCATGGAACCAGATCACCACCCGTTGTGGTGCCCCGGCCGGCACATGCACCGGTACCTGATCGAAGCGTCCGTGGCTGACCTGCTGCACTGCCGCCACCGCTGGCAACGCCGCCAGCGCCAACACCAGTCCCATCGCCCTGCCCAGCCCTGCACGCATCGTTTCGCATCCCGTTGGAATGCGCACACGATACGCCGCCGCTGCGTGCACGGCACGTACCGGCACAGGCGTCCCGCAACACAGCGGGTGGTCGATTCAGCGGGTGCCGGCGGCACGCCCGCGGCGATACAGCGCCAGCGCCAGCCAGATCAACCAGCCGACGATCACCGCGATCACCAGTTTCTGCCCCAGCCCGCGCGGTGGGCCACCACGCCAGAGCACGTGCATCCACAGCAGCACGAAGGCCAACCATGCCCAGCCCCACAGCAGCGCCGCATTGCCTCGCCAGCCCGGCTCACGGCGCAGGTACCAGGCCTGCAGCAGCATGCCCACGCTGGCGCACAGGAAGGCGGTATTGGCGGCCAGCCCGTGGACCAGCGGTGCCAGCAACGGTGTTGCCTCGGGCAGCCAGCTGTCACCGATGGCAACGGTGGCGAGGCCGCCGGCAGCCACGCAGAACAGCAACGGTGCCGCTGCGCTGCGCCGTGGCCCCACGCTGTACCGGTACAACGCGATGCCGAGCACGGCGATGGCCATTGCCAGCAGGCAGTAGGCCGTGCGCAGCGCCAGGCCCCACGGCCCATGCAGGTACAGGCTCAGGGTAGCCTTCACCCAATCCAGATCCGCACGCGCGAACTGCGTCCACAACGCGGTCGCCACGAACAACAGCAGTGCCACCAGCGCCAGCATCGCGGCTGGACGGGCACGACTCATGGGTCGGCGTCCGGATGCCGTGCCTTCCACTCAGCCAGCACCTTGCGGTAACGCTGCAGCTCCTCGGTGTACAGGTCGAGCACGCACAGCGGGCAGCCACTGCCGCAGCATTCGTTGGGGCCGGGTTCTTCCGGCGGCAGCGGGCGGGGATCGGCAGGGGTATCGGAGACGGTCACGGCTGGAAACAGCACCACGCGGTTGCAGGTGGATAGTGTAGCGGCGCGCTCAAGCGCCCAGTTGACGGCGCAGGTTGGCCCGCGCGGCAGCATCAAGCCGCTGGTCGAAAAAGTCGCTGAGGAAGATCCGCGGCGCACGCAGCAGCCCCTGCAGGAAGCGGCGGCGCCCGGCGCGGTACAGGAAGCCCGGCACCACGCCCTTGTACTCTTCGGCCACGCCACGGTCGTAGGCGGAGAACACCGCTTCCGGCGCCGCCAGGATCGCCATGTCGCAATCCAGGAACAACGCGGCTTCGGCATCGACATCGGCCGGGCCCAGCGCGCCATGGCGGGCGGTAAGCAGGATCAACTGCTCGACCCGGCCGGCGTCCACCGATGCCAGCTCAGGTGAGTCCGCGATGGCCTGCAGGGCCAGCGCTGCCGACTTTGCCTCGTTGTCCTTGCGCCCGGCCTGGTAGACCGCATCGTGGTACAGCGCCGCCAGGTAGACCTCGGCCGGCTGCTGCCAGCCCGGCCCCTCGGCCACCACCTGGCAATGCTGCAGGACCGCGCGCACGTGGCCGAAGTGGTGGTAGCCGCGCGGCGGCGTCGCATAGGCATCCTGCAGTGCCTGCCAGTGCGCGGGAGCGAGGGTCAGCGGGGCGAAGTCCATGCGTGGATGATCCCGCCCTTGGCAACGCCGGGCAAGCTGGCTGTTTTTTCACCATCATTTCACGCGCCGCGCCAGGCAAGGCCCGGCAGCAGTTGTCCACAGGTTTGTCGCGCGCTGGTCCACACCGGCTGTGGATGATCGACGCGCTGATCGCCAGTGGATGCGGACCGCCACATGCAGGTCTACACTGGCTGCAGGCGGGAGCGCCCGCCGCTGCCGGAAACCGTCATGCGCCGTCTTGCCGCTCGATGCTTTCTCCTGTCACTGGCCGCGCTCGGCGCGCCAGCCCTGTCCGCGCAGGATGCGCCGGCTCCTGCGCCCGCCATCCCGACCATCTCCACCGTAAAGGTCACCGCCGCCAGCGTGCCGACGCCCGAACAGGTGTTCGCGATCCCGCCGGCGATGCGCGAGATGCTGCAGAAGCAGGTGATCAACCGCAGTTACTCGCGCGATCAGCGCCTGCAGGCGCTGGTGGAAATGATCTTCAGCCAGCACGGCCTGGACCTGCAGTACGACGCCGATGCGACCTACACCGTCAGCGAGATCTGGCAGCACCAGCGCGCCAACTGCCTGGCCTTCACCCTGCTGTTCGTCACTCTCGCCCGTGAGGCCGGCATCCAGGCGCGGGTGCAGGAAGTCGGCCAGGTAGTGTCGTGGTACCAGGACCAGGACCAGGGCGTGGTCTACAACGTCGGGCACGTCAACGCCGGCGTGGATGTCGGTGGCCGCTACGGCACCGTCGACCTGGACCGCAACGTGCTGTACGACCGCCATGGGCCGCAACCCATCGGCCGTGAGCGGGCGCTGGCGCACTACTACAACAACCGCGGCGCGGAGCATCTGGCCGACGGCGACCTGAGCGGCGCGCGTGCCTTCTTCGATGCCGCGCTGGCGCAGGACCCAAGCTTCGCCTCGACATGGAACAACATCGGCGTGCTCGACAACCGCCTGGGTGACGACCAGGGAGCTCGCATCGCGCTGGATACCGCCCTGCGCCTGGACGGCCGCCAGAGCGCGGCACTGAACAACGCCAGTGCGCTCTATCGCAAGCTCGGCATGACCGCGCAGGCGCAGTCGATGCAGAAGAAACTGCAGTCGGTGCAGCGCGAGGATCCGTTCGCGCAGTACATGCAGGGCGCCCAGGCCGAACGCGCTGGCGACCTGGACAAGGCGATCACGTACTACCGGCGGGCGGTGAGTCTGTACGACACCGCGCACCAGTTCCACTTCGGCCTGGCGCGGGTGTATTTCCTGACCGGCCGGCTGCAGCGTGCAGACCGCGAACTGCTGCGGGCGCAGGAACTGGGCGGTTCAACCCAGCAGGCCCGCTACCAGGCCAAGCTGGACAGCCTGGCCCGCTGGCGGGCGCAGCAGGCCAAGCGCTGAGGCGCGATCAGGCCTTCTTGAGGAAGCAGGTCTTCAGCACCAGCCCCTTGATCTTGTCCGAGTTGCCTTCGATGTGTTCGGCATCGTCTTCGACCAGGCGGATGTTGCGGATCACGGTGCCCTGCTTGAGCGGGATCGAAGAGCCCTTGACCTTCAGGTCCTTGATCACGGTGACGGTGTCGCCGGTCTGCAGGGTATTGCCGTTGCTGTCACGCACGACCAGGGTCGAGCCAGCACCTTCTTCGGCCGTCCACTCGAAGCCGCAGTCGGCGCAGATCCACAGCGCGCCATCGGCATAGGTGTTTTCCAGGGTGCACTGCGGGCAGGCGGGAACAGAAGACATCGCAAGTACCTCAAAATGAATCAACAGCCGCCATTGTAACCGCCCGGCCTTTTCGTTCATTTTCCGACGGCGGCCCGGGTGGGGGGCTCGCCCGCCCCGCACAAGGGAGGCACCGGAACTTGCAGCGCGCGGCAAACTCCAGCAGAGTGCGCGGCCCCTGATCGTCCCCGGACCTCCCCCATGCGCCTCGGCATCGACTTCGGTACCAGCAACTCCGCCGCCGCCATCGTGCGTGATGGGAAGCTGCTGCCGATCCGCTTCGGCGAGGCCGAACAGTTCCGTACCAGCGTGTACTTCCCCGGCGTGGTACCCGACCCGGACGATTTCCAGCTCGACGCCGGGCAGGAACACGAACTGCAGCAGCTGATCGACAGCGCCGCCCGTGCAGCGCGCGCCGCTGGCCAGGAACGCACGCCACAGGCCCTGCGCCGCGAGGCATTGCGCGCCCTGCGCCGGGAGTGGATGGAGGCTCGCGCTGGAAAGGAACGCAGCGCCAGCGACCTGCTGCAGAACGCGGTCTATGGCGACGATGCGCTGGAAGCGTACTTCGAGGAGCACGAAGGCAACCTCGTGCAGAGCCCGAAGTCCATGCTCGGCTACAACCTGCATCCGCGCGCGCGGCAGACCATCACCGGCATCGCCGCGCACATCCTCGAACACATCCGCTTGACCGCCAGCGCCCAGCTCGGCCAGCCGCTGCGCAGCGCCCTGCTCGGCCGCCCGGTGCAGTTCCGCAGTTCGATCGGTGAGGCCGGCAACGACCAGGCCCTGGACATCCTGCGCGAAGCGGCCAGCCAGGCCGGCTTCGACCAGATCGACTTCCTTGAAGAGCCCGCCGCCGCAGCCATGCATTACCACGCTGAAAGCAGCGATCGGCACCAGGCGGTGATCGTCGATATCGGCGGCGGCACCACCGATATCGCGCACGCCGAAGTCGGCGGCAGCGAAGCGCCACGCATCCACCGCGCCTGGGGTATCGCCCGTGGCGGTACCGATATCGACCTGGCCCTGAGCCTGTCCGGTTACATGCCGCTGTTCGGCCGTGGCATCACCCGCGTGCCCACCCACCACTACGTGGAAGCGGCCACCGTGCAGGACATGACCCGCCAGCGCGAGTTCCGCCAGCACAGCTACGACAACGTCGACGCTCCCTGGGGCGCGCGCCTGCAGGCACTGCAGGACACCGGCAACACCGCCCGCCTGTACCGCGATGTCGAGCGCGCCAAGATCGCCCTCAGCGGCACCAGCGAACACCGCAGCACGCTGGACTACATCGCGCGCGACCTGCACGTGGACAACAGCGCCGACGGTCTGGCCGCTGCCGCCCATGGCTACCTGACCCAGATCCGCGAGCTGCTCGCCCAGGTCCGCAATGACATCGGCGGCGACCCGGACGCGGTGTTCCTGACCGGCGGCATGTCCCGCGCCGGCTACCTGCGTCAGGCCGCTGCCGAGGCGTTCCCGGGCGCCCGGATGGTCCACGGCGAGCCCTCGCTGGGAGTCGTCCAGGGCCTTGCGCTGGCGGCAGCCAGCCGGGATTAACAAAACGTTACGCGGTCTGAGCTACCCTTGGCCGGCTAGAAAACCCCTGCACCTTCCGCTGGCCTCGCCGGTGTGTGTACCCATGGTGCAGCCTGACCCGCCCAGCGGGTCTGGCGACCATGCCCTCTGGCTCGATCATGGTCCGCGTACTACCCGAGCCGCCATCGAGACCCGCTTTGGGCACCCGCCAGGCCCCTGTGGCCGTACAACCTGACGCTGAACCAGCACCCATCGACTGCCGCCGTTGTGACGCGGTCTGTTGCCGGTTGCCGGTCCTGCTGCAGCCCGGCGACCACGTGCCCGGCCAGTTCCTGTCGCGCGACGCCCACGGCCGTGCCGTGATGGCGCGCAACGAGGAAGGCTGGTGCGCGGCGATCGATCCGTATCACCTGCGCTGCACGATCTATTCGCAGCGCCCGGCGATCTGCCGCCAGTTCTCGATGGGCGGCGACGACTGCCGCCGCGAGCGGCAGGACTACCTGCGCCAGGCTGAGTCCTGCGCGCTTTCCTCCCCTTCCACCTGACAGGAGCAACCATGCCCCGCAAGGCAAAGACCCCCGCGAAGGCCAGCAACAGCATCCGCAGCGAACGCAAGGGCGCATCCGCCAGCACCGTGGTCAACAGCGACTCGATCGCCTCCGACCTGGCCGCGTTCCGCAAGAGCGGTGGCAAGATTGAAGTTCTCGGTACCACCTGGGCGCTGAAGAAAGCCAGCTGACCCACCCCCGACCGCGGCGGCGCTGCCGCCGCGGCCTGCCGGACCGCGCTCAGCGGTCCAGGCGTACCTGCACACTGCCCGAGTGCGACTGCACGCGGATATCGCCGTCGCCGCTGCCCAGGCGGGCATCCAGGCTGCTGCCCGGCCCATAGCGCGGCCGCTCGACCTTGCCGGCGTCACTGTTGATCGACCCGCTGAAGCTGTTCACCGACAGCTGCGCCGACACCGTGCGCGGCAGGCGCAGGCTGACCGATGCACTGACCGACTCCACGTTGATGCGTCCGCCCGGCGCCAGCGCCGTCGCCGACAGGTCGATGCTGCCCGACACGGTTTCCACCGCAAGCCGCTGCACGCGACCGGCGTCGACCTCGACCCGGCCGGACACCGTCTGCGCACCGATATCGCCCGACACGCCGCCGCCGGCTTCGATGCGGCCACTGACCGTGTTCACGTCCAGCTTCGGCGTCTGCAGTCGCGCATTGACACTGCCACTGACCGTGTTGAGTTTGCTGTCGCCACTGCGACCGGACGCGCTCAGGCTGCCGCTGACCGTATCGGCCTGCAGGCGGCGCACGTCAATGCCGCTGATGTCCTGGTCGGCACTGACCGTGCTCAGCAGCAGCTCCACCGAGCGCGGCACGTTCAACACCAGCGTGGCACCGCCGTTGTTGCTGCGGCGGGGATACTCGATCTCCCAGCGCACCCGGTTGGCACTCTTTTCCTGGCGCAGCTGCAGGCCATCGCTGAGCGTGCCGGTAAGCTGCACGTCGTTGCGGTCCCACCCACGCACGCTCACCTTGCCGGCCACATTGCTCAATTCGATACGACCGCCCGCAGCCAGCGTGTGGCGTTCATCGATGCGGGTGTCGGCCAGTGCCATGGCCGGCACCAGCAGCAGCGCGACACAGCAGGACATCAGGGTTCGGGTCATCGGGGGTCTCCTCAGGTCGTCAAGCCGGATTCGGCGGCATAGGCCGCCTGCCGGGTCAGTTCCAGCCGCAGCGCGTAAGTGCGCTTGAGCTGTCCAAGCAGGTGCGGCGCACGCGGGTCCTGCGCCATCGCGGCGCGGATCTGTTCCGCGCTGCGATCCAGTTCATGCAGCGCGGGCTGCCACTCCGGCGCGGTGCCATCAGGCAGCGATGCCACTGCCTGCCGGTACTGTTCGGTCATCGCATCGGCCTGCAGCTGCAGGCCACTGGGTGCAGGCAGCGCCTCGGGTGCATGCCGCCACGGTGCCACCGCGTAGAGCGCGAGGCTGGCCGCCAACGCCGCGCCAACCGGCAACCACCAGCGTCGACGGCTGCGCAGTGGCAACGCCACCACGTTGTCCTTCGGCACCTGTGCGGCAACCGGTTCGCGGGGTGGCAACCGCGCCGACAGGCGTTCCCAGCCATCCGCCGGTGTGCTGCGTTCAGTGGGAAGGGCGCGCAGGCGCGCCAGCAGGTCGTGATCGGGGTCGTGCGTACTCATGTCATGTCTCCCAGGCGCGCGCGCAGCAGGCCACGCGCGCGATGCAGCTGTGCTTTGGAACTACCGACCGCCATCTGCAGCTGGCCGGCGATTTCATGGTGTTTCCAGCCTTCGATATCGTGCAGCACCAGTACCGCACGTGCGCGCGGCGGCAGGGTCGCCAACGCACGTTCCAGATCGCGTTCGGTGCCGGCGCAGCCATCATGCACCGCCATCTCTGGTATCCCACCGTCAACGTCGTCCAGGCTGTCGTGGTCATGCCCGGCGGCACGCCCGCGCAGCTCCATCAACGCGGCGTTGACCCCCAACCGATGCAGCCAGGTGGACAGGCTGCTCTCGAAACGGAAGCCGGGCAGTGCCTTCCATGCCTGCAGGAACGCCTCCTGCAGTGCATCCTCGGCACGTGCCTGCTGGCCGCCACACAGGCGCCACAACGAGGCAAACACCCGCGGCGAGTGGCGCCGATACAGCAGTTCGTAGGCACCGGTATCGCCAGCCGCCGCCGCACGCACCAAAGCGGCTTCGTCGACGGCGTCGGTGGCGGCAGGCGGCGCGGGCATGGTCGTGTCGAGCATATCCGTTGGATGCGGCCAGCCGGAAAAAGGTTTAGATCTGCCGACGCGCTTTCTGCTTGCAACCTTTTCGCGGCTGGCTGCATCCATCACAGGTCCCCCGCAGGCCTTCCCGGCCAGGAGCCTCCCATGTCCAGTCCTTCCTGCGCCGCCCTGCTGGCGATCGTGGCCTGCATGCTGCTGCAGGCGTTCGGCCTATCCCTGCACTGGCGTGCCGAGAGCGGCCGCGCCTGCCTGCAGCAGCACAAACAGGATCTTGTCTGCCTTGCCTGGGCACAGGCGGTCGAAACGTCGACACGCGCCGGGTAACATCAAGACCCGTTTCCGTCGCATGTTGTCGCCCCATGATGTTGTCGCTGAAGGACCACCTGCCCGCCTGGACCCACCCCTGGCTGCATGACATCGGGATCGCCCTGCAGATCCTGATCACCCTGCTTGCCGCCTGGCTGCTGCGGGTGCTGGCCCGGCGCCTGATCCGCCGCTTCGCCGATCACTACACGCTGCCACCGGAAATGGTGATGGGTGCGCGCCGGATCACCAGTTTCGTGGTCTATTTCAGCGCGGTGCTGTACATCCTCAGCCTGCTCGGCGCCTCGCCCTCGGTGTTGTGGACGGCCTTCACCGGTTTCGCTGCGGTGGGCGCGGTGGCGTTCTTCGCGGCCTGGAGCGTGCTGTCCAATATCTTCTGCACGCTGCTGATCTTCACCACGCGGCCGTTCCGCCTGCATGACTACATCGAAGTGCTGGAGAACGGCGAAAAGCCCGGACTGAAGGGCCGGGTGATCGACGTCAACCTGATCTACACCACGTTGCAGGAAACCGGTGACGGCCACGAGGGCACGGTGCTGCAGCTGCCGAACAACCTGTTCTTCCAGCGCACGGTGCGGCGCTGGCGCGACCCGACGCAGGCACCCGGCGGCATCCAGGGCGACGGCTGAGGTCGGGTTGGTCGGCAGGGCTGCGCCCTGCACCCGCAGAGGCGGTAGTGCCGGCCGCTGGCCGACAACCTCAACAGCAAAAGCTGGGTTCCTGTGGGTTGGCGGGGTGGGGCCGGTGGCAGGGGCCGCTGCAAGTACGTCCATGTAAGCTCGGTCGCCGCATCCATGCGGCTCACGCCCCTGCCACCGGCCCCACCCCGCCTTCGACAGATCTCCGCGATCTGTAATCCACGCCATGCGTGGATGCTCTTTCATCAAATTCCAATATCGAAATATTCGATTTCCATCGGAATTCATCCACGCATGGCGTGGATCTACCAGGCACCGGAAAACTGTCAGAGGTGGGGCGGTGTCGGATTGCGGGGTGTCAGCCGCATGGATGCGGCTGCCAAGCCTACAAGGACGTACTTGCGGCGTCCCCGCAATCCGACACCGCCCCACCACCCCACGGAATGCCAGCTTTTGCTGTTGCCTTTGCCTTGGTTTGAAGGCCTCTGCAGGTGCAGGGCGCAGCCCTGCCGCCCCCCCCTTCACCTCAACTGGCTGTCCTTGCTACCGCGCCGGTTGTAGCCACTCTGCGCCTGTTCCTCTTCGTCGTGCGCCTGCTGGCAGTTCACGCACAGCCGAACCCCAGGCACCGCCTGACGCCGCGCCAACGGAATCGGCGCGTCGCATTCCTCACAGTGTTCCAGGCCCGGGCCCTGGCGCAGCTGGCGCCGCGCGCGGGCAATCGCATCGTCGACGGTGGCGTCGATCTGGTCCTGGACCGCGCCATCTCCGGCCCAACCGGTAGCCATGGCCATCCTCCGCAGGGGTGTCGCCTGATATGGGGACGATACCCCCCGCCGCAATCGGTAGCGCCGGGCCATGCCCGGCGGACGCTGCGGCCGGTTCAGCGCCGCCTTACCAGACCAGATCGTCGGGAACCTGGAACTGCGCGTAGTAGGCGTCATCCTCGGCGTTGCCGGTGGAAATCTCGGCGCTGGAGCCGGGCGTGCCATGGTCGACGATGATGGCTTCCGGGGCGCGTTCACGTACTTTTTCAGCCGCCGCGCGTGGCAGCACCGCGTAGCTGTCGCCATGGGCCACGATGACCAGCACGCCCACCGACAACGCCTTGCGCAGCTTGGTATCGATCAACAGGGTGCGGATCACCGCGCCATCGCTGAAGCGGTACTCGTCCTCGCCTTTGTGAGGCACGGCGTGGGCGCTGATGATCTGCTTGGCCTGCGCCTTGCGCTCCGCCTGCTTGGCCTGCGCGTTGCGCTCGGCAGCCAGCGCACGGTCACGCTCGATCTTCTCGGCCCGGACGCGTTCAGCTTCACGCTGGACCTCGGCCGAGGTCGACTCGGCCTTGCCCTGGCGGGCCTTGGCCTGTTCACGCGCGGCGGCGCTGGCCTGCGACTTCTTGGCCAGGCCGGCCTTGAGCAATTGTTCCTGCAGCGCGTTGGGCTTTGCCATGGTCGATACGTACCGCGTGTAATCTGGATGCCCCATTCTACCGACGCGCCGACGCCCCTGCATGGCTGTCCTGAAGTACCTCACCGGCTACCCCGAACCCCTGGTCGCCCAGGTCAGCGACCTGCTGGCCCAGGGCAAGCTCGGCCCTTGGCTGCAGCAGCGCTATCCGGACCCGCATGAGGTGCGCAGCGACCGCCAGCTGTACGACTACACCCAGGACATGAAGGACCGTTATCTGCGCAAGTCGGTGCCGCTCAACAAGGTCTGCTACGACAACACGCTGGAAGTCATCAAGCATGCCCTGGGCACCCACACCGCCATTTCCCGCGTGCACGGGGGCCGGCTCAAGGCCAGCCGCGAGATCCGCATCGCCACCGTGTTCCGGCAGGCGCCAGCCGCCTTCCTGCGCATGATCGTGGTGCACGAACTGGCGCATCTGAAGGAGGCCGACCACAACAAGGCCTTCTACCAGCTGTGCCAGCACATGGAGCCCGATTACCTGCAGCTGGAGTTCGATACCCGGCTGTACCTGACCGAGCTGGCCAACCGTGGCCAGCGCTGAAACGGCGTAGCGGCTACACTGCGCGCCCCCTGCCCGACCTTTCGCCATGGAACCGACCCGACTCGACAAACGCCTGTCCGCCCTGCTCGGCATCCCGCGTGGTGAAGCGCGGCGCTATATCGAGGGCGGCTGGGTCAGCGTCGATGGCGAGGTGGTGGAACAGCCGCAGCGCCCGGTGGACGAGAGCGCCAGCATCGTGGTGGCCGAGCAGGCCAGCGACAGCAAGGCCGAGCGCGCCAGCATGCTGCTGCACAAGCCGGCAGGCGTGCCGGCCGATGCCCTGTGCGCGCTGATCCGCACCGAGACCCGCAGCGAACTGGATGCCAGTGACATCCGTCCGCTGCAGCGGCACTTCCACGGCCTGCAGCTGGCATCCTCGCTGCCGGCCGACGACAACGGGCTGGTGGTGGTCAGCCAGGATCCGGCGGTGCTGGCGCACCTGCAGCGGAACCTGGGCCGCACCGAACAGGAGTACCTGGTCGAAGTGGCCGAAGGCGGCCCGGAACGTGGCCCGTGGCTGATGGCCCGGCTGCAGCATGAAGCAGGCGGCCCCAAGGTCAGCTGGCAGAGCGAGCAGCGCCTGCGCTTTGCAGGCAAGGGGCTGACCGCGAGGGGACTGAGGACTGCGGTGACGGCCGCCGGCCTGCAGGTTGTGGCCGTACGCCGCCTGCGCATCGGCCGGGTGGCGCTGGGCCCGCTGGCCGTGGGCCAGTGGCGCTATCTGGGCAGCGACGAGCGGTTCTGAGTCACGGCGCTCCATCCACGCATGGCGTGGATCTACTGATGGCGACTCATCCACGCATGGCGTGGATCTACTGATGGCGATTCATCCACGCATGGCGTGGATCTACTGATGGCGACTCATCCACGCATGGCGTGGATCTACCTCCAGGCGTGGCGTGGATCTACGCGCGGTGTGGAACTACCATCGGCGTCATGAGTCTGCGCAAACCCCTATGGCGGCGCCTGCTACGCGTCGCCGCGATCATCATCGCCGCCCTGCTTCTGCTGGTCCTGTCCGGCCTGCTGCTGGCCGACCACCTGGCCCCGCAGGCGCGCGGTGAAGCGTCGCAGGTGCTGCCACTGCAGCCTGCGCAGACGCCCATCGATCGACAGATCATGCCCCTGCAGGCTGCCCATCCTGGGCAGTCTGGCGTGGCCTTCCTCAGCGATGGCATGGATGCGTTCGCCGCCCGCGCGATGATCACCGAACATGCCGGCCGCAGCCTGGACCTGCAGTACTACATCTGGCACGACGACCTGATCGGCCACCTGATGGCCAAGGCGCTGTACGACGCTGCCGAACGTGGCGTGCGCGTGCGCATCCTGCTCGATGACATGAACGCCAAGGACAAGGATGCGCTGATGATGGCGCTCGATGCGCATCCCAACATCGAGCTTCGCCTGTACAACCCGTTCCGCAACCGCAGCGGCATCGCCCGCACGCTGGAGCTGGTGCAACGCGCCTTCAGCGTGAACCACCGCATGCACAACAAGAGCTGGATCGCCGATGGGCGCATCGCCATCGTCGGTGGCCGCAACATCGGTGAGGAGTATTTCAGCGCGCGCAGCGATGTGAACTTCCAGGACCTGGACCTGGTGGTGGCCGGCCCGGCCGTGCAGCAGGCCAACCAGATCTTCGACGACTACTGGAACAGCGACGCGGCGATTCCGATCTCGGCGCTGGCGACCTACACCGATGCGCAGCTGCGCCAGCTGGTACGCCAGTCCGATCTGGACGCGCTGCATGCGCAGGCGCAACCGTACCTGCAGCGCGTGGCAGAGTCGCGCCAGCGCCAGCGCGCCAGCCCCGAGCCGCTGCACTGGAGCACGCAGGTACGGATCCTGTCCGATCCACCGATGAAGCATCACGGCGATGCGCATGACGACTGGCTGGTCACCGCGCTGGTCCGGCAGCTGCAGTCGACGCGCTACAAGGCACTGTTGATCTCGCCGTACTTCGTGCCCGGCAGCGAAGGGCTGGACGGCCTTTCGGCGATGGCCGGGCGTGGCGCCCAGGTCGGCGTGGTGACCAACTCACTGGCGGCCAACGATGTGGCTGCCGTGCACGGTGGTTACATGGGCTACCGGGTGCCGCTGCTGAAGGCCGGCGTGCAACTGTACGAACTGAAGGCGAGCGGGCAGACCGGTGACAGCAGCCTGTTCGGCAGCAGTGGCGCCAGCCTGCACACCAAGGCATTGCTGGTCGACGACCAGCGCGGGTTCGTCGGATCGTTCAACCTCGATCCGCGCTCGGCCTATCTCAACACCGAGATGGGCGTGCTGTTCGACGACCCGGTGCTGGGCGCGCAGCTGCGCGCGGAATACCTGCGCCTGGCCAGCCCGGAACACAGCTGGTGGCTGGCACTGGGCGCTGATGATGAACTGCGCTGGCTGCAGCGCGAGCCGCCACCGCATTGGGTCGAAGCCGAGCCCGGCAGCAGCCTCGGCAAGCGTTGGACGGCGCGGGTGATCAGCTGGTTACCGCTGGAATCGCAGCTGTAACGATCAGCGGGCGAGCCCTTCGCCATCGCCGTGCAGGCTCTCGTCCAGGGTTTCCACATTGCGCCCGTGCAGGCGCCGCCAGATCCAGCGCAGCGCGTGCGGCGGCGCTGCCGGCAGCTGTTCCAGCAAAGCCAGCATGCGGCCCTGGCTGGCATGCCCGTGCCGGCACAGCAGGCTGGCCGCCGCAGCGGCGCTGGCCAGTCGCAGGCTGTCGGCCAGCGGACCGTCAGCGTCAGGCGCCAGGGCCTGATGCACCGGCTCGGGCAGTTCCCAGGCGGCAGCCACCCGCTGTGCCAGCGGTAGTGACCACTGCTGCAGCAACTGCAGGGCCAGCGCCGGCTCCACCTCTTCGCCGCGTGCCTGCGCTTCCTGCAGCAGTTGCCGCATGACCAGCGCTGCGCCCAGGCCCTGCACCAGGCCCAGCCATTGCGCAGCGAAGGCATCGCCGAAGGTGACCGTGCGCGCGTGGTCGGCGGCCGCGCGCGACGCCAGCAGCGCGTGCTCCCATATGATCGAACTGAACTGCGGGAACACCTCGCACTGCACCTGCATCACCGGCTGCACCAGCACTGCACTGATGATCTGCCGCACGCCTTCGGTGCCGACCAGGGTCACCGCCCGCTGCAGGCTTTCCACGGGCCGCTCGTGCACCTTGTAGGCCGGGCTGTTGGCGATCCGCAGCAGGTTGCCGGTCAGCACCGGATCCTGGCCGATGATCGCGGCCATCACCCGCGCCGATGCAACGTCGTCATTGACCGTCTGGATCAGCTGCGGCAGCAGTTGCGGACGCCGCGGCAGCTGCCGGGTAGCCCAGTCACGGTCCTGCAGCGCGCGGTCCACCGCCTCGGCCAGACCCGACGCGCTGACCGCGGTCGGTTCGCCGGCCAAACGCGGATACAGGGCCAGCGCATGCAGCCCGCGCTGCAGGTGAGCGGCGACCTCGGCCGCCGGCAAGGCGTCACCCTGCAGGCTGGCCGCCGCCGCGGCCACGGCCTGGCGGGGGGCTGCGGCCAGACGTGCCGGGGCCTGCCCGGTCAGCTGCGACAGCCAACGCAGCACAGATCGCCACCACGCTGCGGTCATCGCCGCCCATCCTGTCGTTTTCCTGCTGCTGCCACTGCCTGCCCCTGCGCCTTCATCACATCCGGCCACCTGCCGTCGTCGCAGCATCGGCCGCACTTTCATCTTCTTTAACCCGGGCGCTTCCTGCGTCGACGGCATATCCCGGGCGAATGGACTAGAATGGCGCCGCGCGACCCGTCCCCCTGTACCGACGACGTCGCTTTTTTTGTTTTCGGACCCTACCGTTCATTGGCAGTTCGCCGCAGTTCACCGCAGATCGCGCCATCGGAGACCCCATGCTATTCGAAACCCTCGCAACCACCGGCCACGAACAGGTGGTGTTCTGCCACAACCAGGATGCCGGCCTGCGGGCGATCATCGCCATCCACAACACCACCCTGGGCCCCGCCCTGGGCGGGGTGCGCATGCGCCCTTACGCCAGCACCGACGATGCGCTGGCCGATGTGCTGCGGCTGAGCCGCACGATGACCTACAAGAATGCGCTGGCCGGTCTCAATGTCGGTGGCGGCAAGGCGGTGATCATCGGCGACCCCAAGGTCGACAAGACCGAAGTGCTGTTCCGCGCCTTCGGCCGCTATGTCGATTCGCTGGGCGGTCGCTACATCACCGCCGAGGATGTCGGTACCGACGTCAACGACATGGAGAACATCTACCTGGAGAGCCAGTTCGTCACCGGCGTGCACCAGGTCCATGGCGGCTCGGGAGATCCGGCCCCGTTCACCGCCTATGGCGCGCTGCAGGCGCTGATGGCCTCGATGCGCTTCAAGTTCGGCCATGAGGAGGTGGGCAAGACCAGCATTGCGGTGCAGGGCCTGGGCCATATCGGCATGGAACTGGTGAAGCTGCTGCGCGACCGTGGCGCCAAGCTGTATGTCACCGATCTGGACAGCGCGCTGGTGGATCGTGCGGTCAACGATTTCGGCGCCGAGGCCGTCAAGCCGGACGAGATCCACGAAGTGAACGCCGATGTGTTCGCGCCGTGCGCGCTGGAAGGCGCGATCAACGCCGACACCCTGCCGCGGATCAAGGCGAAGATCATCTGTGGCACCGCCAACAACCAGCTGTCCAGCCTGGAGATCGGCGACGAACTGCATGCGCGCGGCATCCTGTATGCGCCTGACTACGCGGTCAACGCCGGTGGCGTGATGAACGTGTCGCTGGAAATCGACGGTTACAACCGCGAGCGCGCGATGCGGCTGATCCGCAGCATCTACCACAACCTGACGCGCATCTTCGAACTGTCGCAGCGCGAGAACATCGCCCCGCAGCGTGCCGCCGACCGGATCGCCGAAGCGCGCATCCTGTCGATCGGCAAGCTGAAGATGCCGCTGGGCCGCAGCACGCCGCGCCTGGGCAATCTGCGCGGCGGCTGATCGCCGCCTCGCGAACCGTGCGCGTGCCGACCCATGGTCGGCAGCGCCGGATGAACGCGCCGGGCGGCAGGCCCGGCGCTACGATCAGAAGCCAGCGCTGTAGCGCAGCGCCGCCTGACGTGCATCGTTGCCACCCACGCGCTGGTCGATACCCAGGCTCAGGCGGCCATTGCGGCCCCACCATGATTCCAGCGCCAGGCCGAACAAGGCACTGCCCCGCGGTGCGTCGACACCGGCCAACGGCGCCCAGGCATCAACACCGACGAAGCTTGCCTGCCAGGCCTGCTCACTGCCATCCAGCCGTTGCTGCCACTCGGCATGGCCGCGCAGGGTCCAACGACCCCACTGCCGCTCGCCGCGCAGGCCCGCCAGCATCTGGCTGCGCTGTGCACGTGACGCCTCCCCGCGCAGGCCGAAGCCGAAGCCACCCTGCTCGCTGAAGCCATCGGTATCCAGGCGCGTGCTGCTGGCCCCCAGGTACGGGGTCAACGACGCACCGATGCGCCCGAAACGATAGCCGCCTTCGACGCTGGCACTGCTGAAACGCCCGCCGTAGCGCGCGGACACACCGTAGGCACCGGCACCCAGCAGCAACTGGCGGTCCAGCTCACGGGTGAACTGACCAGTGCCGAACTGGGCCAGCGCATAGCCACGCCCCAGGTTCCAGCCGGCATACAACTGCGCCTGCGTCTGGCGGTCGCGGCCACGATCACCACTGAAGTTGCTGCCGCCGTTGCTGCGGGTTTCGCCGAAGGCCATGCCCAGCAGACCATTGCTGCCCAATGCCACGTCCTGGCCTGCCATCCAGCCCTGGCTGTCGGCGGCGTTGCCGGCAAAGCTGCCCTGCCCGGCTTCGCCCAGCGCGCTCTGCCAGGCACCACGCAGCTTCGGCGCTGCCTGCACGCGGTCGAAGCGCTCGGCAACCGCACGGCGCGACATGTCCACACTGTCGAAGGTCGACGCTTCAGCGCGCGCATGCGCCTGTCCGGACAGGCTTTCCAGGCTCGCCGACAAGCCCTCGGTCCCGCCCGCCGTACGCTGCAGCGCGCCGGCGGCCGTACCGAACGCCGAACCCTGCAGATTCGCGTTGCGGTCCAGCGCGGTGAATGCCGACTCCACCCGCAGTGCCGATGCCTGTGCATTGGCGCCCAGGCCGGACGCAGCGGCGGAAACATTGACCTGGGTCAGGTCCATCCACGCGTCGTTGCTGCCATAGCCGTACTGTGCCTGCAGCAGGGTCAGGCCGTTGGCGGCGGTGTTGGACACCGGTGTGGTGAACGTACCGTTGATACCGCCGTTGGCGTGGATCAGCCCTTGGCGGCTGCCGACCTGCGGCACGTAACCGGAAACGATGCCATCGACCACCACGCCGCCGGCCAGCCGTGCGGTGCCGGTCACCTGCAGCGCGTTCACGCCCAGCGCGACGATCAGCCGCGCATCCGGACGCTGGCTGTAATTACCTTCGATGGTCGCGGTGGTGTTGGCGTTGATCAGCACCACGCTGGCGCCGTTGTCGACGTTGCCGATCACCCGCGGCGTGCCCGGCATGAACTGCAGGCCAGCCATTGAGACACCGCCGGCACCAGAGATGCTGACGTTGGAACGGATCACTGCCCCGCCCCGCAGGGCCAGGCTGCCGCGCTCGATGCGGGTATCGCCGCTGTAGCTGTTGTTGCCGCTCAGCTCCAGCCGGCCATCGCCGCGCTTGACCAGGCCGCCAGCGCCTGCGATGTCGTTGCTCCAGATCGAGCCCGAGGATGGCGCGTCGACATTGACCGTGACATCGCCCCAGTCGAAGCGGCCGGGACCGTTCACCGCCTTGCCGACGTTGAGCAGGCCGTAGCCGTAGATCGGATCGACGCCCGGCGCACCGATGTCGGTGGCCGTGCCGAGCAGGGTCTGCCGCACCAGGTCGTTGTCGAAGTACGGGTAGCGCTGCCAGACCAGCGCCGCAGCGCCGGAGATCAGCGGCGCGGCGAAGGACGTGCCGTAGTTCCACAGATACTTGCCGGTACCCGGCTCGGGGAACACCGCGCTGCCGGGAGCGGTCAGGCAGTAGCGCGCGGCGTCGCCACAGGCATTGGCCCAGGGGGCACGCTCACCCGGCTTGTTCGGATCGATCGCGGTGGCCACCAGCCAGCCTTTTTCAAGATCGGCTGCCGGCAGCGATCCGCCGACGCCACGCTGGCTGGGCAGCGCGGCCACGCTGCTGGGCTGGTCGCGCCCCTCGTTGCCTGCGGCGAACACCACCAGGCCACCGTGGTTGATGATGAAGGGGCGGTATTCGGCCGCGACCTGCGCGGTGGTGCCGAGGTCGGTCCAGTACAGGCCGCCCCAGGAATTGTTCATCACCTTCACGCCGTAGCCGATCAGATCCTGGTGGACCCCGGCCACGCCCAGCGTGCCGCTGAAGGAGTTGCCCTTGCCGCTGCCGTCATCCTGGGGCGTGGTGTCGGAAATGATGCGCGCCGAGACGATCTCCGCACCCGGTGCGATGCCTCCGGGCCAGACACCCACCGATGCACCGGCAGCCAGGCTGGCGACGGCCGTGCCATGGCCAAGCACGTCATCGACGTTGAGATTGTTGCGGCTCGGGTCGATGTAGTTGAGGTTGGCCACTACCCGTCCGTTCAGTGCCTCGGCGTTGCGCAGCACGCCCGAATCGACAATGCCGATGCGCACGCCGCGGCCGGTCACGCCAGTGGCCTGTGCGGCACGCGCGTTGGTCTGTGCCAGATGCGCATCCACCGCCGGCTCCAGCGGCTTGGACGCGGGAGGCGGGGTGACCGGGGGCGTTACCGGTGGCGTAACCGGTGGCGGGTCGATGCGCACGTTGCTGCCGCCCCCTCCACCGCCACACGCCGACAGCGCCACCGCCAGCGCCGATGCCAGGACCGACCTTCCCATCGTCTTACGTTCCATCGTTTCCTTCCCATGAACGTTGGCCTGCCGCCATCCGGGCAGGCATCCAGGACTGCCCAGCGGCAGTCTTCGCCGACCCTCTATACTGAGCCGACCCCCACGCAGTCTGCCGGGAAACGGCGCCGCTTCCAACGCCCGTCGTCTCCTTTCCGAACATTGCTCACGCATCAACGAGATTGCCATGTCCAACATCGTCATCGCCGCCGCCAAGCGCACCGCCATCGGCTCCTTCCTCGGCCAGTTCAACGGCGTTCCGACCCCGACCCTCGGCGCGGCCGCCATCGCCGCCGCGCTGGAACAGTCGGGCGTTCCTGCCAGCGACGTCTCCGAAGTCCTGATGGGCTGCGTGCTGCCGGCCAATCTCGGCCAGGCCCCTGCCCGCCAGGCAGCGATCGCCGCCGGCATCCCGCTGTCGGTCGGCGCGACCACCCTCAACAAGGTCTGTGGTTCGGGCATGAAGGCCATCATGCTCGGCCATGACCTGATCAAGGCCGGTTCGGCCAAGGTCGTGGTCGCCGGCGGCATGGAATCGATGTCCAACGCCCCGCACCTGCTGCCCAATTCGCGCACCGGCAACCGTTTCGGCAACTTCCAGGCCGTGGACCACATGGCCCACGACGGCCTGGTCAACGCCTATGACGGCAAGGCCATGGGCGAGTTCGCCGAATGCGCCGTGGACAAGTACCAGTTCACCCGCGAAGAGCAGGACGCTTACTCCATCGAATCGGTCAAGCGCGCACAGGCAGCCCAGGCCAACGGCGCGTTCGCCGACGAAATCGTTGCGGTGAAGGTCGCCACCCGCAAGGGTGAAGTCGAGGTCGCCAGCGACGAACAGCCCGGCCGTTCGGACATCGCCAAGATCCCGACCCTGCGCCCGGCCTTCAAGAAGGACGGCAGCGTGACCGCCGCCAGTTCCTCCAGCATTTCCGATGGCGCCGCCGCCGTGGTCCTGCTGACCGAAGAAGATGCTGCCGCACGCGGCCTGCAGCCGCTGGCGCGCATCGTCGGCCATGCCACCCATTCGCAGGAACCGGAGTGGTTCACCACCGCCCCGATCGGCGCCATCCACACCCTGCTGGAGAAGACCGGCTGGTCGCTGGACCAGATCGATCTGTTCGAAATCAACGAGGCCTTTGCCGTGGTGGCGATGGCACCGATGCGCGAACTGGGCATCCCGCACGACAAGCTCAACGTGAATGGCGGTGCCTGCGCGCTGGGCCATCCCATCGGTGCCTCCGGCGCACGCCTGGTGGTCACCCTGGTCAACGCATTGCGCACGCGCGGCGGCAAGCGCGGCATTGCCACCCTGTGCATCGGCGGCGGCGAAGCGACGGCTATCGCCATCGAGTTGATCTGAAAGGGTTTAACGTCTATTTCGCAAAAATGAATGCGGGATCGCTTGACACCCAATCTTGGCTTGTCATCATGTTGTCGGCGCGCAGCATGCGCGTTGCCTAATTCTAACGACGAGGATTTACACAATGAGCATCAACAAGCTGCTGGTCGCGATGTCCCTGGCTCTGGCCCTGGCCGCCTGCTCGAAGCAGGAAGCTGCCCAGGACGCCGCTGCTTCGGCCAACCAGGCCGCCACCGAAGCCCAGGCTGCTGCCGACCAGGCCGCCGCTGCTGGCGCCCAGACCGCCGACGCTGCCCAGCAGGCCGCTGACACCGCCGCCACCGCTGCTGACGCTTCGGTTGACGCCGCTGCCCAGGCTGCTGGCGCTGCCACCGACGCTGCTGCCGGCGCTGCTGCCGACGCTGCCAAGGCTGCTGAAGGCACCGCCGAGAAGGCCAAGGACGCTGCTGAAGAAGCCAAGAAGTAATAACTTCTTTCTTCAAGCTGTTCTGAAGAAGCCGCTGGTTCGCCAGCGGCTTTTTCTTTGCGCGCAGTTCCGTGTGCAGGTCACCACCACGTCTTCACAACGGTATGAATAGGCTGGCGTCCCCATCCATTGCAGTACTGGAGACCGCCATGAAGATTCGCCCGCTGACCACCACCCTGCTGGCCGCCTCCCTGCTGCTTGCACTGGCTGCCTGCAAGGGCCCGGAAGCCGAACAGGCCAAGCAGGATGCCGCGCAGGCCGCCGACAGCG
>NZ_JBYOLA010000036.1:0-25204 GCF_057799055.1 Stenotrophomonas sp. 14P6.2.3
GACCCCGACCGTGCCCGCCAGTAGCGCGCGCAACCTGCCATTTGGCGAGGTCGGCAGCTTGCAGGCACGGCCGTGGCCGCGTTCCAGCCTGGCGCCCGCCGCCGGTGGCGCTCTCAATGCCAGCTTCCCGGCCCATGCCGGTGGCGCCGCGTTCTATCCATTCGAGCCACGCCTGCAGGACGACCTGCCGGCGTCGCAGCGCCCGCGCGACTGAGCCGGGTGCCGTCCCACGCCCCGCCGTCGGCGGGGCGCTTCTTTCCCTTTCCATCCGACCCGGAGGTTGCCGTCCGATGACTCCCCGACTGCGCACACATGCCATTGGCCTGTTCGCCCTGACCCTGCCGCTGGTGGCCTGCGCCCAACCGGCGGCGCCTGCCGCCCAGCCGCAGGCCGCAGCCGCTGCTGCGGCGCCCCGCGCACCGGCGCAACCGTTGGTCAGCGGTCTGCCTGATTTCACCAATCTGGTGGAACAGGTCGGCCCCGGTGTGGTCAACGTCGACACCACCATCGTCCGCAGCAACCGCCAGGCACGGGGCGGCATGGGCCCGGGTGATGACGAGATGCCCGAGTTCTTCCGCCGCTTCTTCGGCCCGGATTTCCCGATGCCGGGGCAGGGGCCCGGTGGCCAGGACGGTGGACCCAGCATCAAGGGCCGCGGCATGGGCTCGGGCTTCATCATTTCGCCTGACGGCTACGTGCTGACCAATTACCACGTGGTCGCCGACGCCAGTGAAGTGAAGGTCAAGCTCGGCGATCGTCGCGAGTTCACCGCCAAGGTGGTCGGCAGCGACCAGCAGTACGACGTGGCCCTGCTGAAGATCGACGGCAAGAACCTGCCGACCGTGCGCGTGGGTGATTCCAACAGCCTGAAGCCCGGTCAGTGGGTTGTCGCGATCGGCTCGCCGTTCGGCCTCGACCACTCGGTCACCGCCGGCGTGGTCAGCGCCCTCGGCCGCAACACCGGTGGGCCGGATCAGCGCTATGTGCCGTTCATCCAGACCGACGTGGCGATCAACCAGGGCAATTCCGGCGGTCCGCTGCTGAACACCCGCGGTGAAGTGGTCGGCATCAACTCGCAGATCTTCTCGGCCTCGGGTGGCTACATGGGCATCAGCTTCGCGATCCCGATCGACCTGGCGATGAGCGCGGTCGAGCAGATCAAGAAGACCGGCAAGGTCACCCGTGGCCAGCTCGGCGCGGTGGTCCAGGAAATCGACGGCCTGAAGGCACAGGCGATGGGCCTGCCCGACAGCCGTGGTGCACTGGTCAACCAGATCGTGCCGGACAGCGCTGCGGCCAAGGCCGGGGTCAAGATCGGAGACGTCATCCGCACGGTGAATGGTGCGCCGGTCAACAGCTGGTCTGACCTGCCGCCGCTGATCGGTGCGATGGCGCCGGGCAGCCGCGTCACCCTGGGCGTGATCCGCGACGGCAAGCCGCGTGACCTGAGCGCGACCCTGACTGCCCTGGCCGAGGATGCGCAGGGCAATGCCCGCAGCCCGTCCGCAGGCAATGACACGGCCGCTCCGCAGACCGGTGCCAATGCCCTGCTGGGGCTGGAGGTTGCCGATCTGACCGCGCCGCAGCGCAAGCAGCTGGGTCTTGAGGCGGGCGAAGGTGTCCGCATCACCGCAGTGAAGGGCGAAGGCGCCCGTGATGCCGGCCTGTCCGGCGGCATGGTGATCCTGCAGGTGGCAAGCACCCCGGTCGGCAGCGTGGAAAGCCTGAACCGTGCACTGTCCGGGTACAAGAAGGGCGACGTGGTCATGCTGCTGGTCCGTACCGGCAGCGGCAACAGCGCCTTTGTGGCGGTCAAGGCCGGCCCGTAACAACGGATGGCCGCCTTCATGGCGGCCCTTGTGGTATCCCCGAAGCCCCGCCCCGGCGGGGCTTCGGCCATTCCGGGGGCGGTCCGGCCAGGCCAACCACGCGGCCACCCTCCGGGCGTGCGATAATCGACCGTTACCCTGACGACGCCGCGCGCCGCCGCCACCTCTCTATGTCCTCTGATTCGATGCGGAACATCCGCAACTTCTCCATCATCGCCCACGTCGACCACGGCAAGTCCACGCTGGCCGACCGCATCATCCAGCTCTGTGGCGGCCTCCAGGCCCGCGAGATGGAAGCGCAGGTGCTCGACTCCAACCCGATCGAGCGCGAGCGTGGCATCACGATCAAGGCGCAGTCGGTGTCGCTGCCGTACGTGGCGAAGGACGGCCAGACCTACCATCTGAACTTCATCGACACCCCCGGCCACGTCGACTTCTCCTATGAAGTCAGCCGCTCGCTGGCCGCCTGCGAGGGCGCGCTGCTGGTGGTCGATGCAGCGCAGGGTGTGGAGGCGCAGTCGGTGGCCAACTGCTACACCGCGGTGGAGCAGGGGCTGGAAGTGGTGCCGGTGATCAACAAGATCGACCTGCCCACCGCCGATATCGAGCGTGCCAAGGCCGAGATCGAGGCCGTGATCGGCATCGATGCCAGCGACGCAGTCCCGGTCAGTGCCAAGACCGGCCTGAACGTGGTCGACGTGCTGGAAGCGATCGTGCATCGCATTCCGGCGCCGGTGCCGCGTGATACCGACAAGCTGCAGGCGCTGATCATCGACTCGTGGTTCGACAACTACCTGGGCGTGGTCTCGCTGGTGCGCGTGATGCAGGGCGAGATCAAGGCCGGCGACAAGCTGCAGGTGATGTCCACCGGCCGCAACCACCAGGTCGACAACGTCGGTGTGTTCACCCCCAAGCGCAAGGTGCTGCCGGTACTGCGCGCGGGCGAAGTGGGCTGGGTCACCGCCAGCATCAAGGACGTGCATGGCGCGCCCGTCGGTGACACCCTCACCCTCGCTGCCGACCCGGCGCCGAAGCCGTTGCCGGGCTTCCAGGAAATGCAGCCGCGCGTGTTCGCCGGCCTGTTCCCGGTCGATGCCGAGGATTACCCGGACCTGCGCGAAGCGCTGGATAAACTGCGCCTGAACGATGCCGCGCTGCGCTTCGAGCCGGAAAGCTCCGAAGCGATGGGCTTCGGTTTCCGCTGCGGCTTCCTCGGCATGCTGCACATGGAAATCGTGCAGGAACGCCTGGAACGCGAATACAACCTGGACCTGATCAGCACCGCGCCGACGGTGGTGTATGAAGTCCTGAAGACCGATGGCACGATCATCAACATGGACAACCCGGCCAAGCTGCCGCCGGTGAACCATGTGCAGGAGATCCGCGAGCCGATCATCCGCGCCAACGTGCTCACCCCCGAGGAGTACATCGGCAACATCATCAAGCTGTGCGAAGAAAAGCGCGGCAGCCAGCTCGGCATCAATTACCTGGGCAGCCAGGTGCAGATCAGCTACGAGCTGCCGATGGCCGAAGTGGTGCTGGACTTCTTCGACAAGCTGAAGTCGGTCAGCCGTGGCTATGCCTCGCTGGACTATCACTTCGTGCGCTTCGATGCCGGCCCGTTCGTGCGCGTGGACGTGCTGATCAATGGCGACAAGGTCGATGCGCTGTCGCTGATCGTGCACCGCAGCCATGCCGATCGTCGTGGTCGCGAGCTGTGCGAGAAGATGAAGGACCTGATCCCGCGCCAGCAGTTCGACGTCGCCATCCAGGCCGCCGTCGGCTCGCAGATCATCTCGCGCACCACGGTCAAGGCCATGCGCAAGAACGTTCTGGCCAAGTGCTATGGTGGCGACGTTTCGCGCAAGAAGAAGCTTCTGGAAAAGCAGAAGGAAGGCAAGAAGCGCATGAAGCAGGTCGGCCGCGTGGAAATTCCGCAGGAAGCCTTCCTGGCCGTGCTGCAGATGGACAACAAATAAGCCCCGAAACCGGCCTTCGGGCCGATCGTCCGGTGACGTTGCAAAGGACCCTGAATGAAACTGTTTGAGATCCTCCTGGTCGTGCTGACCCTGGCCTCCGGCCTGATCCTGCTGGCCGACAAGCTGTACCTGGCCAAGCGTCGCGCCCAGCGCGCCGGCCTGCTCGACACCGAGCCGGTGCTGGTGGACTACTCGCGTGCGTTCTTCCCGGTGCTGGCGATCGTGCTGATCGTGCGCAGCTTCATCGCCGAGCCGTACAAGATCCCGTCCAGCTCGATGATGCCGAACCTGCTGATCGGCGATTTCATCCTGGTCAACAAGTTCTCCTACGGCCTGCGCCTGCCGATCACCAATACCCGCTTCGTGCCGGTCGGCGATCCGGCCCGCGGTGACGTGGTGGTGTTCCACTTCCCCGGCCATGGCGACAACGACCCGGCCAAGGGCGAGAACTTCATCAAGCGCGTGATCGGCGTGCCGGGTGACACCGTGGTGTTCGAAGGCGACGGCGTGATCCTCAACGGCGAGCCGCTGAAGTACGACAACAAGGGCATCTACGCCGGCCACAAGGGCCAGGGCGAGGGCGCCAACCTGCTGGTCGAGCACCTGCCGGGCCGCACCCACACCGTGCTGGAGACCGACTATCCGCGTGGCCAGGGCCAGTGGACCGTACCGGCCGGCAAGTACCTGGTGATGGGCGACAATCGCGACAACAGCGACGACGGCCGTTTCTGGGGCCTGCTGCCGGAAGAGAACCTGCGCGGCAAGGCATTCCTGATCTGGCTGAACTGCCAGGGCTGGTTCTGCAAGGACGGATTCGAACCGTCGCGGATCGGCTCGAGCATCAACTGACTTCACATCCACTCGCGTATCTGGGGAGAACGCAATGAAGACGATGAACACGCAGCGCGGCATGACCCTGACTTCGTTCCTGGTAGTCCTGATCGTGGTTGGCTTCTTCCTCTACGTCGGCATGAAGCTGTTCCCGATGTACCAGGAGTATTACGCGGTGCGCTCGGCGATGAAGAGCCTGGCCAAGGAACCCGGTATCGGCAGCATGGCGCCGGCCAACATCCAGGACCTGTTCTTCAAGCGGCTGTACATCAACTACTCGGACAATGTGAAGCCGGCCAACGTCAAGTTCGACCGTCGCGACAATGGCTGGACCCTCAAGGTCAACTACGAAGTGCGCCGCCCGCTGGTCGGCAACCTGGACGTGGTTGGCAAATTCGATTCTTCCCAGGACCTGACCCGTAGCGGTGCCGAATAAATCTTTCCAACGTGAAGACCTGATCGGTCATGCCTTCCGCGATCCAGACCTGCTCAAGCAGGCGCTGACCCATCGCAGTGCCGGCGCGCCGCATAACGAGCGGCTGGAATTCCTTGGCGACAGCATCGTCAACATGATGGTCGCCGAGGCGTTGTACCTGCGCTGGCCCAAGGCAGACGAAGGCGCGATGACCCGCGCCCGCGCCGAGCTGGTGCGCGAGGGTGCGCTGGCGGTGATCGCGCGGACCCTGCAGCTGGGCGACCGGCTGACGATGGGGCCTGGCGAAATGAAGTCCGGCGGCCATCGCCGCGACTCGACCCTGGCCGATGCATTCGAGGCCGTGGTCGCGGCGATCTACCTGGACGTGGGCTTTGAAGCCTGCCGGGCGATGGTCCTGCCCTGGTTTGCCGCCTCGATGGAGGCGCTGCCGGCCACCGGGCGACCGGAGAAGGATCCCAAGACCCGCCTGCAGGAATGGCTGCAGGGCCGACAGAAGGCGTTGCCTCAGTACGAACTGGTGTCAGAATCCGGTGACGACCACGCCAAACACTTCCGGGTACGCTGCAACGTAGCCGACCCCGCCGCCAGCACCGAGGGCGAAGGCTCCTCGCGGCGGATCGCCGAACAACAAGCGGCTGCGGCCGTCCTTGAACAACTGGATTCCAAGTGAGCGAACAAACTCCCCATCATTGCGGCAGCGTGGCCGTCATCGGCCGCCCGAACGTGGGCAAATCGACCCTGACCAATGCGTTGGTCGGGGCCAAGGTCAGCATCGTGTCCAACCGGCCGCAGACCACCCGTCACCGCCTGCTGGGCATCGCCACCTACCCGGAAGGGCAGCTGGTGCTGGTCGATACACCTGGTCTGCACAAGGTGCAGAAGCGGGCGATGAACCGGGTCATGAACCGCGCCGCCCGCGGTTCGCTGGAAGGCGTCGACGCCGGCCTGCTGGTGATCGAAGCCGGACGCTGGGACGAAGAGGACAGCCTGGCCTTCAACGTGCTGCGCGACGCCGGTATCCCGGTGGTGCTGGTGGTCAACAAGATCGACCGCATGAAGGACAAGGGCGCACTGCTGCCGTTCCTGCAGGAAGTGACCGCCGGCCGTGACTTCTCGTCGGTGCATCCGATTTCGGCGCAGAAGCGCAACGGCCTGGAAGCCCTGGTCCGTGATGTGCTGGCGCTGTTGCCGGAAGCCCCGCCGATGTTCGGCGAAGACGAAATCACCGACCGCAGCCAGCGCTTCCTGGCGGGCGAACTGGTGCGTGAACAGCTGATGCGCCAGTTGGGCGAAGAGCTGCCGTACGCCACCACGGTGGAGATCGAGCGCTTCACCGAGGACGGCAACCTGCTGCGCATCGGTGCGGTGATCTGGGTCGAGCGCGAAGGCCAGAAGGCGATCGTGATCGGCAAGGGCGGCACCCGCCTGAAGGAGATCGGGGCCAAGTCCCGCCTGCAGATGGAGCGTCTGTTCGGGGCCAAGGTGTTCCTGGAAACCTGGGTGCGCGTGCGTGAGGGCTGGTCCGATGACGAGGCCGCGCTGAAGGCCTTCGGCTACGAATAAGCCGCGACGGTCGCTTCGATGCTGATCGAGGACGACACCGGCTTCGTGCTGCATGCGCGGGCCTATCGCGAGACCAGCTTGCTGGTCGAGGTATTGAGCGCCGAGCACGGCCGGATCGGCCTGCTCGCGCGCGGCGTTTCCACTGCCAAGGGCCAGGTGCTGCGAGCGGCCCTGCAGCCCCTGCAGTGGATCCGCTTCAGCGCGCTGCAGCGTGGCGAACTGGCCCAGTTGCGCGGTGCTGAAGCGCTGGATGTGGCGCCGCGCCTGCTCGGCCAGGCCATGCTGGCCGGGTTCTATTTGAGTGAACTGACCCTGCGCCTGTCGCCGCGCCAGGATCCGCTGCCGGAGTTGTACCTGGCCTACGGCGAAGCGCGTGCGCGCCTGGCCGTGGGTGCCGGCCTGGCCTGGACCCTGCGTCGTTTCGAACGCGAGCTGCTGGCGGCGCTGGGCGTGGGCTTCGATCTGGAGACCGCCAGCGATGGCCAGCCGATCGACCCGGCGGCGCGCTATGAACTGGAACCGCAGGAAGGACCGCAGCGCCTGCTCAGTGAGCGTGGCGGCGAGCGTCGCGCGGCGGCTACGGGTTCAGCACTGCTGGCCCTGGCAGCTGACGACGAGCCGGACGCCGCCGATCTGGCCAGCCTGCGCCTGCCGATGCGGCGGGTGCTGGCTCATCACCTTGGCGCACGCGGCCTGAAATCGTGGGAGATGCTGGAGCAGCTCGCGCCCAGGCGGTGAGGGGTGTTCGGCAGGGCTTGCAGCCCTGCACCTGCCGAATCAACGTCAACGGCAAGAGCTGGCTATCCGTGGGTAGGCGGGGTGGGTCCGGTGGCAGGGGACGCCGTAAATACGTCCCTGTAGGCTCGGTCGCCGCATCCATGCGGCTCACGCCCCTGCCACCGGACCCACCCCGCCTTCGACAATTGTCCGCGAGCTGTCGGAACAGCTTTCGGCTCTGGTAGGTGTCGACCTTGGTCGACACGGTAGATCCACGCCATGCGTGGATCTACCAGCTACCGGGAAACTGTCGATGCGGCGACCAAGCCCGCGTGGATGGGGTCACGGCGTCGACAGTTTTCTGCTGCTGTTGGTAGGTGTCGACCTTGGTCGACACGTAGATCCACGCCATGCGTGGATGCTCTTCGTTCAATTGTCGAAATATTCGATTTCGATGGATTCATCCACGCATGGCGTGGATCTACCAGACAACGGGAAACTGTCAGGGGTGGGGCGGCATGGGTTGGCAGGACCGTTGGCGCCATGGATGGCGCCATCGAGCCCCCATGGATGGGTTTACGGCGTGTCCTGCCAGCCCATGCCGCCCCGCCATCCCGCAGGAAGCCGCTTTGGCTTTGGCCGTTGCTTTGGCCGTTGCTCCGGCCGTTGCCTCTGCGGGTGCCGGGCGCAGCCCGGCCGAACCCCTCAGTGCAGCAGGGCCGCTACGGCGGCGCGGAACCCCGCCTGTGCCTGCCCCGATTCGGGCATGTGATGCAGCTGCCGCACCGCCCGCGCCAGTCGCGCGGCACCCACGAACCCGCAGCTGGCCTGCAACCGGTGCAGCTGGCTGCGCAGCTGGCGCTCGTCGTGCTGGTCCACGGCCTGTTCGACCGCGTCGCGCACGCCCGGCAGTTCGGCCAGGAACAGTTCGCGCAGGGCAATCAGGTGGTTGCGCTGGCCATTGAGCGCGGCCAGAGCGGCGGTTTCATCCCAGTCCTCCAGCGCCAGCTCGACCGCCGCTGGCGGCACCGTGGAACCGGCGGGGCTGTTGACCAGCGCACGACGGACCGCCTTCAGCAGCTGGTCGCGGCCCAGCGGCTTGACCAGGGTGTCGCTGAAGCCAGCCTCGCGCAGGCGTGCGTGAATGGCGGCATCGCCGTCGGCGGTGTGCGCCAGCGCCGGGGTGTCCGGGTGCGAGCGGCGCAGCTGGTGCAACAGCTGGGCACCATTGCCATCGGGCAGGTTGACGTCGATCAGCCACAGATCGTGGGCACCAGGCTCGGCGCGCGCTAGGGCGCTGGCCAGTGAGTCGGCGGTGTCCACATCCGCTGGTAACGTTTCCAACGCCGCTTTGAAAAAACCACGGCTGATGATGTCGTCCTCGACAAGCAGGAAGCGGGGTCGACTGGCCCGCGGGGTCATCTGCATCAGGGCTGCCTCCATGTCAGCTGGGGTCAATCATCAAGCACGGCGGCGGCGGGCGCAAGCGGCCAGCGGCCCCGCCGGTCAGGATCTGCGACAATACGGCCCCACTTTTGCCCGCAGCCTGTTGCCACGTGGCCCGATCCCGCTCCCGTATCGACCGTACTCCCTTCCAGACCGAGATCCTCGACCTCAGCCATGATGGTCGCGGTGTTGCCCGCCGTGAAGGCGAGGGCGGCAAGGTCACCTTCATCAGCGGCGCCCTGCCGGGCGAAGTGGTGATGGCCGAACAGACCGCCCGCAGCCGCCACTTCGATGAGGCGCGCACGGTGCAGGTGCTGCAGGCCTCGCCGCAGCGGGTCACCCCCAAGTGCCCGCATTTCGGCACCTGTGCCGGCTGTGTGCTGCAGCACCTGGATGAAGACCAGCAGATCGTCGCCAAGCAGCGCGTGCTGATGGACAACCTGGAGCGCATCGGCCATGTGAAGCCGGGCACCGTGTTGCCGCCGCTGGTCGGCGACAGCTGGGGCTACCGCCGCAAGGGCCGGTTCTCTGTGCGCCGGGTCGAGAAGAAGGACAAGACCCTGGTCGGCTTCCGCGAGCAGGACCCGCGCTTCGTCGCGGACCTGCAGCAGTGCCTGACCGTGATCCCGGAAATCGGTACCAAGGTGGAGGTGCTGTCGACCTTCATCGAATCCCTGGACGGCAAGCGCGACATCCCGCAGATCGAGTTCATCGCCGGTGACCAGGCCGTGGTGCTGACCGTGCGCCACCTGCAGCCGCTGAGTGACGCTGATCGCGCTGCCTGGGCGGCCTTTGGCCAGCAGCAGGGCTTTGTCATCTACCTGCAGTCGGGTGGCGTGGACACCGTGCAGCCGCTGGACGGGCAGGGCGTGGCGCTGTCGTTCCGGCTGGCGCCGTGGGATGTCGAACTGGCGTTCCGTCCGCTGGATTTCATCCAGGTCAATGCCAAGCTCAACGAGAAGATGATCGCCCACGCGCTGGACCTGCTTGAGCCGGGTGCCGACGAGCGCGTGCTGGACCTGTTCTGTGGCTTGGGCAACTTCACCCTGCCGCTGGCACGCAAGGTGCGCGAAGTGGTGGGCGTGGAAGGTGATGCCGGGCTGGTGGCGCGTGCGCGTGAAAACGCCGAGCGCAACGGACTGGCCAACGCGCAGTTCTACAGCGCCGACCTGACCCAGGACCAGCGCAGCACGCCGTGGATGCGCCAGGGCTTCGACAAGCTGCTGCTGGATCCGCCGCGTTCCGGTGCCATCGAAGTGCTGCAGCAGCTGCCGTTGAAGCAGTTCAAGCGCATCGTCTATGTCAGCTGCCATCCGGGCTCGCTGGCCCGCGATGCCGGCTACCTGGTCAACGAACAGGGCTTCACCCTGGTCAGCGCCGGTGCGATGGACATGTTCCCGCATACCGCGCACGTGGAAAGCATCGCGGTGTTCGAAAAGCGTTGATGAATGCAGCGCCGGGGTCTGCCCGGCGCCTGCTGCGGAAGCAACGCGCTCAGTCGGCCGGGGCGTTCTGCCACTGGCCGTCCACGCGCACGAAGGCCATGGACTGCTCGCCGTGCTCGTTGCCGTCGCCCGCGCGCACCGTGCATTCGATGACGGCCCTGTCGCTGGCGACGTCGCAGCTCCTCACGTCCTGCACCTGCAGGGCGCCGGCCGCCTGCTCGTAGCGTGCGCGCAGGGCGGGGTCGGCCTGCTGCTGCGCCTGTGCGGCGATCCGTTCCCGCAGCAGGGCCTGCACCCGATCCTTCGGCGGCGCCGGAACCGGGACATCGCGCTGGTCAGGCAGGGTCCACACGCCGCGCACCAGGGCCAGCCGCAGCAGCTGGGGTCGCGAATTGATACCTGCGCTGGCGGTGGCGATGCAGTCGACGGCATCGCCGGCCTCGGCGGCTGCGCAGCTGTCCAGCGCCTGCAGGCGCGGCCGGAAGGTCTCGGCAACCAAGCGGCTGCTGTCACTGGCGGGGCGGTCGGCAATGGCCTGATCGAACATCCGGTCCATCGCGGCCTGTGCCTGCTGCAGCGATGGCATCGCCGTTGATGCGGCACCTGCGACAGCGCACGGCAGCAGTGCCGACAGGGCAAGACAGCGACGAAGACGACGGGAAAGTGCCATGGGCGACCCTTCCTTGGTTGGGGGCCGCGCAGTGTAGTCGTGCCTGTCGCCGCGCCGATAGGCAGCGTCTGGCGTGAGCCGCATACTGTGCCCATGGGCATTGAAATCGAACGCAAATTCCTCGTCACCCATGATGGGTGGCGCACCGCCGCGCACCGGGTCATTCCGATGGCGCAGGGCTATATCAACGATCTGGGCGCGCTCGACCGCGGCACCCAGAACGCCTCGGTGCGGGTCCGCATCGAAGGCGAGAAGGCCGCACTGAACCTGAAGTCGCGAACGCTGGGCCATACCCGGCAGGAGTTCGACTACCCGATCCCGGTGGAGGATGCGCGCGACCTGCTGGCGCTGTGCGTCGGCGGCCTGATCGACAAGCGCCGGCATCTGGTCGAGTACGCCGGCCTGACCTGGGAAGTAGATGAGTTCCTTGGCGACAACGCCGGCCTGGTGGTTGCCGAAGTCGAGCTCGACAGCGCTGATCAAGCGATCGACCTGCCGGACTGGATCGGCGCTGAGGTGACCGACGACGCGCGCTACTACAACGTGGCGTTGGCCAATAATCCCTATTCACAGTGGTGAAGTAGAGGGGCATCTTGATCCCAGCCGTGCAGAATGCGACTTGATTCCCTCCGTCCCCTTTTTTCGGAGCGAGCAGGCCACATGTCGCAGGGATGAGAATCGACATCTACTCCGACGTGGTCTGCCCCTGGTGCTGGATCGGCAAGCATCGCTTCCAGCAGGGTGTGCAGTTGCTGGGCGCCGACGCGCCCGAACTTGAGATCCACTGGCAGCCGTTCCAGCTCGATCCGGATGCGGACGCCACCCCGGTGCCGCTGCGCGAGGCCTATGAACGCAAGTTCGGCGGTGCCGAGCGCACCGAGCAGATTCTTGGCCAGACACAGACCACTGCGCGGGCCGAAGGCCTGCCGATGGACTTCGGCCAGGGCCAGGTGCGGGTAACCACGCTGCCGGCGCATCGCCTGCTGTGGCTGGCGGGCCAGCACGGCGTGCAGGAGGCGGTCGGCGAGGCGCTGTTCCGCGCCCACTTCGAGCATGGGCGGAATCTGGCCGACCCGGCGGTGCTGGTCGAGGCCGGCGCCGCAGGTGGTCTGGGCGCAGATGAGATCCAGCAGATGCTGGCCGGCGATCGTGGCCTGGCCGAAGTGGAAGCGGGCCTGGCGCAGGCCCATGCCCTGGGTATCTCCTCGGTGCCCACCTTCGTCATCGACGGCCGCTGGGCCGTATCCGGAGCCCAGCCCCCGGAAGCCTTCGCCAACGCGCTGCGCCAGATTGCCGCCGAGAAGGCGGGGCAGGGCGCGCAGGGTGCCCCGGATGACAGCGGCGACGCCTGCGGCGCGGACGGCTGCAAGGTCTGACCGGACCGCAAAAGGGGACGGAGGGGATTAAGTCGTATTCGCCACCAGTGGGTCGATTGCGCGTTAATCCCCTCCGTCCCCTTTTTTGACCACTGCGCCTGTTGGCCGGTTCTGCGACAATGCGGCACTGCGCCATGCGGGCGCCCGTTGTGGAGATCGACCATGCTGCTGATCGGCGTTGCCGGCACTGAACTGACCGCCCAGGAGCGTGACTGGCTGCAGCACGATGCTGTGGCCGGGGTGGTGCTGTTCAAGCGCAACTTCGCTTCGCGTCAGCAGGTGACCGAACTGTCGGCGGCAATCCGCGCTGCCGCACCGCGCCCGCAGTTGATCTGCGTGGACCAGGAAGGGGGGCGCGTGCAGCGCTTCCGTGAGGGCTTCAGCGAGCTGCCCCCGCTGCAGGACATTGGTGTCCAGTACGCCAAGGACCCCGACGCTGCGCTGGCACTTGCCGAGCAGCACGCCTGGCTGATGGCCAGTGAAGTGCGTGCCAGCGGCGTGGACCTGAGCTTCGCGCCGGTGGTCGACCTTGGCCGTGGCAATCGCGCCATCGGCAACCGTGCCTTCAGTGAAGACCCGCAGGTCGTGGCCGCGTTCACCGCCGCCTATGTGCGTGGCATGCACGCGGTCGGCATGGCCGCCACCCTCAAGCATTTCCCCGGCCATGGCACCGTGCTGGAAGACACCCATGTGGATACCGCGATCGATCCGCGTGCGCTGGATGAACTGCGCGCACAGGATCTGGTCCCGTTCGCGGCCGGTATCGCCGCCGGCGCCGATGCAGTGATGATGGCGCACGTGATCTATCCGCAGGTCGCGCCGGAACCCGCTGGCTACTCGCCGCGCTGGATCCAGCAGATTCTGCGTGACGAGCTCGGCTTCCGCGGCGTGGTGTTCTCCGATGACATCGGCATGGCCGCCTCGCACAGCGCCGGTGGCGTGCCGGCGCGCGTGCACGCGCACCTGGATGCCGGCTGCGATGTGGTGCTGGTCTGCCACCCGGAACTGGTCGATGAAGCCCTGCACGCGGTGCAGGGACGCTCCCTCAATACCGCTGCGCTGCTGGGCCTGCTCGGCCGCGGCGCGCTTGGCTGGGATGGCCTGCTGGCCGATGCCCGCCATGGCGACACCCAATCCCGTCTGCTTCAAACCCTTGGAAGAACCGTCTGATGCCGAACCTCACCATTTCCCAGGCCCTGGCCCAAGCTGACCTGCTGGTCGACCGTCCCACCATCGACAAGGCCATTGCCGGCATCGCCGACGCCATCGCGCGCGATTACCAGGGCGAGGTGCCGCTGTTCCTGTCGATCATGCATGGTGCGCTGCCGTTCGCAGGCCAGCTGGCACTGGAACTGGGCGCGCGTGGCCAGGACGTGCAGTTCGATTACCTGCACGCCACCCGTTACCGCGGCGAGACCACCGGTGGCGACCTGGTGTGGAAGCACAAGCCGGCCACCGCGCTGTTCGGTCGCCGCGTGCTGCTGGTCGATGACATCCTCGACGAGGGTTACACCCTGCAGGGCGTGCGCACCTGGTGCCTGGAGCAGGGCGCGACCGACGTGCGCATTGCCGCGATGACCGTGAAGAAGCACGATCGCGCGCTGCCGGACGTCACCGCCGACTACGCCGGCATCGAACTGCCGGATCGCTACGTGTTCGGTTTCGGCATGGACGTCAACGAAACCCTGCGCTGCGTGCCGGCCATCTACGCGATGAAGGAATAACAACGCGGCCGCCTGCGGCCTGCGTTTCCTGCCGCCGGCATCCTCGGGTGCCGGCGTTCTTTTTTCTCTGGAGTGCTTTTCATGCAACAGATCGCCCTGGCCGTGATTGGCGGCACCGGTGTCTACAACCTGGCCAAGCTTGACGACGTGCAGACCCACGAAGTCTCGACCCGTTTCGGACAGCCGTCCGGCCCGGTGCGGGTCGGGACATTGCTTGGTCATCGCGTGGCTTTCCTGGCGCGCCACGGTGAAGGTCATTCGCTGCCGCCGCACAAGATCAACTACCGCGCCAACCTGGCCGCGCTGCAGCAGATCGGCGCGCAACGGGTGTTGGCACTGAATACCGTGGGCGGCATCGGTGACGATTTCGGTCCGCGCGTGCTGGCCTGTCCGGATCAGGTAATCGATTACACCTGGGGTCGGATCAGCACGATCTGCGAAGAAGAAGGCACCGACGTGGTGCACGTCGACTTCGGCCATCCGTACACGCCGATGCTGCGCAGCAAGATCCTGGCGGCGGCGAAGGTGACCGGCGTGAAGGTCCACGATGGCGGTTGCTACGGCGCAACGCAGGGCCCGCGACTGGAAACCATCGCTGAAATCGCGCGTATGCGCCGCGATGGTTGCGACCTGGTGGGCATGACCGGCATGCCCGAAGCGGCGCTGGCACGCGAGCTGGGGCTGGATTACGCCTGCCTGGCGATCGTTGCCAACTGGGCCGCCGGGTGCGGTGACGGCGAGGAAATCACCATGGCCGAAGTACTGGCCAATGTGCAGGCCGCCAGCAACGGACTTCCGGAACTGGTCGGCGAATTGGCGCGGGGGTGATTGTCTTCGCGTAACAAGCTTTGCATACTCAGCTTGTGCGCGGGTTCAGCGTACACCACCCATTCATTGCATAAGGTCACGCATCACCATGCCGAACGGTACCGTCAAGTGGTTCAACGACGCCAAGGGATTTGGCTTCATCTCGCCGGAGGACGGCAGCGCCGACGTCTTCGCGCACTTCTCCGCGATCAACTCCAAGGGCTTCCGCAGTCTGCAGGAAGGCCAGAAGGTCACCTACGACGTGACCCAGGGCCCGAAGGGCGCCCAGGCCTCGAACATCGTTCCGGCCGAGTGATCCACTCGATAGTGCGTTGAAAACCCCGCTTCGGCGGGGTTTTTTTTTGCGGGCCGTGAACGTGAAGATGCCCTTGCTGTGGGAGCGCCTGTCCTTGCGTGCGAATGTCCCCCGGCGCCGGCCTGCGGCCATCGCCTCCTCCTTTACTTCGCACGCAAGGACAGGCGCTCCCGTTGCGGAATCGCGCGCGCCAGCAGAGGCCATGAAAGCCGAGCGCCGCCACCACTGCAGGCTCTCCTGCGAAGTAAAGGAGGAGGCAGCCGCGCAGAGGCTGCCGGGGGACATTCGCAGGAGAGCCGGCAGTGGTGGTGGAGCCCGATGCAAATCTGCTCGGAAGAGGAGGCGGTCGATGTACCGCCCCTGCGCCGATGGCACAATGCGGGCATGACGGAACGACTGCGCATCGCCGTAATTGGATACGGCACCGCTGGCCAGGCATTGGCCATCCTGCTCATCCGTGATGGCCACGAGGTGGAGATCTTCGAACGCGTGCCGACGCCAGGGCCGGTGGGCGCGGGGTTCCTGCTGCAACCCAGCGGACTGCAGGTGCTGTGGCAGATGGGCCTGCTCGATGCGGTGCGTGGCTACGCCATGCCGGTGCGCCGGCTGTATGGCGATACCCCGTGCGAGCGCGCGGTGATGGACATGGGCTATGACGGCCTGGATGCGCGCCTGCATGGCCTGGGCATGCAGCGGGGCGCGTTGTTCTCGGTGCTGGACCAGGCGCGGGAAGGCGCCGGCGAACTGCACGTCGGTACGACCATCGTCGAGGTCGACCACCAGCAGGGGTGCTTGCGCGACAGCGACGGCCGCACGCATGGACCGTTCGATCTGGTGGTTGCCGCCGACGGCGCTGCATCCACGCTGCGCAACGGTATCGACGGCGGCGCGGCGCTGGACCGGGTGTACCCGTGGGGCGCGCTGTGGTGCCTGTTGCCGGCCGAAGACTGGCCGCACATGCAGCAGCTGCGGCAGCGCTACGTCGCCGCGCGCAAGATGATCGGCCTGCTGCCGGTGGGTACCCGGCCGGGTGACGATACGCCTCGCCTGAGCTTCTTCTGGAGCCTGCCGCGCGCGGATTTCGAGCGCTGGCAGGGCGACGGCATGGCGCCCTGGCTGGAAGAACTGCATGCGCTGTGGCCACAGGCGGGCGCGCGCTTTACCCATCTGCAGGACGCTGGGCAACTGGCGCGGGCGGTGTACCGCGATGCCGTGATGAAGCGTTGGCATCAGGGCCGGCTGGTACTGGTCGGTGATGCAGCACATGCGATGAGCCCGCAGCTGGGGCAGGGCGTGAACATGGCGCTGCTGGATGCGTTGGCACTGCGCGACGCGTTGCGCACCCATGGTGGCGGTGAACCGGCATTACAGGCCTATCAGGCGCAACGGCGTGCGCACGTGGCGGTGTATCAGCGCTGGAGCCGCTGGCTGACGCCGTTGTTCCAGTCCGATCGTGATGCGTGGGCGAAAGCCCGTGACGTGTTGCTGGGGCCGATGGGACGACTGCCTGGCGGGCGCGGGCACATGCTGCGCGTGCTCAGCGGTACCCAGCACGGGTGGCTGGGCGCGTTGCCGCTCGATCCAGCATTCATCGACGCGCTGGCCGCCGCGCCCTCGGCCGCACAGAGCGTGGCAATTCCGGCCACCGCGTGAATCTTTCGTCACGTCGATTAACGATTACCTCACCCCGTATATGCGACAAGAGATGAGCACGCGGCAGCCGCGTCGCCCGTTTTCCTTTTCGTGATCGATCATCGCGTGGCCCGGGTGGCATCGCCGTCGCTGCCTGCTGCGGCCCGGATGTGCCGCACGATGCACGAGGAGGACGCCATGTTGTTCGCGGTCGAGAAGCTGGAATCGGAAATCTGCAAGCTGCGCGGTCTGCTGCGGATGCTGCACGAGGACCAGCCCGACGTACTGGAAGATGTGTTCGAGTTCCATGTCGGCAGTTTGATCAGCCACGCATCACCGGAAAGCCACGACCATATCCGCGCCTGCGCCCACGAGATGCTGGTGGCGATACAGGCGCTGCCGCGCCACGCTGACGAGGAAGTGTCGGATTTCAGCCTGATGCCCGGGATCGTCGCCCGCCCGTCGTAATGCAGGGCAGGCCTCGACGCAGGCCTCAACGAGTCAGCGAACCGGCAGCGGCACCACGCTGTCTTCCACACAGGCGAGCAGCTGTTCGCCCGGTGCCAGTACAGGCACGACACCGGCGGTGAACGCCGAGAACGCCGGCAGGACGGTGATGCCCTGGCGCAGCCAGAACGCGGGGAAGCGTCGACGCAGTGCCGGCAACGCAACCTGCGGGTGCACATGGCCGGCCAGCACGTGCGCGGAGGCATCGGCCAGCGGCTCGTGCCGCAACAGGAACGGCCCCAAGCGTGCGTCGTCATGCATCTGCACCTGCAGCGCGGCCTTCGGCAGATCACGGTCGTGATTGCCGCGTACCACGTGGATGTCCAGCGCAGCATGCTGCTCGCGCCAACCAAGCCATTGCTGATACCAGGCCGCGCGATGCGCCGGGCCATGCAGGACGTCGCCGAGGATCCATAGTTGCTGGCACTGGTGCAGGGTCACCATGTCCTGCAGGCGCTGCAGGTCATTGCCGGTACCGCCGGCCGGCAAGGCGATTCCCGCACGCCGGAATACGTCTGCCTTGCCCAGGTGCAGGTCGGCGATCAACAGCGTACGACGCGCCGGCCACAGCAGCGCCCGACCGCCCAGCAGCAGCATCGACTCACCGCCCAGCTGCAGCGGCAGATCAGCGGCCATGGCGGCGCTCCAGCTGCTGCGCGGCACGCTGCACGCGCGTGCGCCAGTCTTCATTGCTGAACTGCCCACGCAGGCGCTCGGCCCACAGAGGAAACGCCAACGGGGTCAGCGACGATGGCTGCTGCAGCGACAACGAACGTGTGGCGATGCCGGCCAGCACCTGCTGCAGCCCGGGCAGATCCAAGCTGTCGTGCAGCACTTCATGCTCGGCCAGTGCCAACAGCAGATGCTCCGGGTCGTGCTCGCGCAGCACGTCATGCAGCAGACCGGCGGAGGCCTGCAGCTGGCGCAGCGAGCGTGGCATGCCACCTGGCAGGCTGGGCACCAGCAGGCCCGACACGCGTGCGATGCCGCGGAACTGACGGCGCGCCAGCTCGCCCAGGTTCACCGCTTCGCGCAGGTCCGGCAGCAGACCTGCAGCGTCCAGCATCGCCCGCCAGTCCTGTTCCTGCAGTTCCACCGGCGTTGCCGGCGCGAGCACCAGACCATGGTCGTTCACCGCATAGCCGATGCTGTTGCGCTGCTGCCGGGTGCAGCGCAGGGCAAGCAGCGCGGCCAACGCTTCGTGCACATGGCGGCCCGCAAAGGGATAGACGAACAGGAACTGGCCCTCGCGTCGGCGCACGTCTTCCACCAGCAGGTGGCCGGGCGATGGCGGCGCAGACAGCTGCGACTGCAACGCCAGCAGCGGCGCAAGCCAGCGCGACTCCACGCTCTGGTCGGCGCCTGACAGCACCATCTCCAGTTCGCGCCCCAGTGGCATCGACAACGGCAACTGCCCGCCCTGCCAGCGCGGCACCACGCCATCACCACCGCCACGTGCCACACGCACGAACGCGGTCATGTCGCGCAGCTGCACCAGCTCCAGCAGGCGTCCTGCAAACTGGAAGCGGTCGCCCCGGCGCAGGCGGCTGGCGAACTGCTCTTCCACCGCGCCCAGGCTGCCGCCACGCAGGAACTGCACGCGCACGCTGCCGTCGCTGCTGATGGTGCCGATCGACAGCCGATGGCGCAGCGCCTGGCGGCGATCGGGCATGCGGTAGATGCCATCGGCATCGCGCACCACCTTGTGGAACTCCGGATACCGGGACAGCGCACGTCCGCCCTGCACGATGAAATCGAGCACGGCATTCCATTGCGCGTCTTCCAGCGCGGCGAAGGCATGCGTGCCACGAACCTGTTGCAGCAGTGCATCGGCGTCGAAGCCGCCAGCCAGTGCGCGGCTGACCGCGTGCTGGGCTAATACATCCAGCGACAAGGTGGGAGGACGTCGTGCTTCGATCACCCCGTCATGCAGCGCGCGTCGGGCAGCCGCGTACTCGGCCAGTTCCAGCGCGTTGCTGGGAATGCACAGTATTTCGCCACTGGCACCGGGCCGATGGCGCGCACGCCCGGCCCGCTGGCGCAGGCGGGCCACACCCTTTGGGCTGCCCAGCTGCAGCACCTGGTCCACTTCCGGAAAGTCCACGCCCAGATCCAGGCTGGACGTGGCCACCACGCACCGCAGCGTGCCGGCACGCAGTCCGTCTTCAACCTGCTGGCGCAGCGTGGGATCCAATGAGCCGTGGTGCAGGGCGAGCGTACCGGCATCTTCCGGCCACACCGCTGCGAGGGCCTGGTGCCACAGTTCCGCCTGCGCACGTGTGTTGGTGAAGAGCAGGCTGCTGCGCGCGCGGAACACTGCATCCAGCACGCGCGGAAGCTGGGAAAGGCCTAGATGCCCGGCCCACGGAAAGCGTTCGCCGGGTTCGGGCAGCAGGCTGCGTATCGTCACCGGCCGCTGCCGTGCGCCCTCCACGATCGGTGCCTGGGGCCGGTGTGGCAGCAGTACGTCGCGTGCCTGCGGCAGGTTGCCCAATGTTGCCGACAGCCCCCACAGCTGCATCGTGGGGGCTGCCTCACGCAACAGCGCCAGGTTCAACTGCAGCAGCACGCCGCGCTTGTTGCCCAGCAGTTCGTGCCATTCGTCCACCACCACGCAGCGCAGCTGGCGCATGCGCTCAAGGGTGTCGGGATAGCTGAGCAACAGCGCCAGCGACTCCGGTGTGGTCACCAGTACATCGATACGACCTTCGCGGGCCAGGCGCCTGTCGCGGTTGCTGGCATCGCCGCTGCGCAGCCCCACGCGCCAGCCCAGGCCAAGGCCATCGATCGGTGCCTGCAGCGCGCGTGCGGTATCGCTGGCCAGCGCACGCAGCGGCGTCACCCACAGCACCTGCAGCGGGCGTACCGCGCTGGCACGACGCGGTGTGGGGGGCGGGTCGAGCATCGCCTGCAGCAAGGGGCCGCCGAACATGGCAAGGGTCTTGCCGCTGCCGGTGGGGGTGTGCAGCAGGCCCGATTCGCCAGCCAGGTAGTGTCGCCACATCGCGCGCTGGAAGGGCAGGGGGCGCCAGCCGCGGCTGCCGAACCAGTCTTTCAGGCGCTGCAGCGCTTCACTGCGCTTCATCGCGCCAGCGCCTGCAACTGGGCGAGGTGGTCGGCTTCGGCAGCCGGTTTGTCGTGGCGCCAGCGCAGGATGCGTGGAAAGCGCACGGCAATGCCGGACTTGTGGCGCGCGCTGCGGTTTACCGCTTCGAAGCCGAGTTCGAACACCTGCTCGGCACTGACGCTGCGTACCGGGCCGAAGCGCTCGCGGGTATGCGCGCGGATCCAACGATCAAGGGCGAGGATTTCCTTGTCGTCCAGACCGGAATAGGCCTTGGCCACCGGAACCAGCGTGTCGCCGTCCCAGACCCCGAAGGTGTAGTCGGTGTAGAGCGTGCTGCGCCGGCCATGACCCGCCTGTGCATACAGCAGTACGGCATCGATGGTGAGCGGCTCGACCTTCCACTTCCACCAGTCGCCGCGGCGACGCCCGGACTGGTAGATCGAATCGCGGCGCTTCAGCATCAGCCCTTCCACGCCGCGCTCGCGCGATGCTTCGCGCAGCTGCGCGGCATGCTGCCAATCGACGGCGGTCACCTCGGGCGACAGCTGGATGCGCGGATCGCCGAGCAGGCCGACCACCTCGGCCAACTGCGCGCGACGTTGCTGCAGTGGCAGCGCACGCAGGTCTTCACCGTCGCGTTCAAGCAGATCGTAGGCGAGCACGCGCACCGGTGTGTTGCGCAGGGTGGCGGCGCCGGGTTTGCGGCGCTGGATGCGGGTCTGCAGCGCGGTGAATGCGCGCGGAAGATTGTCAGCGTCGTCCCATGCCAGCAGCTCTCCATCCAGCACGCAGCCATCGGGCAGCAATGCGGCGGCCTGTTCGATCTCAGGGAAGCGACCGTCCAGCCGTTCTTCGCCGCGTGACCACAATGCCACCTCACCCTGGCGCCGCAGCAGCTGCAGGCGGATGCCATCCCACTTCCATTCCAGCAGCCAGTTGCTGATCTCGCCCAGCCGCTCGGTGGGCTCACCTTCCAGCGGTGAGGCGAGGAAGAATGGATAGGGCTGCTGGCGATCGGTCGGCAGTTCTTCGGCAGACAACAAAGTGGCCAGCAGGCCGGGGGAGGGCACCCAGTCGCCGAGCATGCGCTGGGCGATGCGGGCGATGTCCAGCCCGGACCATTCGGCCAATGCCTGCTGCACCACGCGCTGCGACACGCCAACGCGCAGTGCGCCGGTCAGCAGCTTGTTGAAGACCAGGCGTTCGGCCGATGCAAGCTGTCGCCAGCCCTCGACTACAGCGGCACGACGCACGGGCTCCGGCTGGTTGGCGACGGCAAGCAGGTGCTGTTCGATCCAGTCGGCCAGGGGGCGATCCTCGCCTTCGCTGGCAGGATCATCCAGCAGCAGCGTGAGCGTTTCGGCAAGGTCGCCGACCTGCGCGTAGCTGTCCTCGACCAGCCATGGCGGCAGGCCGGATTCTTCAGCGATCCACGTCCGCAGTTCGCCACTGCCTGCGATCTTGCGGCGCGCGCCGCCCACCTTGCCACCGCTGAGCAGGTACAGCGCCCACGCCGCGTCGTGCGGTCGTGCATGCTGGAAGTAGTCGATCAATGCCGCGCGCTTGTCCAGCGTCGCGGTGCTGCGATCCAGCCGCTGGTACAGCGCGGCGAAGGCCTTCATTCCTCGCCTCCGAAATCGGTGCGGAAGGCTTCGGCGGCAATGCCGCGTTCGCGCAGGTACGGAATCAGCGCATCGGTGTTGCCGTGGGTGGCGATGATCCTCCGCGCCCCGGTCTGCGTGATGGTCTGCAGCAACGCAGGCCAGTCGGCATGGTCGGAGATCACGAAGCCACGGTCGACGTTGCGGCGGCGGCGGTTGCCGCGCAACTGCATCCAGCCCGAGGCGAAGCCGAGCTGGTGGCGGCCGAACCGGCGCAGCCAGGGCGTGCCGGCGGCCGAGGGTGGCGCCAGGATCAGCTGGCCTGCGGCATCGGGCTGACGTCCCTGCTCGGCAACCGTGAGCGTTTCCAGCATCGGTACACCGGCCTGGCGATAGACGGCGACGCCGTTGGCGATGGCGCCATGCAGCCAGGCAGGCTGGTCATCCACCGCGCGCAGCTCGGCAAGCACACGTTGCGCCTTGCCCAGTGCATAACAGAGCAGCACGGCCGCTTCCCCACGCTGCGCACACTCGCGACGCCAGGCGGCGATCTCGGCCGCCACTGCGCGGGTATCGGGCCAGCGATAGATCGGCAGCGCAAAGGTCGCTTCGGTGATGAAGGTATCGCAGGGCACCACTTCGAACGGTGTGCAGGTGGGATCGGGTTGCCGCTTGTAGTCGCCCGATGCCACCCAGACCTGCTCGCCGTCGTCGATGCGCACCTGCGATGAGCCGAGCACGTGACCGGCTGGATGCAGCGATACCTGCACCCGGCCCAATGCGAACGGCACGCCCTCGGCATGTGCGTGCAGCGGCACATCGCCCAGGCGCCAGCGCAGGATCGGCACGCTGCCGGTGCTGCAGTGGTACTCGCCCATGCCGGGTCGCGCATGATCGCCATGGCCATGGGTGATGACCGCGCGCGGTACCGGCCGCCAGGGATCGATATGGAAATCGCCTGCCGCGCAGTACAGCCCTTCCGGCCGCAGTACCACCAGATCGTCATTGCCTGCCATGCCATCACTGTGGCGTGGCGGTCGTGCACGCGGCGAGAATCGGCCTGAACGCGGGGTTGCCGGACGATACGGCACAATCGGGCCGCACACCTCTTGCCGGCGGGGAAGGAACCGATGAGTGGACCGAGCTTCAACAGCAGCGCTCCCTACGAAACCCACGTGGTGCTCAACCAGCCGCCACCGTTCGCCGGTCGCCAGTTGTGGACCGACGACATCGCACTGATGGAGGCCGTGCAGCGCGAGGGTGCGGCAGCGTTCGCGCCACGCCTGGCGGTGTACGGAGGGTTGGCTGGCGACGAGCTGTACCGCATCGGCTTCGACGCCAACCGCGACCGCCCACGCCTTCGCACGCACGATGCGCAGGGCCATCGCATCGATACCGTGGAATTCCATCCGGCGTACCACCAGCTGATGCAGACGGCGAAGGAGCATGGCGTTGCAGGACTGTCCTGGCATGAGCCGCAGCCCGGCGCCCATGTCGCGCGCGCTGCACTGAGCTACCTGCACCACCAGGCCGAGGCAGGCACCAGCTGCCCGCTGACCATGACCCATGCCGCAGTGGCCGTGCTGCGCGGGCAGCCGCATCTGGCCGAGTGGTCGCGCAAGGCCGCTGCACCGGTATACGACCCGCGTGATGTGCCGGTGGCCGACAAGGCCGGCATCACCCTGGGCATGGGCATGACCGAGAAGCAGGGCGGCTCGGACGTGCGCGCCAACACCACCCGCGCCGAACCCATCGATGGCGAGCGCTATCGACTGGTCGGGCACAAGTGGTTCTTCTCCGCACCGATGTGCGATGGCTTCCTGGTACTGGCGCAGGCGCCGGCCGGATTGACCTGCCTGTTGATGCCACGGCGGCTGGCCGACGGCGATCGCAATGCGTTCCGCCTGATGCGCTTGAAGGACAAGCTGGGCGACTGGGCCAACGCCTCCAGTGAAGTGGAGTTCTGCGGTGCGCAGGCCTGGCGGGTGGGCGAGGAAGGGCGTGGCGTGGCCACCATCATCGGCATGGTGATGATGACCCGGCTGGACTGCATGCTGGGCGCTGCGGCGGAAATGCGCATGGCGCTGGCACAGGCGCTGCATCACGCGCGGCATCGACGCACCTTTGGCAAGCCACTGATGGACCATCCGTTGATGGCCAACGTGCTGGCCGATCTGGCGCTGGAATCGGAAGCCGCCACGGTGCTGGCGATGCGTATCGCGCGCGCGGTCGATCACACCGGCAGCGATCCGGCCGAGGCCGCGCTTGCGCGGCTGGGTACGGCATTGGGCAAGTACTGGATATGCAAGCGTGCGCCTGCGTTCGTCAACGAAGCACAGGAATGCCTGGGCGGTGCCGGCTACGTGGAGGAATCGATGTTGCCGCGGCTTTACCGGCAGGCGCCGTTGAATTCGATCTGGGAGGGCAGCGGCAACATCCAGTGCCTGGATGTGCTGCGCGCGCTGGCGCGCGAACCGGAGGTGCTGGCGGCACTGCGCGGTGAACTGGAGGCGGTGGCCGACCGTGATGCGCGCTATGCGGCGGCGCTGCAGCAGTGGCGCGATGCGGCGGCACCGGAGGAGGCACAGGCGCGGGTGTTCTGCGAACGCACGGCCTTGCTGCTGCAGGCGGCGTTGTTGCTGCGTGCACACAGTCCGATGGCAGAAGCATTCATCCGCAGCCGGCTGCAGGGCGAACATGGGTTGGCATTCGGCACGCTGCCGGCCGGGGTGGATGTGGCGGGGATGCTGGCGCGCGCGCTGCCGTAAGTGACAGCCAACGGCGAAGCCCCTGGTGGTGGTCGGCGCGGAGTCTGCATCGTGAGCGGGCCGTGCGGATGGGCTGCGCAGGGGACGCCGTGAACCCATCCCTGGGGGCTTGGCCGCGGCATCCATGCCGCGGACACCCCTGCGCAGCCCACCCGCGCGGCCTTGGACGGCTTCCGTGCGCGTCCAGCACGGAATCAACAGAAGAAGCGAAAAGCAGAAAGCAGAAAAGCCGCGGCGATGCCGCGGCTTTTCCTGTAGAGCCGAGCCCGTGCTCGGCTTTTCCGGTAGCGCCGGGCCATGCCCGGCGAACGCGAAGGCCTTAGTGCTTGGCTTCTTCCTTGGCGGCGGTGGCCTTGGCGTCGTCGGCCACATCGCGAGCCTTGTCGGCGACCTTCTGCGCGGCATCGGCAGTGGCGTCGCTGGCGTGCGCGGCGGCATCGGTCGCTGCGACCTTGGCCTTGTCGGCCGCGTTGGCGGTGGCGGCGGCAGC
>NZ_JBYOLA010000037.1:0-24807 GCF_057799055.1 Stenotrophomonas sp. 14P6.2.3
TACCCATTATGCCGGACTTTTCGAGTCCGTCAACACCTTTCGTTCGATCATCTCGTTCGGCGGTGATGGCGTCCCTTGTGTCGCTGAAGCCCCTTGTTGGCGACCCCTGCGACGGGGGAGGGAAAGTATGTCCCTATTCGCGGCCTTTGTGAAGGGGGTGTGGCAACTTTTTTCATCGGATGTTGCATCTGTTCATCCAGAAGGTCCTGGCAGGGACTGTTCCGCGGAGAGCAGAAGCAGCCGAGCGTGGGCTCGGCTGTACAAGAGCAGAAGCAGGGGCCGGCTGCGCCGGCCCCTGCGCCCGGTCAGGCAGCGACCAGGCGCACGCGGGCGAAGGTGCGCTTGCCGACCTGCAGCAGGCCCTCAAAGCCAGGCTGCAGCACCTGCTGGCCGTCTTCCACCACTTCGCCGTCCACCTTCACCGCACGCTCCTTGAGCTTGCGATTGGCCTCGGAGTTGCTCGGAGTCAGGCCGGCAGCGGTCAGCAGTGCGGCAATACGCAGCCCCTCGGCCGGGATCGCCACGTCCTGCAGCGGCAGCTGGGTGATATCGCCCTGCCCCGTAACAGCCGCTTCCCAGCCGGCAATCGCCTGTTCGGCCGCTGCGGCGTCATGGAAGCGGGTGGCCAGTTCACGCGCCAGCCGCAGCTTCACCACGCGCGGGTTCAGGCCAGCGGCGATCTGCTCGCGCAGGGATGCCGCTTCGGCCTGGCTGATATCGAAGGACAGCAGCTCGATCCAACGCCACATCAGGGCGTCATCCACCTTCATGGTCTTGGTGACGATGTCGATGGCCGGTTCGCTGATGCCGATGTAGTTGCCCAGCGACTTGGACATCTTGTTGACGCCATCCAGCCCTTCCAGCAACGGCATGGTCAGCACCACCTGCGGCTTCTGGCCGTGGTGCTCCTGCAGGCCACGGCCCATCAGCAGGTTGAACTTCTGGTCGGTACCCCCCAGCTCGACGTCCGCTTCCAGGGCCACCGAGTCGTAGCCCTGCACCAGCGGGTACAGGAATTCGTGGATGGCGATGGACTGCTGGGCGGCGTAGCGCTTGGCGAAGTCGTCGCGCTCGAGCATGCGCGCCACGGTGTGCTGGCCGGCCAGGCGGATCATGTCGGCCGCGCTCATCTTGCCGAACCACTCCGAATTGAAGCGGACCTCGGTGCGGCTGCGGTCCAGCACCTTGAACACCTGCTCTTCATAGGTGCGGGCATTGGCCAGCACGTCGTCGCGGCTGAGCGGCTTGCGGGTCAGGCTCTTGCCGGAGGGGTCGCCGATCATGCCGGTGAAGTCGCCGATCAGGAAGATGACCTGGTGGCCGAGGTCCTGGAACTGACGCATCTTGTTCAGCAGCACCGTGTGGCCCAGGTGCAGGTCAGGCGCAGTGGGGTCGAAGCCGGCCTTGATGCGCAGCGGGCGGCCTTCCTGCAGGCGCGCGCGCAGATCCTCGAGCTTGAGGATCTCGTCGGCACCGCGGCCGATCAGGGCAAGGGCTTCTTCAATCGAGGACACGTGACTACTCCCGGCAACGCCGTTTCTTATGTGGGGTGTTAAAGCGAAGTTAACCCGATCGGCTTCACAAAAGCCAATAGGCACAAGGGTTTGACGCGAATTTGTTAGGTGTCTATGTTACCGGCGTTTGGGCCCGCGTTCCCGGGTCAGCCAGAGACCGACATCTGATGCTCAATTCCGATCAAGGCCGCGCACGCAAGCAGCGCTTCCAGGAACGACTCCATGTCCTGCACGACAACGCCCTGCACCGGAAGCTGAGGCAACACCTCCCCGCTGCGTTCAATGAGCGCTGGACGCGCCGTCATTGGATGCACGCCAGCCTGTTTGTGACCATCGGCGCGCTGGTGGCCACGATCGTGCCGGGCTTCTCGCACACCATCGATGCCCCCTACGCCGACAGCCACACCAGCCTGGCCCTGCCGTTGCCCCCACTGGCAATGGCACGCCAGCAGCAGATCCCCGGCGACAGCTGGCAGGTGCTGCGGGTACAGCGCGGGCAGACCCTGAGCGACCTGTTCGACAAGGCCGGCATCTCCGCGACCACCCTGCACCGGGTCCTGGACCATCCGGGTGCGCGCGAATCGCTGACCAAGCTGCGCCCGGGCGCCGAGATCGCCTTCGACATGCCGCTGTCCGGTGACCTGCGCAGCATCCGCTTCGACCGCGACGCCGACAACCGGGTCGAGCTGAGCCTGAGCGGCGATGACATCAAGGAAACGGTGACCAAGCGCGAGACGTCCACGCGGACGGTGGTCACCAGCGGCGAGATCACCAGTTCGCTGTATGCGGCTGCACGCCGAGCCGGACTGTCACCGTCGGCGATCGCGACGATGACCGACGACATCTTCAAGTACGACATCGACTTCTCCAAGGACCTGCAGCCGGGCGACCGCTTCAGCGTGGTGATGGACGAGACCTGGCGCGAGGGCGAGAAGGTCGATACCAGCAAGATCCTGGCAGCCACCTTCACCACCGGCGGCAAGACCTATTCCGGCTTCCGCTTCGACCGCAACGGCAAGTCCGAGTACTACGACATCAGTGGCCGGTCGCTGAAGAAAAGCTTCATCCGCATGCCGATCCCGTTCGCGCGGCTGAGTTCGACCTTCGGCGCGCGCAAGCACCCGGTGCTGGGCAAGATGCGAATGCACAAGGGCGTGGACTACGCCGCGCGCACCGGTACCCCGATCATGGCCGCCGGCGACGCGCGGGTGCAGTTTGTCGGCGTGCAGCGCGGTTACGGCAACGTGGTGATCCTCGACCATGGCCGCGGCCACACCACCCTGTACGGCCACATGTCGCGCTTTGCCGGGATCAAGAACGGCCAGCGCGTGGCCCAGGGCACGGTGATCGGCTACGTCGGCTCGACCGGCCTGGCGACCGGCCCGCACCTGCACTACGAATTCCGGGTCAATGGCGAGCACCGCAACCCGCTGACGGTGACCATGCCGCCGCCGGAGCCGCTGAAGGGCGCCGAGCTGGTGGCGTTCCGGGCACAGACCGCGCCGGCAATGGCCCGCATCCAGGGCATGGAGAAGCTGATCTACGCCGACGCCAGCCCCGCACCGGCCGCCGAAAGCGCGACCACCGAGGTGGCCAGCACCAAGGACAAGGCGCCGGCAGGCCGCAAGCGCGGCTGAGCCCTGCGTTGACGAAGGAGGACACGGCAGCACAAGCTTGCCGTGTCCTTTTTTTATGCCCGCCATGAACACCACTGCCGATCCGTCCCTTCCCCTTTACCTGGGCCTGATGTCGGGCACCAGTGCTGACGGCATCGATGCCGCGCTGGTGCAGTTCCCAGCCGACGGAGGTTGCCGCTTCGTGCATGGGCTGACCGCCCGCTGGGAGCCGGTACTGCGGGCGCGGCTGGTAGCCCTCGGTGAAGGCGGTCCGCTGCAGTCGCTGGAGGAGCTGGGCGAGCTGGACGCGCGGATTGCGATCAGCTTCGCCGCCGCCGCCAACCAGCTGCTGGACGAAGCCGGTGTCGACCGTTCGCAGGTGCGGGCCATCGGCTCGCACGGGCAGACGGTGCGCCATCGACCGCTGGCCGATCCGGCGTTCACCCTGCAGCTGGGTGACGGCAACCGCATCGCCGAACTGACCGGCATCACCACGGTGTGCGATTTCCGCCGCCGCGACGTTGCCGCCGGCGGTCATGGTGCTCCGCTGATGCCGGCCTTCCACCTGGGCATGCTGGGTGCGGCCGATGAAGACCGCGCGGTGCTGAACCTGGGCGGGATCGCCAACCTGACCCTGATTCCGCGCGAAGGCGTCGTGCGTGGCTTCGATACCGGCCCGGCCAACGCGCTGATGGATGCCTGGTGCCAACGCCATACCGGGCGCAGCTTCGACGCTGACGGTGCCTACGCGGCCAGTGGTGCGGTGGATGACAGCCTGCTGGCCGGCTGGCGCGCCGACCCGTGGTTTGCGCTGCCACCGCCCAAGAGCACCGGGCGCGAGCAGTTCCACCTGCCGTGGGCCGAAGCGCACATGGAGGAAGGCCAGTTTGCCGCCGCCGATGTACAGGCGACGCTGCTGGAGCTGACCGCGGCGACGGTGGTGGATGCGCTGCTGGCCCAGCAGCCGGACACCCGCCGGGTACTGGTATGCGGCGGCGGTGTGCGCAACGCGCAGTTGATGCGGCGGCTGGCGGCGCGACTGCCGGGCGTGGTGGTCGAATCCACGGCACTGCACGGGCTGGACCCGGAGTATGTGGAGGCGATGGGGTTTGCGTGGCTGGCGCAGCGGACGATGGACGGGCTGGCGGGCAACCTGCCGAGCGTGACCGGGGCGAAGGGGCCGCGGATTCTCGGGGCGATCCATTTGGCGTGAGCGTTGCCGCCATCCACGCATGGCGTGGATCTGCTGGGACTGCTCATCCACGCATGGCGTGGATCTACTGGGCGCTAGTCGAAGCCTTGGCCTGCGGGAAGCGCCTGCAGTGCGGCGATCGCGTCCGACAGGGCGTCGACTTCAGGATCGCCGAAACCGGAGCGGACCTCCAGTTCACTGCTGAACAGGCCCTGCTCCAGCAGGACCGCGCAGGTTTGTTCATGGGTCCAGCCTCGGGCAACCGAGACCCGTTTGATGCGTTCCAGCAGCAGCGGGTCCAGGTCCCGCAGCACTACGTCGGCCATGCTCACTTCCCCGTTCGCAAGGCACCGCCCCCTCGGCGCGTCGGGGCGATCATCCCGCAGTAAGCGCGGACAGGCAATCAGGCGGCGGGTGACGGCCCACGATCAAGGATGCGTGGCCACAGCCAAGCCAGCAGCAGCATGGTCGGCACCACCGTGACAGCGCTGAGCATGAAGAAGGTGCTGTACGAGGTGGCCTCCACGATGTAGCCGGAGACGCCGCCGACGAACTTGCCCGGCAGATTGGCCAGTGATACCAGCAGGGCGTACTGGGTCGCGGTGAAGTTGCGATCGGTCAGCGAAGACATGAACGCCACCAGTACCGTGCCGGCGAAGCCCTGGAACAGGTTGTCGGCACTGAGCGCAGCGTAGAACGCCCACAACTGCCCCGGATTGTGCGCCATCAGCAGGAAGGCCAGGTTGGACAGGGCTACGCCCAGCGCCGCGACAAGCAGCATCCGGCGGAAACCGAAGGCGGCAACGGCGATACCGCCAATGAACGCCCCACCAATACCCATCCACACGCCGAACAGCTTGGAGACCGTAGCGATGTCGGCCTTGTCGAAGCCCGAGTCGAGATAGAAGGGTCCGGCCATCACGCCGATGACCTGGTCGGGAAACTTGAAGAACCCGACGAACGCCAGCAGCGCCAGTGCCAGCCCCATGCCGTTGCGGCTGAAGAAGCTGGTGATCGGCTGCACGAACGCTTCGGCAATGTCGATGCGGCGCTGGACGGCGTTGGCCGGACGCTCGGGCTCGCGGCAGAACAGGGTGGTGATGATCGGCAGGATCATCAGTGCAGCCATGGCCAGATAGGCAATGATCCAGCCTTCGAACTGTGCCAGGTACAAGGCGCCGGCACCGGCCAGGATCAGGCCGATGCGATAGCCCAGCGTATACGTGGCGGCCAACGCGGCCTGCGCGGTCTGCGGGGCGATCTCGATGCGGTAGGCGTCGACCACCGAATCCTGGGTGGCGCCTGCAAAGGACGCCACCAGTACCCAGGCCACCAGCGGCCACACACCCTGCTCTGGCCGAACGAACGCCAGTGCAACCAGGCCCACCAGCACCAGGATCTGCGAGACCAGCAGCCACGAGCGGCGGCGACCCAGGAAACCCAGCAACGGAAACGCGTAGCGATCCAGCAGGGGAGCCCAGACGAATTTGAGCAGGTAGAAGAAGCTGGCCAGGCTGATCAGGCCGATGCTGCCCAGATCGAGGCCGACATCGCGCAAGCGGGTGGACAGGGTCTGCGAGGCGATCAGCAGGAACGGCAGGCCGCTGCCGAAGCCCAGCAGGGCCATGGTGAGCGCCGAGGGCGTGCCGAACGCACGCTTGATGCCGGCCCAGCCCTTGTAGCCGGCCGGCTTGGCAGCCTCGGTCACAGGTCGTAGTCCACGATGAACGGTGCGTGGTCGGAGAAGCGCTGGTCGCGGTAGATCGAGCAGCTGCGCAGGCGGTCACGCAGGCCCGGGGTGATGAACTGGTAGTCGATGCGCCAACCCACGTTGTTGGCGCGGGCGGCACCACGGTTGCTCCACCAGGTGTAGTCCTCGCCGGTCGGATTGAGCAGGCGGTAGGCATCGGCCCAGCCGCGACCGGTGGCTACGTCGGTGGCCTGGCCGTGGTCGGCGCACAGGGCGTTGAGCCAGTCGCGCTCCTCGGGCAGGCAGCCGGAGTTCTTCTGGTTGGACTTCCAGTTCTTGATGTCCAGCGCCGAGCGGACGATGTTCCAGTCGCCACACAGCACGTAGTCGCGGCCGCTGCGCGCCCACTCCTCAAGGATCGGCCGCAGCCACTCCATCACTTCGAACTTGAAGCCCTGCCGCAGGTCACCCGAACTGCCGGACGGTATATAGAAGGAGACCACGCTGAGGTTGCCGAAGCGTGCCTCGATGTAACGGCCTTCGTCGTCGAACGGCGCCCAGCCCAGCGAGGTGATGACCTGGTCCGGTTCGCGCTTGCTGTAGATCGCCACGCCGCTGTAGCCCTTCTTGGTGATGGCATCGCGGTAGAAGCAATGGTGGCCGTCCGGGCGGAACATCGGGTCGGTCAGCTGGTCTTCCTGGGCCTTGGTCTCCTGGATGCAGAGGACGTCGGCGTCCTGGCCACGGAACCAGTCGAGGAAGCCCTTGGTGGCGGCCGAACGGATGCCATTGGCATTGAAACTGATGATGCGCATGCGGAAGAACCTACGGCGGGAAACCGGGCAAGCATACCGGTTGCCTGCCGGGCTGAGCAGCCCGCGGGGGCCGCCCCGGATACCCGCGTGAAGGAGCCGGACGAGCGCGAAAAGCCCAGCTGGATTAGGATTTGCGCTCCAAATGAAGATGAATCGAGTTTTGATGAGCGACCACCGTCACCGTTTCCTGCAGCTGGCCCTGACCGCCGATGCCCTGCGCTTCGGCCAGTTCACCCTCAAGTCCGGCCGGCTGAGCCCCTATTTCTTCAACGCCGGCCGTTTCGACTCCGGTTCCCTGCTGTCGCAGCTGGGCGCGTGCTATTCCGACGCCATCGACGCCACCGGGATCAAGTACGACGTGGTGTTCGGCCCGGCCTACAAGGGCATTCCGCTGGCCACCGCGATGGCATGCGAGCTGGCCCAGCGCGGCCGCGATCTGCCGCTGTCGTTCAACCGCAAGGAAGTGAAGGACCATGGTGAAGGCGGCCAGCTGATCGGCGCCGACATGACCGGCAAGCGCGTGCTGATCGTCGACGACGTGATCACCGCCGGCACTGCCATCCGCGAGGCGCTGGCGATCATCCGCGCTGCGGGCGGCATTCCGGCCGGCATCGTGGTGGCCCTGGACCGCCAGGAGATCGCCTCGGACAGCGACCATCGCTCCGCCGCACAGGCCGTGGCCGAAGAAGCCGGCATCCCGGTGATCGCCGTAGCGACGCTGGCCGACCTGCTTGATTTCGCGTCCGGAAATCCGGAACTTGTAGGCTACCGGCAGCCGCTGGAGGCCTATCGCGCCCAGTACGGCGTCCGTTCCACGCGCTGACCACCAGGGGGAAGGTCGCATGTTCCGAGTTCCTGCCATCGTCGCCGCCAGCCTGCTGCTGGTGATGCCGCAGACGCTGCTGGCACAGTCCGGCGGCAAGGCTGCAGACAAGAAGCTGTACTGCTGGAACGAGGGCAAGGAGCGGATCTGCAGCGATGCGCTGCCAGCCGATGCGGTCAACCACGCCCGCGATGAGTTCAGCGCCAACAGCGGCCTGCGCAATGCGCAGGTGCAGCGCGCGTTGAGCGATGAGGAACGCGCTGCCGCCAGCACGGCGGCGGCGCAGGTCCAGCTGGACCAGATGGCCGAGCAGACCCGCCAGCGCACCGAACAGGCGATGCTGACCACCTACGGTGATGAGAACGCGCTGCGGCGCGTGTTCGCCGAGCGCCAGGAGGTGCTCGACAACAACCTCAAGACCGCCCAGTACAACGTGGCCAGCCTGCGCGATTCGCTGGTGGCCCTGCTTGCTGCCGCCGGTGACCGCGAACTGGCCGGCGGCAAGGTGGCCGACAAGCAGGCCCAGGCGATCAGCCAGCGCCATGCGCAGCTGCAGTCGCAGCAGCGGCTGCTGGCCAGTTTCGAACAGCAGCAGCAGGCATTGAAGGTCGAGATCGAGAGCAGCCTGCAGCGCTATCGCGAGCTGAAGGGCGTGGCACCGGCGAGCCAAGCCCCGTGATTGCCGGTAGAGCCGAGCCCACGCTCGGCTCCGCTTGACCTCGGGAATGAGCAGCCGAGCGTAGGCTCGGCTCTACAGCAGGCGGGGCTGGTTACGGGTTGGCCCACGGAATTTATGCACTCTTTACGCGTCGGCCCGGTCCGGCGCGTAGTGCGTTTATGGGGGTGGGGACGACGATGACGGCCTGAGGTGGAGGGGTTCCACCAGGTCTCAATTCCATGTCCCCCTGGCTGTCGTTGCTGTGTGGCGTGCTGGTGCTGGTTGCCGCCGCCTATCTTCTTTATGTCGTGCTGCGGCCCGAGTCGTTCTGAGCGGAGCCTGCCATGACTGAAATTCTTGCCATTCTTGCCGCCAGCCTGCTGCTGGCCTGGCCCTTGGGCCTGTACCTCGCCCGGGTGATGCGCGGCACGCCGATGAAGGTCGACGTGCTGTTCCACTGGATCGAAAAGCCGCTGTACAGGGTGCTCGGCGTCGATCCCTCTCGCTCGATGTCCTGGCGGGGTTACGTGCTGGCGTTCGTGCTCAGCAACGTGGTGATCGCGGTGCTGACCCAGGCCGTGTTCATGACCCAGGCATGGTTGCCGTTGAATCCGGACCAGATCCCGAACATGCGCTGGGACACGGCGCTGCACACGATGATCTCGTTCCTGACCAACACCAACCAGCAGCACTACTCCGGCCAGGCACAGCTGTCCTATTTCTCGCAGATGACCGGCATCACCGGCCTGCAGGTGGTGACGCCGATGATGGGCCTGGCGCTGGCCGTGGCGACGCTGCGTGCGTTGTTCTCGCGTGCGCCGAAATCGGTCACCGCGCCTGTCGCGGGCGATGACCGCCAGGTGGCGGTGGGCAATTACTACGCGGACGTCGTGCGCCTGTGCGTGCGCTTCCTGTTGCCGTTGTGCCTGGTATGGACGCTGCTGCTGACCAGCCAGGGCGTGCCCTCCACGATGGCCGGTGGCCCGCAGGCCACACCGATCGACGCCAGTGCCGGCATGGCGCAGCAGAAGCTGCCGCTGGGCCCGGTTGCGGCGATGGTCGCGGCCAAGCAACTGGGCGCCAATGGTGGCGGCTGGTATGGCCCGAACAGCAGCTTCCCGCTGGAGAACCCGACCCCGGTGTCGAACATGCTGGAAGTGATCGGCATCCTGCTGGTGCCGATGGCGGTGATCTTCATGATCGGTGCGTTCACCGGGCGCCGTCGTTTCGGCGCGCTGGTGTTCAGCTGCATGCTCGGCATGTCGCTGCTGTCCACCGGCGCGATGGTGTGGAGCGAGGGCCATAGCGCCAGCGCGGCCACGCCGCTGCTGATGGAAGGCAAGGAAGTGCGCTTCGGCGCCGATGGCACCGCGCTGTGGGCGGCGGTGACCACCCAGGTCTCCAACGGTTCGGTCAACGGCATGCACGATTCGCTGAGCCCGCTGTCTGGCGGCCTGGCGATGGTCAACATGCTGGTCAGCGCGATCTGGGGCGGCATCGGCTGCGGCCTGCAGCAGTTCATCGTGTACCTGCTGCTGGGCGTGTTCCTGGCCGGGCTGATGACCGGCCGTACGCCGGAACTGTTCGGTCGCAAGCTGGAGACGCCACAGGTGCGCCTGCTGGCCCTGCTGGTGCTGCTGCAGCCGATCACCCTGCTGCTGTTCACCGCGATCACGCTGGCCGTGCCCGGTCTGGCCGGTACCTCCAATCCCGGTTTCCACGGCATCAGCCAGGTGTTCTACGAGTATGTCTCGGCCTACGCCAACAACGGCTCGGGCTTCGAGGGCCTGGGCGACGCCACGCCGTGGTGGAACCTGAGCTGCTCGCTGGTGTTGCTGCTGGGCCGCTTCCCGCTGCTGATCATCCCGCTGGTGGTGGCCGCGCAGCTGGCCGCCAAGCGGCAGGCCCCTGAATCGGCTGGCAGCCTGCAGATCGAAACCCCGACCTTCGCCCTGACTCTGGTCTCGGTGATCGTCATCCTGACCGTGCTGCAGTTCATGCCGGCGCTGGTACTCGGCCCTATCGCCGACCACCTGAGCCTGGGACTGCACTGAGGACACCCCATGAGTAGTCACGCAACCGCAAACCATTCCTCCTCCGTGGCGTCCCGCCCGGCCCTGCTCGATGCCGCCGGCCTGCGCCGCGCGCTCATCGAGGCCGTACGCAAGCTGTCGCCGATGCACCTGGTGCGCAGCCCGGTGATGGCGGTGGTGATGGCCGGCACGGTCGTCGCCGCGATCATCACCCTGACCGGCAACGCGCCACTGGGCTTCGGCCTGGCGGTGACGGCGATCCTGCTGGTCACCGTGCTGTTCGGCAATTTCGCCGAGGCCGTGGCCGAAGCACGCGGCCGTGGTCAGGCCGCCTCGCTGCGCCGCGCCCGCCAGGACCTGGTGGCGCGCCGTCTGGCGTCGGCGCAGGCCGGTGCAAGTGAAACCCAGGTGCCCGCCGCGGAACTGCGCCCCGGCGACCACGTGATCGTCAGTGCCGGCGAGCTGGTACCGGCCGACGGCGAGATCGTGCAGGGCCTGGCCACCATCAACGAAGCAGCGGTGACCGGCGAGTCGGCACCGGTGCTGCGCGAGGCGGGTACGGATCGCTCCGGCGTGATCGGCGGCACCAAGGTGCTGTCCGACCAGATCGTCGTGCGCATCACCGCCGAGCCGGGGCACAGTTTCCTGGACCGGATGATCGCGCTGGTGGAAGGTGCCAACCGGCAGAAGACGCCGAATGAAATCGCGCTGACCCTGCTGCTGGCGGCGATGACGCTGACCTTCCTGGTGGTGGTGGCGACGCTGCCGGCGATCGGTGCTTCGGTGGGCGTCAAGGTGGATCCGCTGCTGCTGATCGCGCTGCTGGTGTGCCTGATACCGACCACCATCGGTGGCCTGCTGCCGGCCATCGGCATCGCCGGCATGAACCGTGCGCTGGCCGCCAACGTACTGGCCAAGTCGGGCAAGGCGGTGGAAGTGGCCGGTGACGTCGACGTGCTGCTGCTCGACAAGACCGGCACCATCACCTACGGCGACCGCCAGGCGAGCCACTTCCATGCACTGGCCGGGATCGACGCCGACCAGCTGCGTGAAGCGGCGCTGCTCTCTTCGCTGGCCGACCCGACCCCGGAAGGCAAGTCGATCGTGCGCCTGGCCCGCGAACAGGGCTGCACCACCGCCGAGCCGGATCGGGCCGACTACCTGGCCTTCAGCGCGCAGACCCGCATGTCCGGTGTCGACCTGCTGCACGGCCGGCAGATCCGCAAGGGCGCTGCCGACGCGATCCGCGCCCATGTGCAGGCGCTCGGCGGCACCGTACCGGCGGAACTGGCCGGTCGCGTGGAGCAGGTCGCACGCAACGGTGCTACGCCGCTGGTGGTGGCCGAGGGTCGCCATGTGCTGGGCGTGATCGAGCTGTCGGACGTGGTCAAGCACGGCATGCGCGAGAAGTTCGCACAGCTGCGGGCGATGGGTATCCGCACGGTGATGATCACCGGCGACAACCCGCTGACGGCCGCCGCGATCGCTGCCGAAGCCGGTGTGGACGACTACATCGCCGAGGCGCGGCCGGAGGACAAGCTGGCACGCATCCGTGCCGAGCAGGCCGGTGGCCGCTTGGTGGCGATGGTCGGCGACGGTACCAACGATGCGCCGGCGCTGGCCCAGGCCGACATCGGCCTGGCGATGAACTCGGGCACGCAGGCGGCCAAGGAAGCCGGCAACATGGTCGACCTGGATTCGGATCCGGCCAAGCTGCTGGCGGTGGTGGAGGTGGGCAAGCAGCAGCTGATCACCCGCGGCGCGCTGACCACGTTCTCGCTGGCCAACGATGTGTCCAAGTACTTCGCGATCCTGCCGGCGTTGTTTGCCGCCACCGTGCCTGCGATGGCCGCGTTGAACGTGATGCAGCTGTCGAGCCCGCGCAATGCGGTGCTGGCGGCGCTGATCTTCAATGCGCTGGTGATTCCCGCCCTGATTCCGCTGGCGTTGCGCGGTGTGCGCTTCCGCCCGGCCACCGCAACGGCGCTGCTGCGCCGGAACATGCTGGTGTACGGCCTGGGTGGCGTGCTGCTGCCGTTCGCGGCAATCAAGTTGATCGACCTTCTTCTTGTCCTGGTATTCGGCGCATGAACCGTTCTGACTCCCCTTCCCTTTCCCGCGAGCTGAAAAGCGAGGCGCGCGTGGCCACGTTGCAGGATGGCGCCAGCTGGCGCCCGGCCATCGGCCTGGGCGTGGCCACCCTGCTGCTGGCCGGTGCGGTCTACGCCGGCATCGCCACCGGTTTCGCCGGCCTGTCCTTCCCGGCGCAGGCCGAAGGCAGCCTGCTGCGTGATGGCAGCGGCCAGGTGCGTGCTTCGGCATGGCTGTCGCAGCCATTCACCGGCGATGGCTACTTCCAGGCACGACCGTCGGCGGCCAACTACGACCCGATGGCAGCGGCCGGTTCCAACCTGGCTCGCAGCAACCCGGCGCTGGCCGAACGCGTGGCGGCGAGCACTGCGGCAGTGGCCGCGCGCGAAGGCGTAACGCCTGCGCAGGTACCTGCCGATCTGGTCACCCAGTCCGGCGGCGGCCTCGATCCCCAGCTGTCGCCGGCGGCAGCACAGCTGCAGGTGGCACGCGTGGCGCGTGCACGAGGCCTGCCGGTGGAGCGCGTGCAGGCGCTGGTGAAGGCCAACACGCGGGGCCGGCAATGGGGCGTGTTCGGCCAGCCACGGGTGAACGTGGTGACACTGAACTTCGCCCTGGACCACGCGGCACGCGCGCCGTGATGCAGGGCTGCACCCGCTGCGCGCACAATGGCGGCCATGACAGCGGCTCCCATGACTGATCTGCGGACCCGCCAGGCCAATGCCCTGGTGGAAGGCCTGCAACGCGAAGCCGGTGGCAAGCTCACCGTGTTCCTCGGCGCTGCGCCCGGCGTAGGCAAGACCTACGCGATGCTGACCCGCGCGCAGGAACAGCTGCGACGTGGCGTGGACCTGGTAGTGGGGCTGGTGGAGACCCACGGCCGTGCCGATACCCAGGCCCTGCTGGAAGGGTTGCCGCGGTTGCCGCTGAAGGACGTGGCCTACCATGGCCACGACCTGCAGGAGATGGATCTGGACGCCGTGCTGGCACGCAGGCCGGCGCTGGTGCTGGTGGACGAGCTGGCCCATCGCAATGCGCCGGGCAGCCGCCATGAACGGCGCTGGCAGGACGTGATGGAACTGCTGGACGCCGGCATCGACGTCTGGACCACGGTCAACATCCAGCATCTGGAAAGCCTCAACGATGTGGTGATGCGCATCACCGGCGTACGCGTCAGCGAGACCGTGCCCGACGGCGTGCTCGACCGCCTGCACGACATCGTGCTGGTCGATCTGCCACCGCGCGAGCTGATCGCGCGCCTGCAGCAGGGCAAGGTGTACGTGCCCGAGCAGGCCGCGCAGGCACTGCAGGCGTTTTTCTCGCCGGCCAACCTGACCGCGCTGCGCGAACTGGCGATGCAGGAAGCGGCCGACCGCGTCGACAGCAGCCTGCGCGAAGCCCGCGCCGCGCGCGGTGAGAGCAATCTGCCGCTGCGACGTGGCGTGCTGGTGGCGATCGATGGCGGCGGCCAGAGTGAATACCTGGTGCGGGTGGCGCGACGCATCGCCGAACGCCGCGATGCACCGTGGACGGTGGTGACGGTGCAGGGACGCCGCCAGGACGAGGCGACCCGGCGCGAGATCGATGCTGCGTTCGCGCTGGCCCGCCGCCTCGGCGGCGACGCCGAGCTGCTGCACGGCTCCAGCATCGCCGACGCATTGCTCGACCACGCCGCGCACAACGGCGTGTCCACGCTGGTCCTGGGCCGCACCCGCGAGCGACCACTGGCGCGGATGTTCAACCGCACCCTGACCCAGCAGCTGATCCAGCGCGGCGCGCACTACGAGATCACCATCATCAGCACGCCGCAGGCGCGTGCGCGTTCCCGTCGTGAGGGCCTGCTGCCACCGATGCGCGGGGTCAGCCACGAGCCGTTGCAGGCGCTGATCGCCACCGGCCTGGCCTGCGCGGTCGCTTGGCTGGTGGAACGCTGGGTGGGCATGGCCGATCTGTCGATGGTGTTCATCGTGGCCGTTGTGCTGGTAGCCGCGCGCACCCGCGCCAGCGTCGCGGTGATGGCGGCCATCCTGTGTTTCCTCGCCTACAACTTCCTGTTCATCGCGCCACGCTTCACCTTCGCCATCGGCGCGCGGCAGGGCGTGATCACCGTGTTCCTGTTCCTGGCGGCGGCACTGGTCGCCGGACGCCTGGCGTCGCGCCTGCGCATGCAGGTGATCGCCCTGCGCGCGGCCAACCGCCATGCGCGCGCGCGCCAGCAGCTGGGCCGGCAGCTGGCCAGTGCGGCCGGCAACGGTGAAGTGGCACAGGCCGGCCGGCATGCGCTGGAACAGGCCATGGACGTGCCGGCCTGGCTGCGGATCGGCGCCGATATCGCGGCCGGTGGCCGTCACCTGCCCGGTGACACCGATCTGGCGGCTGCCGACTGGGCCCTGCGCCATGGCCAGCCCAGTGGCCGCTTCACCGATACGCTGGCTGGCGCGCAATGGTGGTTCCTGCCGCTGCTGGACGGCGAGGACCGTGCGATCGGCGTGGCCGGCCTGTACCTGCCGGGTGCGCAGGCGCGGCTGCTGCCCGAACAGCGCCAACTGGCCGAAGCGATGGTTGATGACATCGCCCAGGCCGCCTTGCGCACGCGCCTGGTGGCCGAGCTGGAACAGGCGCACGTCAGCAACGAGACCGAACGGCTGCGCTCTGCCCTGCTCTCCTCGGTGTCGCACGACCTGCGTTCGCCACTGGCGGCGATGATCGGCTCGGCCGACAGCCTGGCCAGCTACGGCGCGGCGATGGATCTGGCCGACCGCCGCGCCTTGCTGGACACCATCCTGGTCGAAGGCGAACGCCTGGACCGCTACATCCAGAACCTGCTGGACATGACCCGGTTGGGCCACGAGGGCCTGAAGATCAACCGCGACTGGATAGGGGTGGATGAGCTGATTGGTTCGGCCGCCCGCCGCCTGCAGCGCTACCAGCCGAAGGTGCGGCTGGAGCTGGATATTCCGGCGACGCTGGCGCCGATCTGGGTGCATCCGGCACTGGTCGAGCAGGCAGTGTTCAATGTGATGGAGAACGCTGCCAAGTTCTCGCCGGCCGATGCCGCCGTGCAGGTACTGGCGCGCGAACTGGACGGTCAGCTGCGTATCGACGTGATCGATGCCGGCCCCGGCATTCCCGACGACGAGCGCGCGCGCATCTTCGACATGTTCTACAGCGTCGAACGCGGCGACCGCGGCCGCCACGGCACCGGCCTCGGCCTGACCATCTGCCAGGGCATGATCGGCGCACATGGCGGCAGCGTGCAGGCGCTGCCCGGACGCGACGGTCGCGGTACCCTGATCCGCATCACCCTGCCCCTGCTCAAGCCAGCCTCCCACGATGAGTCCGACCCCGACTGACGCCAGCGCGCCGGCCCCGCGCGTGCTGGTGATCGACGATGAAACCCAGATCCGCCGGTTCCTGGACATCAGCCTGCGCGCGCAGGGCTACCAGGTGCGCCAGGCTGCGACCGGCCAGGAAGGCCTGCAGATGGCCGCCAGCGAGGACATGGACCTGGTGATCCTGGACATCGGCCTGCCGGACATGGAAGGCCACGAGGTGCTGGAACAGCTGCGGCAGTGGAGCCAAGTGCCGGTGATCATGCTGACCGTGCGTGCCGGTGAAACCGAGAAGGTGCGTGCACTGGACAACGGCGCCAACGACTACGTGACCAAACCCTTCGGTACCCAGGAGCTGATGGCGCGGGTGCGGGCGCTGCTGCGCACACGCAGCGTACCGACCGATGGCACGCCGCCGGTGTTCGACGATGGCCACCTGCACGTGGACCTGGTGCGCCGCGAAGTGGCGATTGATGGCGAACTGGTGGCATTGACCCGCAAGGAGTACGCGCTGTTGTCGCTGCTGCTGCGCAATGCCGGGCGGGTGGTGACCCAGCCGCAGATCCTGCAGGAAATCTGGGGACCCACCCACCAGCACGACACCCACTACCTGCGCATCCTGGTCGGCAAGCTGCGGCACAAGCTGGGCGACTCGGCGCTGGATTCACGCTACCTCTTTACCGAGCCCGGTGTGGGGTTGCGTTTCAAGGGATGAGGTGTGCCGACCAACGGTCGGCACCCACCAGACAAGTGGATCCACGCCATGCGTGGATGGACATCCATTGAAGCGCATCCACGCATGGCGTGGATCTACTGTGTCGACCAAGGTCGACACCTACCAACAGCAGCACAGAACGCTGTTCCGACAGATCGCGGAAATCTGTCGAAGGCGGGGTGGGTCCGGTTGCGGGGGTGTCCGCGGCATGGATGCCGCGGCCAAGCCCCCATGGATGGGTTCACGGCGTCCCCCGCAACCGGACCCACCCCGCCATCCCACGAAATGCACGCTGTTGCTCCGGCTGTTGCCTTGGATTCGGCGGGTGCCGGGCGCAGCCCGGCCCCTGCTCAGAAGCCCAACGGGGTGTCGCCCAGCACCGGCTGCAGCTGGCTGCGGAACAATGCCTGGATGCGCTCCAGTGCCGCTTCGTCGTTGCCTTCGAAGCGCAGCACCAGCACCGGCGTGGTATTGGACGCGCGCACCAAGCCCCAGCCGTCGGCGAAGTCCACCCGCAGGCCGTCGATGGTCGACAGGCGACCGCCGACATACGGGTTGTCCGGCGACTGCGCAGCAGCCACCAGCATCGCCACCAACGCATGCGGGGTTCCCTCGGCCACTGGCACCTTCAGCTCCGGCGTCGCCACCATTTCCGGCAGTTCGGCCAGCACTTCGTCCGGCGTTTCTTCGCGCTGGGCCAGGATCTCCAGCAGGCGTGCAGCGGCGTACAGGCCATCGTCGAAGCCGAACCAGCGCTCCTTGAAGAAGAAGTGGCCGCTCATCTCGCCCGCCAGTTCGGCGTCGGTCTCGCGCATCTTCGCCTTCATCAGCGAGTGCCCGGTCTTCCACATCAACGGGCTGCCACCATTGCGCAGCACGTGATCGGACAACTTGCCGGTGCACTTCACGTCGTAGATCACCATCGCGCCCGGATTGCGCATCAGCACGTCGGCGGCGAACAGCATCAGCAGACGGTCGGCGTAGATGATCTTGCCTTCAGCGGTGACCACGCCAAGGCGATCGCCATCACCATCGAACGCCACGCCGAGGTCGGCGCCGAAGCGCTTGACCGTCTGCACCAGGTCTTCCAGGTTGGCCGGTTCGCTGGGATCGGGGTGGTGGTTGGGGAAGGTGCCGTCGACATCGCAGTACAACGGAATGACTTCGGCGCCGATCGCTTCCAGCAGCTGCGGCGCGAAGGCACCGGCCACGCCGTTGCCCGCATCGGCAACCACCTTCAGCGGGCGGTCCAGCTGCACGTCATCGGCAATACGCTGGATGTAGTCGGCGCTGACCTCGCGCTGCTGGTAGTCACCCGGTTCCGCCGCCTGCACCAGGCGGCCTTCGACAATGCGCTGGTAAAGGTCGGTGATCGCATCGCCGGACAGGGTCTCACCACCGATGACGATCTTGAAACCGTTGTAGTCCGGCGGGTTGTGGCTGCCGGTGACCGCAACACAGGTACCGGTGCGCAGGTGGAAGGCGGCGAAATACACGACCGGGGTCGGAGCCAGGCCGATATCGATCACCGCACAGCCGGCACGCCGCAGGCCTTCGGCCAGCCCCGCCGACAGTTCCGGACCGGACAGGCGGCCATCGCGGCCGATCACCACCTCGCGCAGGCCCTGCTCGAGGGCGACGGTGCCGATGGCCTGGCCGATCAGCGCGGCGGTGCGCGCCGTCAGTTCGCTGCCGACCACGCCGCGGATGTCGTAGGCGCGGAAGATGCCCGCAGCCAGTTCCTCGGCGGGAACCGGTGGCGGCGGAGGCGGCGCAGCCTCGGCCACTGCCTCGCCGGGTACGGTCGGCGGGACCATCTGCAGGCTTTCACGCAGGGTCGGCCCGTGATCGGCGTCGGCCACCGCGCTGCGCCGGCTGGGCAGCGGCAGTGACTTCGGCAGTCGGCCACGGCCTACCACCAGCAGTACCGCGATGAAGGCCAGCAGCAGGGCGACAATCGCGCTGGCCAGGGCTCCCAGTCCCAGTGGACCGGGTTCCACATTGGGTACCCCGGCGGCCAGTCGCAGCGTGGTTCCGGCCACCGGGCGCGCCATTGCCTCGGCGCTCTCGGACAGGCCGGTATCGCCCTGCACCACGATGTTGTGCGTTCCCTGGCGCAGCGCCAGGAAGCCGTTGCCGGGGGCGCGCACCTGGTCCAGCGGCGCGGTCAACCGCAGCAGCGGCTGGCGCACATACACCACCGCCGGTCCGACACCGGCCAGCTGTACCGGCGCGGCCAGACCCAGGCGGTTGCCGCCGCCATCGCGGACCACGCGCAGGGTTGCCTTGCCATCGGCCAGCGCCGATTCCAGCAGGGCCAGGCGTGCATATCCAAAGGTGGCCGCATCTGCGTAGCCCGCGGCCAGGTCAGCGCCCAGCACCTCCACCTGCTCGACGCCGGTCCAGCTTTCCCGCAGCGCCAGCGCGGCGCCGGCGGCATCACCCGCCTGCAGGGCCTGCTGGACGCGGTCGCCCTTCAACTGCTGCTGCAGCTGCTGCAACTGGCCGGAGGCGGCCTGCTGCAGCCCTTGCACGGCCTGGTCGCGCGCCTGTTCCAGCGCGTCCCCGCTGGCTGCCTGCCGCCACTGCTGTACCGCGCTCCAGCCGAACCACGCGGCCAGCAGTACCAGCAGCACACCCAGCAATGGCGCGCTCCGTCCCAACGACTTTCCCCGCTGTGCTTCCCCGATGCCGCTCATCGATGTCCCCTGTCAACGCACCCCGGTATGGCCGAATCCACCCGTTCCCCGCACGCTGTCGGTGAAAGTATCCACCACCTGCAGGCTGACGCGGGCAATCGGCACGACCACCAGCTGCGCGATGCGATCGCCCGGCTCGATGGTGAAGGCCTCGCGGCCACGGTTCCAGACACTGATCAGCAGCGGCCCCTGGTAGTCGGCGTCGATCAGGCCGGTGCCGTTGCCGAGCACGATGCCATGGCGGTGGCCCAGGCCCGAACGCGGCAGGATCACCGCACACAGATGCGGGTCGGCGATATGGATGGCCAGCCCGCTGGGGACCAGTGCGGTATCGCCCGGCTGCAGGGTCAGCGCGGTTTCCAGCGCCGCGCGCAGATCCATGCCGGCGCTGGCTTCGGTGGCATAGGCCGGCAGCGGCCAGCTGTCACCGAAGCGCGGGTCGAGCAGCTTGACCTGCAACGGTTGTGGGGTGAATCCGTGGGTGTTGCTTGCCTGGGTCATGCCTGGAGTCTCCGCGCGATCAGCGCCAGCAGTTGTTCGGCCAGCTCACGCTTGGAAGTAGCCGGGAATACCTGTTCGCCATCCTGCCAGAAGGCCGTGGCGGCATTGTTGTCGCTTTCGAAACCACCGCCGCTGATGCCCACCTGGTTGGCGATCACCAGGTCCAGGCGCTTGTCGACCAGTTTGCCGCGCGCATATTTCTCCACATCGTGGGTCTCGGCGGCAAAGCCGACCACCAGCTTCAACGACTGCGTCTGCGCGGCAACCTCGGCCAGGATGTCCGGGGTGCGCACCAGCTCGATCACCAGCGACTGGCTGTCGGCGGTCTTCTTCAGCTTCTGCGCGGCCACCTGGCGCGGGGTGTAATCGGAAACGGCAGCAGCACCGATGTAGATGTCGGCCGGCAGCGCATTCAGTACCGCCTCGCGCATCTGCGCCGCAGAGCGCACATCGATGCGCTGCACGCCGGGCGGCGTCGGCAGCTGCGCCGGGCCACTGACCAGCACCACCTGGGCACCGAGCCCGGCGGCAGCAGCGGCCAGCGCGTACCCCATCTTGCCGCTGCTGCGGTTGCCCACGTAACGCACCGGATCGATGTCTTCATAGGTCGGGCCGGCGCTGATCAGCAGGCGCAGACCCTGCAGCGCATGCGTTTCCGGCGCCGCAGCGGCTGCGGCAGCAGTGCCGTTGGCGGCCAGGGCGGCGACGATGTCGCCCGGCTCGGCCAGACGGCCGGGGCCGGATTCGCCTTCGGCCAGCGGCCCATCGACCGGACCGATCACCTGCGCGCCACGCTGGCGCAGCAGGGCGATATTGGCCTGGGTGGCCGGATGCAGCCACATCCGATGGTTCATCGCCGGGCACACGGTCAGCGGCGCGGTGCTGGCCAGGCACAGGGTGCTGACCAGGTCGTCGGCGTGGCCCTGGGCCAGGCGTGCCAGCAGGTCGGCGGTACCCGGCGCGATCACGATGCGATCGGCCCAGCGTGCCAGTTCAATGTGGCCCATGGCCTGTTCGGCGGCGCTGTCCCACAACGTGGTGCGGGTAGGCTGGCCGGAAAGGGCCTGGAAGCTGAGTGGTGTGACGAACTGCTGGGCGCCGGCCGTCATCGCCACCTGTACCAGCGCACCGGCATCACGCAGGCGTCGAACCAGTTCCAGGGCCTTGTAGGCCGCGATCCCGCCGCCGACACACAAGAGCAGTTTCTGGCCTTCCAGCGCGCGGATCCGCGTCGGGGAAGCGTTGGGAGAATCAGCCACCTGGAATTCCTGTGCAAACGAGGGCGTTAGCTTACCCGAAGGCCAGCAACCTCCCGGTGCACGCGGCACATAGCGGGCGGCTATCAGCACATGGACAGCCCCCAGGGAGTTTTCCGGGTTTGCTGCATGCCGATTCGGAACTTTCCTATACCTCTTCGCGTCCCCGCTTTGCAGAATCATCGCTGGCCACCCAGGTGTGCCGTTCGATTTCCCAGGAGTTCCCCGTGCAACCGCGCATCATCATTGCCGACGACCATCCGGTCGTCCTGCACGGCATCCGAATCGTGCTCGAGCGTCACCAGATGGACGTGGCCGGTGCCGCTGCCGACGGTGCTGGACTGCTGCAGCTGCTGATACAGCAGCCCTGCCATGCCGTACTCACCGACCTGTCCATGCCCGGCCCGGGCCCGGATGGTCCCGAACTGCTGGCCGTGCTGCGCCAACGCCATCCCGAACTTCCCGTGGTGGTGCTGACCGGGGCCAGGCACCCGGGGTTGCTCGATGGCCTGCTACGCGATGGCGTACACGGCCTGGTCGACAAGAGCGCCGACTTCGCCGAGCTGCCGCAGGCCCTGCATGCCGCCATGGCAGGGCAGATATTCGTTTCCGATCAGCTGCGGCGCCACCTGCAGGCCCGCGATCTGCTGTTCCCGCATCCACCGGCTGCGTTGTCGACACGCGAACTGGAAGTGCTGCAACTGCTGACCGATGGCCTGAACATCAATGCCATCGCCGACCGCAGCGGGCGCAGCCCGAAGACGATCAGCCGGCAGAAGGCCGAAGCCATGCGCAAGCTGGGCCTGCAGAACAACCAGGAGCTGTACGACTACCTGCAGACCCGGCGCGACTGAGGACTTGGCCGACCCACGGGTACGGCAAGCGCTTATGGGAGCGGTCGGCGATGATCGCCATGATGGGCACCATGCCCATCCATGAATGGCCCGAAGAAGAGCGCCCCCGCGAGAAGCTGCTGGCCCGGGGGCCCACGTCACTGTCCGACGCCGAACTGCTGGCCCTGTTCCTGGGTTCCGGCTTTGGCGGCCGGGACGCGGTGCAGACCGCGCGCGACCTGTTGCTCGCCCACGGTCCATTGCGGGTGCTGCTGGACCGCCCTGCCCGCGAACTGTCGAAACTGCCTGGGTTGGGGCCGGCTCGCAGCTGCACACTGGCTGCGGGGCTGGAGCTGGCCCACCGCTACCTGGCCGCTGAACTGCAGCAGGGCGAAGCAGTCGGCAACAACCCTTCGGCCGTCGGTCGTTACCTGCAGCACCGCCTGCGCGGGCAGGCGCGGGAACTGTTCGTGGTCCTGTTCCTGGACAACCGCCACCGCCTGATCGCCTGCGAGGAACTGTTCGCCGGCACCATCAACGCGGCCCCGGTGTACCCCCGCGAAGTGGTGCGCAGAGCCCTGCTGCACAACGCCGCCGCGGTCATCCTCAGCCATAACCACCCCTCCGGCGACCCGGAACCGTCGGCCGCCGACGCGCAGATCACCGAGGAGCTGCAACGGGCCCTGGCACTGGTCGACATCCGCCTGCTGGATCACTTCGTGGTGGGCGAAGGGCGTCCCGTTTCGTTTGCTGAACGGGGTCTTCTACCGCCGCTTCAGGCCCGCCTGGTCGGATGAGCCCCGCAGCAGCAGGCGGCCACGCGTGCCCTGACAGGCAGGCCTCGGTCAGCGTAGAAGCCGGCATCTGCGCTAAAATGGGCGATTCCGCCGCTCATTCTCACAGCAGGCCTCGTGAAAAATCTCCTCCGCGCCCTGATCAGCCAAGGCATCGAAGCCTTGCGCGCCAATGGCACCCTGCCCGTCGACTCCCTGCCGCCGGACTTCGTGGTCGAGCGCCCGAAGACCCGCGACCATGGCGACTTCGCCACCAACGCCGCGATGCTGCTGGCCAAAGCCGCGCGCAGCAATCCGCGCGCACTGGCACAGGCGCTGGTCGAGGCGCTGCCGCGCAGTGAAGACGTCAGCAAGGTCGAGATCGCCGGCCCCGGTTTCATCAATTTCCACCTGGCGCCGGCCGCGTACCAGCGTGAAGCCGTCACCGTGATCAAGGAAGGCGCCGATTACGGCCGCAACCTGTCCGGCAATGGCCGCACGGTGGGCGTGGAGTATGTGTCGGCCAACCCGACCGGTCCGCTGCATGTCGGCCACGGCCGCGCCGCTGCCATCGGCGACTGCGTGGCACGCGTGCTCGATGCCAACGGCTGGAACGCCAAGCGCGAGTTCTACTACAACGATGCCGGCGTGCAGATCGAGAACCTGGCGCTGTCGACCCAGGCACGGGTGAAGGGCATCGCACCGGACCAGGAAGGCTGGCCGGAAGGCGGCTACCGCGGCGACTACATCGCCGACGTGGCACGTGCCTACATGACCGGCGCCAGCGTCGACCTGGAAGGCACCCTCGTGGTCGGCGCCAAGGACCCGGACGACATGCAGGCGATCCGTCGCTTCGCCGTGGCCTACCTGCGCAACGAGCAGAACCTGGACCTGGCCGCGTTCGGCGTGGATTTCGACATCTACTTCCTGGAAAGCTCGCTGTACGCCGACGGCAAGGTGGCCGAGGCGGTAGCCAAGCTGCAGGCGTCGGGCCATACCTATGAAGAAGGCGGTGCGCTGTGGCTGCGCAGCACCGACTTCGGTGACGACAAGGACCGCGTGATGCGCAAGTCCGACGGCACCTTCACCTACTTCGTGCCGGACGTGGCCTACCACCTGTCGAAGTGGCAGCGCGGCTACGAGCGCGCGATCACCGAGCTGGGCGCTGACCACCACGGTTCGCTGGCGCGCGTGCGTGCCGGCCTGCAGGCCATGGAAGTGGGCATCCCGCAGGGCTGGCCGGAATACGTGCTGCACCAGATGGTGACCGTCATGCGCGGCGGCGAGGAAGTGAAGCTGTCCAAGCGTGCCGGCAGCTACTTCACCCTGCGCGACCTGATCGAAGAAGCCGGCCGCGACGCGACCCGCTGGTTCCTGATCGCGCGCAAGCCCGATTCGCAGCTGACCTTCGACATCGACCTGGCCCGCCAGCAGAGCAACGACAACCCGGTGTTCTACGTGCAGTACGCCCATGCCCGCGTCTGCAGCCTGCTGCGCCAGGCGCAGGAGAAGGGTCTGGTCTACGAACAGGGTACTGGCCTGTCCAACCTGGGCCGTCTGGACGATGACGCATCGCTGGCCCTGATGAACGAGATCTCGCGTTATCCGGAAGTGGTGGAAGCGGCCGGCGTGGCGCTGGAGCCGCACCTGGTCGCGCAGTACCTGCGCGAATTGGCACACGCCTTCCACACGTGGTATCACGGGACGCCGGTGCTGGTGGACGACGCGACCGATCGCAATGCCAAGTTGACCCTGGCCTGCGCAGCGCGCCAGGTACTGGCCAACGGCCTCGACCTCCTGGGCGTTTCCGCCCCGGAAAAAATGTAAGTCTCAGGAGACGCAGTAGACATGGCAGCACGACGCGGCAAGACACAGGCTCGGCGCAACAGCAGCCAAGGCACGCCCGGATGGGTGTGGCTGGTTGCCGGCGTGGCGATCGCCGCCGTGGTGTTCCTGGCGGCGCCGAACCTGTTCAAGGGCGAGGGCGATGGCTTCCTGCGCGCCGGTCCGCAGCCGAACCCGAACGCGCAGCCGGCGCCGGTGGCCGATGGCGAAAGCGATGTCGGCACCCAGCCGGCCGCACAACCGGCCACGCCGAAGCCGGCTGAACCGGAAAAGCCGGCGGCCACCCAGTACGACTTCTACACCCTGCTGCCGGGCAAGGAAGTTGAAATGTCCGACGCCGAACTGGCCGCCAGCGCGCGTGCCGAAGACCAGCGCCGGGCCAAGGCCGAAGCGCAGCGCGCGCAGGCCGCACTGGAAGGCA
>NZ_JBYOLA010000038.1:0-23864 GCF_057799055.1 Stenotrophomonas sp. 14P6.2.3
GAGGTATCGCCGCAACAAAAAAAACCCCCCCCCCCCTTCTCCCCCCCCCCCCCCCCCCCCACTACCGGCAACACGTAGGCGTAGCGCCGGGCCGTGCCCGGCGAGCCCGCAGCGCAGCAGAGATTACAGCCCGTACCGCTCGATCGCATCCAGGTGCGGCTGGCGGTCCTGGTCGCAGGCCTCGGCCAGGCGCAGCCAGCAGTGCGGGTGCGCCCAATCCGCCGTAGCCTGCTGCAGGAAACGATGCAGTGCCAGCGGCGCGTGATCCTGCGGCTGGGCGACAGTGAACAGCAGACCCGGCAGCGTGCCGTCTTCCGCGTCCGGATCGGTCACGGTGTAGTCCGCACGGCTGTGCGACCACACCTGCCACCCCTGTGCCTCGGCGGCTTCCACGAAGGCGTTCCATGCATCTTCACCGGGGTGCGCGCCGTCGACCAGCCAGCTGCGTGCGAAACCACCCCGCTCCAGCACATGCACCTGCGCATAGGTCGGAATGAAGTGCTCGCGCTCCGCTTCGTCTTCTGGTGCCGGGTGCACCAGGCCGGCGTCGAACACCACCCAGTCACCCACCTGCTGCGCACGGTTGGCCGGTGCGTTCTCGACGATGCGCGCGGTCACCGGGCCGCTGCGGCGGGCGTAGTACTCCATCGGCTCGCCGCCTTCTTCGCTGCGGATGATCACCCAGCCCCACGGCTCTTCGACCACGCCCTGCTGGCTGGACAGCTCCATGCCGATCGCTGCTGCCGAGCGGCGCACCGCATCCCAGTCGCGCGCCGCGCTGGCCGCACTCATGTGGTCCCAGTGCGCGGCGTTTGGCTCTTCCAGCAGTTCCACCAGCTGCGCATAGCAGGCCTGCGCCTCGCTGAAGCGGCCGGTCTCCATGTACATCCGGGCAAGCGTCCCGCGTGCACCGTTCGAGCCCGGCGACAACGCCAGCAACGCCTGCGCGGCCTGCTCCAGCGTCGGCCAGTCGGACGCGCGCCGTGCACGCTGTACCTCGCACCAGTGCGCGAACACCGGCACGCTGTCGCGGTAGGTCGCGGCCAGCCTGCGCAGGCCGTCATCATCGCCCTGCTCGGCCAGCCAACGCATCAGCGTGTAGGCCGCTGCACCATCTTCCTGCGCGTGGCCGCGCACGAAGTCCCACAGCAGTGCCTGCGCTTCGCTCTTCGCGCCACAGGCATGCAGCGCCGACGCGGCGACCTCGGCCAATGCGCCGTCATCCGGCCGCTCGGCGTGCGCCTGCAGCAGCCACTGCGCTTCACGCTCGGGATCGCGTGACTGGTTCTGTTCGCCCTGCGCTTGCAGCCACGCCAGCAGTTCATCGGCAGGCACCGGCAGCGGTGCCATCTGCGGCAGCGCCTCGATCCGTGCCGCCAAGCCAGCCACCAGCGCGGCAGCGCCACGGTCCTGCCGCAGCTGCGCCAGATGGGTGCGGGCCAGACCCAGCTGGCGCTGCGCCACCCAGCGCGCACCGCGCTGCAGCGCCAGTTCCAGGCTCAGTGCAGCGATCTCGATCACCAGGCGATGCGCGCCAACAGCGGCGAAGTGCTCGATGATGGTGTTGAAGCGCGTACCCAGATCCCAGGTGTTGCGTTCGCCATCACGACTGCACAGCGTCGAAGCGGTATTCGCCCACAGCCGCCAGTGGTTCGGCGTCAGCTCACTCCAGGGCACCAGTTGCTGCAATGCCTCTTCATCACGTCCCAGCTGGGCCAGTGCCCAGGCCTTGGACAGTCGGCGCGGCACGGTGCAGTTGGCCGGCTCGTATTCGCCTGCGGCGGCTACTTCGGCCTCGCGCTGCTCGATCAGTGCCAGCGCCTCCGCCGCGCGGCCGCTGGCCAGCAGGATCTTGATCTGCATTTCCGGGAAGCTGTCGAACACTTCCTTGCCGCGCGCCTGGATCGCCGCCGCCTGCACCTGCAGGTAATCCAGCGCGTCCTGGCCGCGGCCGTCGTCCAGCAGCGCGTCGGCCTTCTCGCAGCTCAGGCACTGGAAGCAGGCCCAGCTCGGGTCGATGCGGCCCAGCGTCTCGTCGCAGACCTCGATGCGCTCGGGCACCCAGCCCGGACCATCGATGTTGCCGTAGCAGGCGGCAAGATCCTGGGTGACGCAGATCGACTGCGGGCAATCCAGCGTATCGGCGCGGTGTGCGCGCTCGAACAGCGCCACCGACTCGCCCAGCGCGCTTTCACCCTCGACACGGTTGCCGACGCGGTTGCGCAGCGCCCAATGACCGACGTAGACGTCGACCCAGGGGTTGTCCAGCGCCTTGCCCAGCGCGCGCGCTTCGGGAAGCAACGCATCGACGCGGTCGACCTGCAGTTCACTGACTTCATCGGCAAGGCGGGTCAGCAGGTGGGCGTTCTGTGCCTGCCCGGCCTGGCGCAGGTCTTCCTGCAGTTTTTCGACCCAGTTCCAGATATCCATGGGGGTAATGCTCCTGTCTAGCGAAGGCTGGATGAGAGAGGGCGGTGCTCAGCGCAGCATCTGCTGCAGGGCACCGGCAATATCAGTGAATGCACCATTGAGATCGGGGCCCGGCGTCGCCGCACTGCGCTGCAACGGCCGGCCCTGCGCGGACACGATGATCTTCAGCGAGCGCAGCAGGCGCGCGGCCGCTGCGGCCTGCGGGTGGCCATCGCGCTGGGCCTGCAGCAAGGCCTGCACCGCTGGATTGTCCAGGTTGAGGTAAAGCCGCGAAGGTGCACGCGCCTCGATGCGCGCGGTGAACTGGCGCGCCAGCCGCAATGCGGCCATCGATACGCGCTTGTCGTTCTCGTCGTCTTCCAGGCGCTGTTTCAGTTCGGCTTCGCGGTCGGGCACCACCACCACCGGCAGCGCCTCGGGGCTGAACCGCGCCGGCAGCAGCTGCTCGCCATCGCCCAGGTGTTCGCGAAGCCAGGCCAACTGCGTATCGCCAAGGCTGTCGTCGGTGCGGAACAGTGCGCGATTGCCCTGCTCGGTACCGAGTTCGACCAGGCGCAGGCCCTTGGCCTGGGCCCAGCGGCGCAGGAAAGGCACCACCGCATAGCGATGGCCATGCGCGACCGGCACGCCCATCGCACGGAACAGCATTTCCTCGAAGCCGCCACCGTTGTCGAGGATCACATGCACCGCGCCGCGCGCCGGCAACGCGCTGGCCGGCAGGTCACCCTGCGAGGTCGGCACGCGCACGTGTTCCAGCAGCAGGTCGAACAGGCGCTCATCGCACAGCGCCGCGCCCAGCAGGGCTTCGTTGTGGCGGCTGAGCACGCGTCGCCAGGCTTCGGGCTGCTGCCGCGCGACGTCGGCCAGGCCATCGATCAGCGCTTCCAGCAGGGCGTGCTGTACGGCGCGATAGTGGTCATCGCGCTGCAGGTCCTCGCGGCTGGCGGTCGGGGTCAGCTTCGACGATTCGATCACCCCGCCGATGAAGCCGGCCCACGGCGGCAGCAGGTCGCGCGCGTCGTCGTCCAGCAGCATGCCGCGCACGAACACCGACAGGTTGCGGTTGTCGCTGGTGCCGTAGGTGGCACCGTCCTGCACCCAGAGCATGCCGACGGCATCACTGCTGCCATCGGACTGCAGCGGCATCGTCACGATGGGCTCGAAATCGTGTTCGAAGCGGGCAGCGAACTGCTGCGCCTGGCGGCGTGCCTGCACCGGATGCAGCGCGACGTCCCCCTGCCCGCGCCACGGCGGCGGCTCGGGATTGATCGCGGCGGTCGCCGCACCGATGAAGATCGGCTCGGACAGCAGCGCGCAGTAGCGGCCCAGCACCTCGTGCAGGCGCGCTTCGTTGGCCAGCGGCAGGAAGTCCGGATGCAGCTCCAGCTCGACCTCGGTGCCGATCGCGCGTGCCGGCACGTCGCTGACGGTGTACTGCTCGGCGTTGCTGGACACGTACAGGTGGCCCAGCTCCGGCGCTTGATAGGAGGTGGTACGCACGCTGACACGGCGCGCCAGCACGAAGGCCGACAGGAAGCCCAGGCCGAACATGCCGATCAGGCCTTGGTTATCCTCGCCGTCCTGGCGCAGGCCCCGGGTGTAACCGACACCGACCGTGGCCAGGTAATCGTGGATTTCCTGCCGGGTCAGGCCGGCACCGGTGTCGGTGATGCGCAGCACGCCGGCGGCGACATCGACCTGCACGTCGATGCGCGACACACTCTGGATGCCGGGCTGCTCGATACGGCGACGGATGATCGAATCGTGCGCGTTCTGCACCAGCTCACGCAGCGCCACCATCGGGGTGGAATACAGGTGCTTGCCCAGCACCGTCATCAGTCCATTGAGATCGACCCCGGCGCGGCGGATTTCGGCGGCGGGGGTGCTGAACATCGGGTCCTGCATGTAATCGATTACTCCTTGCCACGGAAAGGCGCCAGGGGGCGCCTTCGTCGAGCCGGGAAAACTAGCACAGGCAGGCTGACCGTTGCCGCATGTGACGTTTGTAGAGCCGAGCCCACGCTCGGCTGCCCTTTGCCGGAAAAGCAGCCGAGCATGGGCTCGGCGCTACAGTACCGGCATCACGCCGCGTCGATGGCCTCGGACAGGCGTTCGACCGCGATCACTTCCATCCCCTTCACCGAGCCACCCTTGGGTGCATTGGCCTTGGGCACGATGGCGCGCTTGAAGCCGTGGGTCGCGGCCTCGCGCAGGCGATCCTCACCGTTGGGTACCGGCCGGATCTCGCCGGACAGGCCGACTTCACCGAACGCGATGGTCTTCTCGGCCAGCGGACGGTCCTGCAGCGAGGACAGCACCGCCAGCAGCACCGGCAGGTCGGCGGCGGTCTCCTGCACGCGGATGCCACCAACAACGTTCACGAACACGTCCTGGTCGCCGACCAGCACGCCGCCATGCCGATGCAGCACCGCCAGCAGCATGGCCAGGCGGTTCTGCTCCAGGCCCACCGCCACGCGGCGCGGATTGGACAGCGGCGAGGCGTCGACCAGCGCCTGCACTTCCACCAGCAACGGCCGGGTGCCCTCGCGGGTGACCATCACGCAGCTGCCCGGCTGGTGCGTGCTGGCACCGGAGAGGAAGATCGCCGACGGATTGGAGACTTCCTTCAGGCCCTTGTCGCCCATCGCGAACACGCCCAGTTCGTTGACCGCACCGAAGCGGTTCTTGAAGGCGCGCAGCAGGCGGAAGCGGCTGCCGCTCTCGCCTTCGAAATACAGCACGGCATCGACCATGTGTTCCAGCACGCGCGGGCCGGCGATGCCGCCTTCCTTGGTCACGTGGCCGACCAGGAACACCGCGGTTCCGGTTTCCTTGGCGAAGCGCACCAGCCGCGCAGCGCTCTCGCGCACCTGGCTGACCGAACCGGGCGCGGCAGTCAGCGTCTCGGTCCAGAGCGTCTGTACCGAGTCGGCCACGATCAGCCGCGGCCCGCTCTTGGTGGCGTGCTGCAGGATGGATTCGACACCGGTCTCGGCCAGCGCGTTGACGCCCTCCAGCGGCAGCTCCAGCCGGTGCGCACGGCCGGCGACCTGGGCCAGTGATTCTTCACCGGTGACGTAGAGCACCGGCAGCACCGCGGCCATCTTGGCCACGGCCTGCAGCAGCAGGGTGGACTTGCCGATGCCCGGGTCGCCCCCGACCAGCACCACCGCGCCCTCGACCAGGCCGCCGCCGAGCACGCGGTCGAATTCACCGATGCCGGTGCTGACCCGGTTGTGCTCGGTCTGCGCCACGTCCTTCAGTGCGGTGATCTTTGGCGGGTCGATCTTGCCCGCCCAGCCGGCACGCCGTGAGGCGGGCGCCTTGGCCGCCGTCGCGCTCTCAAGGACGATTTCCGACAGCGCGTTCCAGGCGTTGCACTCGGTGCACTGGCCTTGCCACTTGCTGTATTCGGCGCCGCATTCATTGCAGACATACGCGGTGCGGGCTTTGGCCATCGGAGATTTCCTGCAGGGGCAACGAGCGTGGCAGGATAGCCGAGCCGGGTCGCACGTGCTGCGACCACTCAAGTCCCACCCGCCGGTGCCGATAGCGGTGGCGGGCGTGCGCCTTGCGGGCGCCCCTCCCTTCTCCTCTGGATTCAACATGACTGGTAGTTACAGTCAGAGCCTGGTCGCCATCTCGCTGCTGGTGGCCATGCTGGCATCGTATACCGCGCTCGACATGGCCGGCCGCCTGGCCACGGCCGAGGGCCGGGTCGCACGCTGGTGGCTGGCCGGCGGTGCCGCCGCGATGGGCCTGGGCATCTGGTCGATGCACTTCATCGCGATGCTGGCGTTCAAGCTGCCGATTCCAGTCGGTTACGACCTGGCGATCACCCTGTATTCGCTGGCCGTGTCGATCGGCGCATCGGCCTATGCGCTGTGGCTGGTGTCGCGGCCCAGCCTGCCGCTGCAGCGCCTGGCCGCCGGTGCGGTGCTGATGGGACTGGGTATCGCGGCCATGCACTACCTGGGCATGGCCGCGATGCGGATGCAGCCGGGCATCGACTACCACCCGGGCTGGTTTGCCGCATCGATCGCGGTGGCCATCGGCGCCGCCGGTGCAGCGCTGTGGATCGCCTTCCGGCTGCGCGTCGAGCAACGCAACACGGTGCGCCTGCGGATACTGGCATCACTGGTGATGGGCCTGGCCATCGTCGGCATGCATTACACCGGCATGGCCGCCGCACGCTTCCCGGCAGGCAGCGTCTGCGGCGCGGTCGGCAGCGGCGGCATCGATCCCCGCTGGCTGGCCGTGCTGGTGATCGTGACCACGCTGGCCACGCTGGGCATCGCGTTGGTTGCCTCGTTGTTCGACCGCCAGATGCGCGTGCGCACCGGTCTGCTGGCCGACTCCCTGGCCCACGCCAATGACAAGCTGATCCAGGCGGCACTGCACGATCCACTGACCCAGCTGCCGAACCGCATGCTGCTGCAGGATCGGATCGAGCAGGCCATCGAGAAGGCGCAACGCCGCCAGCAGTCGGTGGCGGTGATGTTCTGCGACCTGGATGGCTTCAAGGCCGTCAACGATGCCTATGGCCACCAGCTGGGTGATCGCCTGCTGGTCGCGGTGGCCCAACGCGTGGGGGCGCAGCTGCGGCCGCAGGACACCCTCGCCCGCCTCGGTGGCGACGAGTTCGTGATCGTGCTGGCCATCGATGCGCCTGACGATGCGGCGGTGGTCGCCGAGCGGGTGATCGCGGCGGCCAGCGAACCTTTCGTGCTGGATGCGGCGGAACTGCAGGTCACCGCCAGCCTGGGCATTGCCCTGTATCCGGACGATGCCGGCGACGAACGCGAGTTGATGGCACATGCCGATGCGGCGATGTACCACACCAAGGAAACCGGACGGAACGGCTACACCTTCTTCATCCCTTCAATGCAGCTCAGTGCCAACCGCCAGCTGCGCCTGCTGCAGGACCTGCGCAAGGCGATCGCGCGCAACGAACTGCTGCTGCACTACCAGCCGAAATTCCCGGCGGCCGATGCACCGGCCACCGGCGCCGAGGCGCTGCTGCGCTGGCAGCACCCGGAACTGGGCCTGCTGGCACCGGACGTGTTCATTCCCATCGCCGAGCGCAGCGGCCTGATCCTGCCGATCGGCGACTGGGTGCTCGACCAGGCGTGCGCGCAGCTGCGCGCCTGGCATGACGGCGGGCACAGCGACTGGACGATGGCGGTAAACCTGTCGCCGCTGCAGTTCGCCTCGCCGGCCCTGTTGGACAGCGTGCGGTCGGTGCTGGAACGGCATCGCATCGACCCGGCGCGGCTGACCCTGGAGATCACCGAAACCACCGCCATGAAGGATGTCGAAGCCAGCCTGGCGATCCTCAACGATCTGACCGCGATGGGCGTACACATCGCCATCGACGACTTCGGCACCGGCTATTCCAGCCTGCTGTACCTCAAGCGCATGCCGGCCACCGAGCTGAAGATCGACCGGGCGTTCGTGCATGACCTCGAACGCAACGACGAGGATGCGGCCATCGTGTCCTCGATCATCGCGCTGGGCCGCACCCTGCAGCTGCAGGTGGTGGCCGAGGGCGTGGAGACCCAGGCGCAGCGCGATTACCTGAGTGAGCTGGGCTGCGACCAGCTGCAGGGCTATCACCTTGGACGGCCGATGGACGCCGAGGAGTTCCTGCGCAAGGTGGGTTGAGAGGCAACTGCATCCACGCATGGCGTGGATCTACTGGCTGCCGGCCAGCGGCCGGCACTACCGGACAACGGAAAAACAGAAAGGCCGCCCGGAGGCGGCCTTTCTGCGTGGCAACGTCGCAAAGACGTCAGTGCATCATGTGCACGTTCATGTTGTGCATGACCCACAGGGTACCGACCACGATGATGCCGATCACCACCACGGTGAAGGCCGCAGCGTTGACGTTCCAGCGGCTCTCCGACGAGCGGTCCAGGTGCAGGAAGAACACCAGGTGGACCAGCATCTGCAGCACCGCGGTGATGGCGATCACCACACCGTTGACGGTGCGCGAGAAATCACCCGACATCACCATGTAGAACGGGATGACGGTCAGCACCACCGCCAGCACGAAGCCGATCAGGTACGACTTCACGGTGCCATGGCTTTCGCCGCCGGCGGCGTGGTCGTGTGCATGGTTGTCATGTGCCATTACAGCGCTCCATTGAGGTAGACGACGGAGAACACGCCGATCCAGATCAGGTCCAGGAAGTGCCAGAACAGGCTCAGGCACGCCATGCGGGTCTTGTTGGTCGGGGTCAGGCCGTACTTCTTCAGCTGCACGAACATCACCAGCAGCCACAGCAGGCCGGCGCTGACGTGCAGGCCGTGGGTACCGACCAGGGCGAAGAACGCCGACAGGAAGGCACTGCGGTCCGGACCGTAACCCTGATGGATCAGGTGCTGGAACTCATAGACTTCCATGCACATGAAGCCGAAGCCCAGCAGCCAGGTGATGCCCAGCCACAGGAACATCTGACCGACCTGCTTGCGGTGCATGGCGATCATGCCCAGGCCGAAGGTCAGCGACGAGGTCAGCAGCAGCGCGGTTTCCCACGCCACGAACGGCAGCTCGAACAGGTCCTTCGCGCCGGGGCCACCATCGGTGCCGCCGGCCAACACCACGTAGGTGGCAAACAGCGAGGCGAAGATGAGGCAGTCGCTCATCAGGTACACCCAGAAACCGAAGACGGTGTTGCCGCCGGTGTCGTGGTGCTCGTGGTCGTCATGGCCATGGGCCGCCGCGTGTGCGGCGTGCCCGTGGTTCACGGTGGAGGTATTGGTGCTCATGCCTTCAGCTCCGACTTCACCAGGCCCTGGGCTTCCAGGTGCTTGCGGTGTTCGTTCTCGATGCGTTCCACCTCGGCAGCCGGGACCCAGTAGTCCACGTCCTGGTCGAAGGTGCGGTAGATGAACGTGGCGATCATGCCGACGAAGCCGATGATGGCCAGCCACCAGATGTGCCAGATCATCGCAAAGCCGAACACCATGCTGAAGGCGCCGATGACAACGCCGGTGCCGGTGTTGCGCGGCATGTGGATGTCGGTGTACTTGGCCGGCTTCGGCCAGGCCTCACCACGCTGCTTGCGCTCCCAGAAATCGTCCAGCTCGGTGACTTCCGGCAAGGTGCCGAAGTTGTAGAAGGCCGGCGGCGAAGAGGTTTCCCACTCCAGCGTACGGGCATCCCACGGGTCGCCGGTCAGGTCGGCAGTCTTCTTGCGGTCGCGGATCGACACGGCCACCTGGATGATCTGGCACAGGATGCCGGCACCCACGATGAAGGCGCCAACAGCGGCAACCAGCAGGAACGGCTCGTAGGCCGGGTTGACGGTGCTCTGCAGACGACGGGTCATGCCCATGAAGCCCAGCACGTACATCGGCATGAAGGTCACATAGAAGCCGATGAACCAGCACCAGAACGCGCACTTGCCCCAGAACTCGTTGAGGCGGAAGCCGAACATCTTCGGCCACCAGTAGGTGATGCCGGCGAACATGCCGAACACCACGCCGCCGATGATGACGTTGTGGAAGTGGGCGATCAGGAACAGGCTGTTGTGCAGCACGAAGTCGATGGCCGGGATCGCCAGCATCACGCCGGTCATGCCGCCGATGGTGAAGGTGACCATGAAGCCGATGGTCCACAGCACGGGCGTGGTGAACTGCACGCGACCGCGGAACATGGTGAACAGCCAGTTGAAGATCTTCACGCCGGTGGGGATGGAGATGATCATCGTCGTGATGCCGAAGAAGGCATTGACGTTGGCACCCGAACCCATGGTGAAGAAGTGGTGCAGCCACACGATGAACGACAGCACGCCGATGCAGGCGGTGGCGTAGACCATGCCCTTGTAGCCGAACAGGGCCTTGCGCGAGAAGGTCGCGATGACCTCGGAGAACACGCCGAAGGCCGGCAGCACCAGGATATAGACTTCCGGGTGACCCCAGATCCAGATCAGGTTGATGTACAGCATGGCGTTGCCGCCACCGTCATTGGTGAAGAAGTGCGTACCCAGGTAACGGTCCAGGGTCAGCAGCACCAGGGTGATGGTCAACACCGGGAAGGCGGCGACGATCAGCACGTTGGTCACCAGCGCGGTCCAGGTGAAGACCGGCATCTGCATGAGCTTCATGCTCGGGGTGCGCATCTTGAGGATGGTGATGAAGAAGTTGATACCACTCAACGTGGTACCCAGACCCGCCACCTGTAGTCCCCATATGTAGTAGTCCATACCTACATTGTTGCTGTACTCGATGCCCGACAATGGCGGGAAGGCCAACCAGCCGGTGGCGGCGAATTCACCGATCCACAGCGACAGCATGATCAGCACCGCACCGGACACGAACAGCCAGAAGCTGAGCGAGTTGACGAACGGGAACGCGACGTCGCGCGCACCGATCTGCAGCGGCACGGCCAGGTTCATCAGGCCGGTGATCAGCGGCATCGCCACGAAGAAGATCATGATCACGCCGTGGGCGGTGAAGATCTGGTCGTAGTGGTGCGGCGGCAGGTAGCCCTCGGACCCGCCGACGGCGATGGCCTGCTGGGTACGCATCATGATCGCGTCGGAGAAACCGCGCAGCAGCATGACGAAGGCGACGATGATGTACATCACGCCGATCTTCTTGTGATCCACCGAGGTGAACCACTCCTTCCACAGATAGCCCCACAGCTTGAACTTGGTGATCAGGGCGACGACGCCCAGGCCACCAAGGATCGCGCCGACCAGGGTGGTCAGCACGATCGGATCGTGGGGGATCGACTCAAGAGAGAGTTTTCCCAACATGTTCATTCTCCCGAACCCGCGTGGCCGGCATGGCCTGCGTGTTCGTGTTCGGTGGCATCCAGGTTCTCACCGGATTCCTTGGAATCGTGGGCCTCGCTCGGGGCATGGCCCTCGTGCGCTTCATGGCTGGCAGCGTCGGCAGCAGCGGCACCGGCGTGGGAATGCTTCATGCCGTAGTGCTTGTTGTCGCCCATGTGCTTGGCGATGACCCAATCGAACAGGCTTTCTTCAACCTTGCCGAAGTAGGTGACCGGGTACCACTCGGAATTCTTCGCTTCGCCCAGCGCCTTGAACGTGGTCTTGTCCAGGGTCTGCTCGCCGGCACGGACCTGGTCCAGCCACTGGCGGTACTGCGCATCGGTGACCGAGTAGGCAGTGAAATGCATCTTGGCGAAGCCTGCACCGCTGTAGTGCGAGGACATGCCCGGGAATTCACCCAGTTCGTTGGCGATCAGGTGAAGCTTGGTCTCCATCGCCGCCATCGAATAGATCATGCTGCCCAGGTGCGGGATGAAGAACGCATTCATCACCGTATCGGAGGTGATCTCGAAGTTCAGCGGGGTGTTGACCGGGAACTTGATCTCGTTGACGACCGCGATCTTCTCTTCCGGATAGATGAACAGCCACTTCCAGTCCAGCGAGATCGCCTGGATGGTGACCGGCTTGACGTCCGATTCCAGGGGCTTGTACGGATCCAGCGCGTGCGAGGACCGCCAGGTCAGCACCGCCAGGACCAGCACGATCATGCAGGGGATCGACCACACCACCACCTCGATCGCCGTCGAGTGGGACCACTTCGGCTCGTAACGGGCCTTGGTGTTGGAGGCGCGATACTTCCACGCGAAGGTCAGGGTCATGATGATGACCGGGATGACGACCAGCAGCATGAGCACGGTGGCCGTGATCAGCAGTGTCTTTTCATCCTGGCCGATCTGGCCCTTCGGACTGAGGATGGCCACGGCATCGCAGCCGGTGAGCATCACCAGCAATGCGAGCAGCAAGCCCGGGCGCAACCAGCGCCCAAGGGTTTTCAACGGAATCATCGGTCGATCCAATTGCGAGGGAATGCCGTTCCCCGTCCTGCCCGCACCGGCCAAAGCCGGGCCCACCCGTCCAGAAGACAGGCAGGTAAGGTGGGGTCGAGTCAGCCTTTCAATTTTAGGCCGTCACCCACCATTTAAGAAAGGCATTGACAATGATCAGGCGCAGGAAAGGCCCGGATCTGGCTGCGACACGTTGTCGCACCGCGCCATTGTGGCGGGCAGAACGCGCGGGGACGGCAGCGTAGCATCGGTCTCGGCGACGACGAGGCCCCTCGTTCGGCAAAGTCCACTGAACAGGTTCAGCAAGTTTTGAGCTCCCTTTCTTCGAGGAACCCGGCATGGACAGACCCTTCAGCGTTGAACGCATCGACCATGTGGTGCTGCGGGTGCGCGAGCTGGCCCGCAGCGAAGCCTTCTATGCCCAGGTGTTGGGGTGCGTGGCGGTGCGGCAGCGCGAGCACCTGGGCCTGGTGCACCTGCGTGCGGGTGCGTCGATGATCGATCTGATCAGTCTGGACGGCACGCTCGGTCGCCACGGCGGTAGCGGGCCGGGCAGCGAAGGTCGCAACGTCGACCACCTCTGCCTGCGCGTCGAGCCCTTCGACGAAACCGCGCTGGTCGCCCACCTTGCTGCCCACGGCGTGCCGGTACTGGGGCCGGCCGAGGTCAACTTCGGCGCAGAGGGCGATGGCTTGTCGTTGTACTTCAAGGATCCGGACGGCAACACGGTGGAACTGAAGGGACCTGCGAACGAAGCCAGTCGATGAAGCGGCCACTGCCTCCGACCCGTGCCATGCCCCCGCTATCCGCCCTGGAACCGCACCGGCACACGCAGGATGATCTGCTTGACCGTGGTCACCGGCCGTGTGGGAGTGACGTGCCATTTCAGCGCAGCGTCACGGGCGGCGCGATCCAGCGCAGGGTGCCCGCTGCTGCGGTCCACGCTCACATCGAGAACGCGGCCCTCGGCTGACAGAGTGATCAGCAGCTCGACGCTGCCCTCCGGCGCCGTCTCCCCGTCACCACGCGGATAACGCGGCGGCTGCCGGCGCGCCATCGCCGCCAGCTGCGCGCCCAGCGCCTGTTCGGGGTTCAGCTGGGGCGGCGGCGGGCTCATGGCGATCGGCGATGGTGCGTCCACGGTCACCGGCGGTGGTGCGGCAGCCACAGGCGCTTTGAACATGACCGTCACCTGCCTGCGCTCGCCGCCCGTGAGCACCTTCGACGCACTGTGCCAGGTGCGCGCGCCCTGCCGCGCGGCCTCATCCAGCACGGCGTTGCCACTGCTGCTTTCAATCAGCACCGAAGTAACCACGCCGCTCTGCCAGACATCCACCTGCAGGATGACCGTGCTGTCGGCCTGCACAGGCGCGCGCAGCGGGATGCCGTGGCGCAGGTCCTTGAACCCGGCGGCGGGCAGGTCGACCAGCACCTGTCCATACTCGGCCGGTGGCGACGGCGGTGGCAGCAGTGGCGACGTACGCAGCGCCAGGCCCTTGCGATCGACCAGCATCCCCGCTGGCGGCATCGCGCGTTGCGCCTGCCTGGCGGTGTCAACTTTCGAGGTTGCCGGTGGTGAGGGCTCCGAGACCACCGGGCCCGGCGGGTCTGCAGCAGTGCCGGAGGCGTCCGGCGTCTCGCCTTTGCTTGCCGCCGCCTGCCGGTCGTCATCGCCCAACAGCAGCGTCGCGCGCGCCTTCAGGATCTCCATGCGGTCTTCGGACGCACTGGCCAGCAGCGTCGAGAGCATGAACACGTCGCTGCCAAGCAGCAGTGTATTCACGTCGAACCGGGCAGGATCAGCCGAGGCGGTCTTGTCGCTGCGGTCGATCAGCCCGGCGATCACCAGCGCACCCAGCGCGAGCTCTTCGTCCGTGTCGACCATCGTCGACGCGTAGGCATTCCACAGGCGCTCCTCCAGCGGTGCATAGGCGAACAACACCTCCTGCGTGCCGTGGACGCGCCACAGGCGCTCTTCCAGTGCCGCGTCGCCCTCTCGGTCGAATGGCTTGCGTGGCGACCAACGTGAGCGGATCGCCAGCTCCTGCAGATCCGTCGCCAGCAGGCGCATCGCTACCGTCGTGCTCGACGGCGAGAGTTTCCACATCTGCTGCAGCAACTCGATCTGCTTCAGTTCCAGCTCGCGCGCTTCCTCGGCGGTAAGCCGATCCACCATCGCGCCCGCGTCGCTGGCCAGGCCTCCCGTTCTTTGCGTACGGCGGCCGGACCGGGCGGCAAGGGTCTCGATCGTCTCGTTGTACGCCGCACGCAAGCGCTCGTACTCCGTGCGGTCTTCGCGCAGCGCTGGACCATTGCGCGCCCACAGATCCAGCTCCTGCATCAGCGCCTGCGTGCGCGGCAGATCGCCACGGGCAGCGGCACGTGCGGTTTCGTGCACCTTGTTGAGCATTTCCCGCTCGAAATGACCGCGCGAATACCAGCGCGGAACCGTCGTGCGATCCTCGCCGACCACGACCGAGCGCGCTCCCTGCATGCTCCCTGCGCCCGCAGCCCCATCCCCGGAAATGCCGGTGACAACAAAGATGACGAACGAGAGGAAGCCGAACATCACCGACGCGATCAGATAGTCCACGGCCCGGTCCTGCACCGCTACGCGCAGGAACGACAGCACCGACACCGCACCGCCGATCAGCAACGCAGCACGCAGTGCCGCCCTGCCGTCGCTCAACGCGCCGCTCGACAGCAGCCGTCCGAGCCAGCCGATCGAGCCGTAGACCAGCACGCCGAGGTCGCCCCAGAACGGCGCCATTCCGAGCAGGGCCAGCAGCAGCACGGCCAGTACACCCAGCAGCTTCATGGACGCTTGCTCATGATCAGCATCGGCACGAACAGGATGAACAGCAGGATCGCGATTGCCAGCATGGCCATCTGCACGGCCAGCCCCACGCCATCCCAGATGCTCGGATCCACCAGCGCGCTGTAGCGGCGGTAGGCCGGCATGCCCCAGCCCATCACCCAACCCAGCAACAACGTGCCGATCACCGCCATCGTCACCCGCGACATCACCCCGGGAACGCCGCTTGCAGCCGACGCCTGTGCGGCCACCGGCTGCGCCTGGTTACCGCGCGCGGCAGTACGTCCGCGCTGCTTGCGGGCCTTGGCCGGTTTCTGCCGCGAGCGGGTCTGCGCCGCGCGTGCGCTGCCGGCCAGCAGTTCGACGCGGGCGCAGGCAGCACACGGCATGCCGACAAAATGCTGGTGGGCCGCATCCTTGCCACACGTCACCAATTGCCCGGCGTTGCGCCGCGCGTAGTCCAGCAGCAGCGTGGCCCATTCCTGCGCCGAAGGCCGCCGCCGCGCCTGCGTCGAAAACGCACGATCAAACATGTCGCGCAGTGCCGGCGGGAACATCTCATGCCCACTGACCGGCGAGGGCAACATCCGCGGATGCGGTTTGCCGCGCGCATACGGGTACAGGTTGGCGGCGATGCGCGCCGGCAGGTCGCTGGGCACCGTCGCCCCCTGCGGCCTGCCCGCATACGGATGCAGGCCGGAATTAAGCAGCTGGAACACCATCACCGCCAGCGCGAAGCGATCCTGCGCCTCCTCCTGGCCCGGCTTCACCCCCGGCTGCTGGAACTCAGGCGCCAGATAGTCGGTGGTGACCTGCCCGGCCGGGAAACGCTCGCCCTTGCCCTGGATGCTGAAACCATCGCAATCGAGCATCGCGATGAACAAGGTGCTGCGATAGAACCGCACGTTCAGCGGCTTGAGGTCGACCACATAGTGCTGCCGCCGGTGCAGCGCAGCCAGCATCACCGCCAGGTTGGCCGCCAGCGTCATCTTCGACCCCAAGCCGGTAGGCAGGCCCTCGGCACGCGCTTGCCGCTCCTGCAGCACATGTTCCAGATCGCTGGTGGCCGACAGATCCAGGATCGGCATGGTGAAGCCGATGAAGCGCCCACTGCGGTCCCGCAGCAGGGTCAACGGCCAGGCAATCTGCACCTGGTCGGCCCCCTGCCCCTCCATCGACGGCAGGTCCGGCTGCAGCTCCAGCATCGCCTGCAGCTTGCGCTCGTAGACGCGCGCGTCCTTGTCCGAGTGATACAGCTTGGCTACTTCGCGCGGCCGCTCCTTGAGGGTGAACACACTGCCCGCGCCGCCACTCTTGAGCAGCCGCTCCAGGGTCAGCGGCCTGCGCTGTGTGTCGTAGACCTGTTCGCCGCTGCGCCCGGGCATGTGCTCAGGCCGGCAGCGCGACCAGCAACGTCTTGTCGTCGCCGGTGATCTGATCGGTGCGCGGGTCGGCCAGCGTCGCGTGCAACGCCTGGCTGCCGTGGGTCTCATCGACGCCGGCCAGATAACGGATCACCGGTGCGATGAACGGTTGGAACAGGCTGTCGCCCGCGCGCGACATCGCAAACGGCTGCACGCCATCGGACATCAGCACCAGCGCGTCGATCGCCCCTTCGAAGCGGGTCAGCCGCAGCTGCTCGCGCCAGTTGCCACCGGTCACGAACCACGTTTCGTTGGCGTACTCGCCGTTGGCGGGCAGCGATACCGCATCGGGCGACTCATTGCTGAAGGCACAGGCGGCGACGCCGTCGCCGACATGGAAGAACCAGCCGCCATCGCGCGTGGCGACAGCCCCTACCAGCGTGCAGGCATGGTCGGAGAGCTTCAGGCCCTGGCTCAGCGCAAGCATCGCCAGCTGACCGCGCGCATCGTCGACGGCGGTTTCGATGATGGCGCGCAACGCATCCACCGGCAGTGCCAGTGGATCGGCACCGAGCTGGGCAGATCCGGTAACCGACGCCGCCACGCTGCTGGATACATGCCGGGCGCCCACATCGCTGTGCGATGCGGAGCCTGCACCGTCGCAGACCACCGCGACCAATGTCTGCCCCACCTGCACCGACGCATAGGCGTCCTGGCAGGGCTGCCCGCGGTCCAGATGGGACCGTCCCGTGGCCGATGCGGCCATCACGCGCCAGGCCATGGTCAGACCGGCACTTGTGACCAGCTGTCGGTGGCTGGCAGTTGCACCTGCCCGCCGGGCGTCGAATTGGAGACCACCCGCATGCTCGCGCTCAGCCACAGGAACAGCTCCTTGAACTGCAGGCCCTGCAGGCGCTTCACGCCGCGCTCGCCATTACGGCTGAACTGGCCCAGCACGCTCATGTCGGCATTGCCGACGGCGATCGGGAACACCGCCACCTTGTTCTGCTGCTCGGCATCGCGACACTGCTCGGCCACCGCTTCCCAGGCATCGGTGGGCTGGCCGTCGGACATAAGGAACAGCCACGGCCGGGTGTAGGCGACGCCAGCCTGGCGGAAGCGCGCCTTCTCGTCTTCGATTTCCTGCAGCGCCAGTTCCACCGCCGCGCCAGTCGGCGTGGTGCCGTTGGCCGACAGCGTGGGCGCGGCGAAATCCATCGCGTCGCACCAGTCACCGCTGATGGCGGCGTTGTCCATGCCACCGTACTCGACCAGCAGCACGCGCACGCGCTTGGCCGCGATCACATCGGCCTTCAGCTCCTGCTCCAACAGCTTCAGGCCCGCGTTCAACTGCTCGATGGGGCCACCGCCCATGCTGCCGGAGCAGTCCAACACCAGGATCAGCGGCGTGCGCTGCTCACTGTTGTCGACCAGCGAAACATCGGGGATTGCGGCAATGGACATGATGGGAAGCCTCCGTGCGGGTGAACCGGTGCAGGTGATCTGCGCGGCCGATTATAGGGGGAGCTGGAGGTCCAGGGGGCGAGGTCTGACGGGGAGGCGTGCCGGCCAAACAAAAAGCCCCGACCGAGACCGGGGCATTTGCTGAAACTGGTGCCGGAAACAGGAATCGAACCTACGACCAGCCGCCTACGGCTCCAAATAAACCATTGCCTAGTCGCTGGACGCATCAGTCTGATCAGCGATAGCGCCAACGAAATCGATGATCTCTTCGATCTCGACGCCTCGTTGATTAGGCTCATCGTCAGATCCCAAACCGGTCTCCGAAAACTCCTGCGCTAATGCACCGATCAGCGACTCGCGGTCCTGTTTGACAAGGTGCTTGATGCCTTCTTCAGGCAAGTGAAAGCTGTGCTTCGCTGCGATTTCAGCCAGCAGAGAATGCAGACGGGACGAGATAGACCGCTTCATTTCACTTCACCTTCGGGTCTCTCAACCCATCGCTGCTTCTTGGAATGGCAGTTATGACCTTCCCCTCACCATTCAGGACTACCTTCGCATCTTTCCGCTGTAAGCAGTCCTGCCACCGACCTGCTCGGCGACCTTTGCAGGGTCTTTTACGCTCCTTGAAAGAGCCTCGAAGCAAGGTTCGGCATTCATGACAACAAGGAGGTCTTCGGAATCCAACTCCAGGGCTGAAGCCAAAAGGGCCATTCTGAGTTGGACAAGACGCTTGACTATAAGCACCAGCGAAGCCGAGGGCGATGCCTCGCGAGGGATTGAACAGCTACCGGAAGCTCATGACTGCCAGCCATGGGCTGGCACTACTGAACCAGCCGGCCAGCGGCCGGCACTACCAATGGCCGTGCCGCCCAAACAAAAAACCCCGACCAAGGCCGGGGCTTTTGCTGAAACTGGTGCCGGAAATAGGAATCGAACCTACGACCTACGCATTACGAATGCGCCGCTCTACCAACTGAGCTATTCCGGCGAAGCTGGCAATTTTACGGTCGGCCTACCCCTGCGGTCAATCCGGTCGTGACGATTGCCGCCAAACGCCCGCCCACCCAGCCCCTCAGCCCGCCATCACCCGGTTGCCGCAGTCCCGCCCCGCCGCGAAATCGGCCAGGTTGCCCAGCGTGATCGCCGAGATCTCCTGCAGCGCCTCCACGGTGAAGAAGCCCTGGTGGCCGGTCACCAGCACGTTGGGGAAGGTCATCAACCGCTGGAAGGCCTCGTCGTCGATGATCTCGCCGGACAGGTCCTGGAAGAACAAGGCGCTTTCCTGCTCGTAGACGTCGATGGCCAGGTGGCCCAGCCGGCGCGACTTCAGCGCGCGGATCACCGCATGGGTATCGACCAGGCCGCCACGCGAGGTGTTGACCAGCATCGCGCCGGGCTTCATCCGCGCCAGCGAGGCATCGTCGATCAGGTGCTGGGTATCGGGTGTCAGCGGGCAATGCAGCGAGACGATGTCCGAGCGCGCCAGCAATTCATCCAGTTCCACCATCGTGCCGATCTCCGCGAAGGCAGGCGACGGATACGGATCGTGCCCCAGCACGGTGCAGCCCATGCCGCGGAAGATGCGCGCGGTGGCCAGCCCGATCTTGCCGGTCCCGACGATGCCCACGGTCTTGCCATGCAGGGTGCGGCCGAGCAGGCCATCAAGCATGAAGTTGCCCTCGCGCACGCGGTTGTAGGCGCGATGGGTCTGCCGGTTGAGGGTCATCACCAGCGCCAGTGCATGCTCGGCGACGGCTTCGGGCGAGTAGGCCGGCACGCGGGCGACGAACAGGCCGAGCGCGTTCGCGGTGGCCAGATCCACATTGTTGAAGCCGGCGCAGCGCAGCAGCACCGCGCGTACGCCCAGCGCATGCAGGGCCTGCAGCACCGGCGCATCAAGCCTGTCATTGACGAACACGCAGACGGCGGCGCAGTCCTGTGCCAGTGCGGCGGTGTGCACATCCAGCGCGGCGTCGAAATACACGAACTGGAACTGCTGCCCTGCCCCTTCGCGCAGGTTGGCTTCCTCGAGAAAGCGGCGATCGTAGGGACGGGCACTGAAAACGGCGATCTGCATGGGAAGGTCTGCGCGGAAATCCGCCACGACCATAGCGCACCCGCACATCGATGGGGATGGCACCGGCGGCGTGACTGCCGCCGGTGCCGGTACTGCCTTAGAACGTATAGCCCAGGCCCAGCATCACGCCGTTCTGCAGTTGGCCGTCGCGACGCTCGCCCACGTAGTCGACCATCACCGACAGGCGATCGCTGGCGCGGCTGGTCACGCCCAGGTTCCAGGCCAGCACCTGCTCGCCCACTGTCTGGCTGCTGGCACCGAACACCAGGTCCGGCGCAGCGGCGAAGCCGGTGCTGTAACGGGCCTGGGTGTCGCCCAGCTCCTTCTGCCAGACCACGCGCGCGCGCGGGGTGATGCGCTCGCCGTTGTTGCCTTCGAAGGTCTTGAACAACTGCAGGCCCGCGCCGACGCGGATGCTTTCCAGGCTGTCACCACGCCCGACCAGCGCGCCGGCACCCTGCCCTTCATTGAAACGGGTGGCCGAGGTACGCGCGTAGTCGACCACCGGCAGCAGCGGCTGGATCACCACACCCTTGGCGGTGGTGAACGAGAAGCCGTGCTCCAGGCGGGCCGAGATCGCATCGTTGTTGTACTTGGCACGCAGCGGGCCCTGCAGGCCGTCGATGCCCTCGATGCTGCGGCGGGTGTCGTGGCGCAGATCGGTGTAGCGCACCGAGGCCGAGAGGTAGCCACGCGAGTAGGTGGCATCCAGGTAGCCGCCCACATCCAGCGCGCGCACGTCGCCGGTGAACCCGGAACCATCGCGCCCCTTGGTCGACATGTCCGCAGCGGCAACGCTGACGCCCAGGGTCACCCGGTCATCGGCCAGCTGCGTATCGGCACCGAGCACAATGCCGCCGACGGTATGGCTCAGGCCGGCCACGCCGCCCTCACCGTCGATGCGGCCATGGCTGCCGAAGCCGCGGCCCCAGAGGCCGTGGTTGCGTGGTGCTTCGCCGCCGAAGTCGGTGTTGCCACCGCCCGCCCCCGCCGGCTCCACCAGATGCATCGCCAGCTGATTGAACAGGCTGCCATTGGCCATGCCGGGCTGCGCCGAAGCCGCCTGCGCGGCCTGTGCCGCCAGGCCGCCGGCGTCACCGCTGCCGCTGCGTCGTGCGGCCTGGTGCTGCTGCACCACGCTGCCGATGCTGCCGACCAGCGCGTTGTCGGCCAGACGCAGGCTGGCGTGGCCATCACCGCGCAGTGCACCGGCCTGCTGTGCGATCACATCGCGATCCGCGAACTGCAGTGCCCCCAGCAGCGGCTTCAGGCCGGCATCCTGGCGCTGGCCTGCAGTGGCCAGTGCGCGGCCGAGACCGTCGTTGCCGTTGCTGCCGGTAAGCTGCGCAAGCTGGTCGAAACCGGGGTTGGCGGTCAGCGACAGGCCCTCGGCGGTCTGGTTGATGTTGAAGCTCAGCAACGAGTTGTGACGCGGCCGGAACACTTCGCCGCCAGTGATGCTGGCGGTATAGCCGGTGTCGCCCAGGCGCACCGCATCGGTGAAGCCCTGGAAGATCGGGCCGCTCACCAGCTCGCGCTGGTAGTTGCCGGCGTAGAAACCCTGCGCCACGTTCAGTTCAAGGTGCGCGCCCGGCGAGATGACCAGCGCGCCCTCGTTGGCGCCGCTGTCGTAGAAGTCGCCCACGCGCAGGCGGCCACTGTTGGCGCCGCCCGCCTCGGTGACGTCGAACAGCACCTTGCCGCCCGGCATGATGTTGACGTAACCGTGGGTGACCAGGTCACCACCACGCGGCATCAGGGTGCCGAACACGCGCAGGCGGTTGAAGCCGTCCTCGCGGTACGACGGACCGGTGCCAGCGAACAGCGCATCCGAGTCGTTGGCGACCGAGGCGATGTCACCGTGGCCGACCACCATGCCGGCCGCCAGCACGCGCAGCTCCGGGGTCCGCAGGGCGCCGCCTTCCAAGGCGATGGTGCCGTTCTCCACCAGCATGAAATCGGCGCCGGTGGTCTCGGCGGTGCGCCAGGTGCCGCCCTTGGCCACGCGGATCACACCGGCCGAATTGCCCAGCGTGGAGGCATCCAGCTCCGACAAGCGCAGGCTCGCCAGCAGGTCGGCCTGGAAGCCCGGATCGCTGAGGAAGTCCTGCACCGAGAAGCGACCGATGCCGTTGGGACCACGTGCAGCCTCGTTGTAGATGGAAACGGCCTGGTTGATGTACGTGGTGGCGAAGTCGGTATCGTTCCAGCGCGAGAAGTCGTCGTCGACGAACGCCTGCAGCTGGCGTGCGGTGCGCAGGTAGCCCGGATTGATGTCGCCGCTGACATTACCGGTGACCGTCAGGGTGTCGCCCGGGTCGCGGTAACCGGCGGCGGTGATGATGTTGTTGCTGTAGATGTCCTGGCCGGGGAAGGTCTCCAGCTTGCGGCCACTGCCATCGGGATCGAAGCTGATCGACGCGCCGGTGGTCCGGGCCGGATCGCGGAACACCAGCAGACCGTTGGGCTGCACCACCTCGTACATGGCCTTGTGCAGCAGGCCGGCATCCATGCCGCCGCCGTAGTTGCCGGTGTAGATCTCGGTCATCCGCGGCGAAGGCGTATAGATCACCTTGCCACCGCTGCTGGCGGCGTGGATCTGCACCGAGTCGACCAGCGGCAGGTCGCCGGCCAGGTAACGCTCGACGCCACCGGACTGCATGATCGAGCAGGACGAGATGCAGTGGCCGGACACGATGGTGTTCAGGCCGTTGGTACGGATCACTGCCTGCAGCCACTCACCCGCGATCAGCGCGCCACCATTGGAGGTGCGCAGCACGACTTCGCGGATCGGACGGCCTTCGGCCTGTGCCTTGGCCAGCAACGCCGGCAGTGCGACCACGTCGGCGACGGTGACACCGCCACTGAGCACGACGCGATCGCCCTGCACGTGATAATTCATTGCCATGACGTCATCCATCTGGCCCAGGGTCGCGATACCCACCAGGCCCGCCAGGGCGATGCTCAACTTCGAATGCTTCATTGCGTTCTCTCTCTCCGCCCGCACCACGCGGGTCGAAAGCAGAACGCAGCAGCGGGGCAGACGCCCCCAGTCGGCGACGAGAAAAAAGATGAATGCATTCACAATGGAAATACAGAAGAAATGCGGGCTTCCCCATCCGGTCACCGTCGCGTAAAACTCGATGACGCGTCCGTCATTGTCGTCCGAGGTCCTCCCCTGTCCGTGCCCTCCCCTTTGCTCCGTGCTGCGCCGGAACTGCCTGGGATTCCGGACGTCTTCATTGCATTCGTACGTGAGGAACGCGCGCCGCTGTGCGCTTTCCTGCGCGCCCGCGGTGTCGGTCCCGAGGATGCCGAGGACATCGCCCAGGACTGCATGGAGCGCCTGATCCGCTACCGCGCACACGACACCGAGGAACTGCGGCTGCTGCTGTACCGCATCGCCCGCAACCGCCTGGCAGACCGCGGGCGCTCGCCGCAATCGCGCAACCACCTGTCGCTGACCGAACGCGACGGCAACGAAGAAGCTGCCAGTGCTTCTCCTGATCCGCTGCGTCAGGCAGAATCCGGGCAGATGCTCGCCCTGCTGCGCCAGGCACTGTTCAAGCTTCCCGAACGTGCCCGCGAGGTGTACCTGCTCAACCGCATCACCGGGATGAGCTATACACAGATCGCCCGGCATTGCGGCATCACCGCCAAGACCGTGGAAAAACACATTGCCCGTGCATTGCAGGGCCTGCGCAAGGAGCTGGGCCCCGATCCTCTCCACAATGATGGAGACACCGAATGATCCGCAACGACAACAGGGATGACACGTTGCTTTTTGAACACGCAAGCGCCTGGGTAGCCCGGCTGGAAGCCCCCGACTGCAGCCCCGAAGAGCGTCAGTCCTTCGAGGACTGGCTGGCCGAGGATCCCGCGCACGTCAGCGCATGGGTACAGGCC
>NZ_JBYOLA010000039.1:0-23768 GCF_057799055.1 Stenotrophomonas sp. 14P6.2.3
TTGTTGTTGATGTTTTCTCTCGGTTCTTTCTCTTTTTTTTTTCCCCCCCCCCCCCCCCCCCCCCCCGCTACCGATGCAGCACCCGCTTCACCACCTCTTCGACCTCCGGCTGCTACAACATCCCCATGGTCGAGCAATCAAACGCCCCCACCGACACGCGTCCCCACGGCATCCCCGCACGGCTTCGCCACTACGCCGATCGCCTGCAGGACAGTTTCCCGATGGCGGTGGCCAAGCGCTTCGTCGAGATCGACGTGCTGACCCAGGCCGCTTCGGTCTCCTTCTACGCCCTGCTGTCGATGGCCCCGCTGCTGGTGCTGTTGCTGTGGCTGACCGCCTCGTTGTATCCGCCGGCGCAGCAGGCACTGATCGGGCAGATCGGCTCGGTGGCCGGCAGCAGCGTTGCCAGCGTGGCCGACACCGTGCTGCACAACGCCAACAGCCAGCCCAGCGTCGGTTCGCTGGCCGGGGTCTGGAGCACGTTGCTGTTGTTCGTCGGCGCCACCGCCGTGTTCGCGCAGCTGCAGAACGCGCTGAACCGGATCTTCCATACCAGCGGGCAGCGCCTGGACGGGATCAAGGCCTGGCTGCGCAAGCGCGTGTTCTCTTTCGGCGTGGTGCTGGCACTGGGCTTCCTGCTGATCCTGTCGATGACCGCCACCACCGCGCTGCAGGTGGTGTTCGCGCAGCTGCCCTCGGTGCTGCCCGCGATCGGCTACCTGACATCGCTGCTGCTGTACACGCTGGCCTTCGCGTTCCTGTACCACTACCTGCCTGACCGGCGCGTGGCCTGGCGCCAGGCGTTCATCGGCGGCGCCATCACCTCGTTGCTGTTCACCCTCGGCCGTTATGGCATCGGCGTCTACATCAGCACCGTTGCCCCCGGCAGCGCCTACGGCTCGATGGGTGCACTGGTGATTTCGCTGGTCTGGATCTACTACGCCACTGCCGTGTTCTTCGTCGGTGCATTGATGACCGCGGTCATCGACGAACGCCAGTACGCACGTGCACGCCTGGCCAGCGCCGATGTGGCCCCACAGGAAACCGGCCCGGCCGCCGCCAGCGAGTAAACTAGGGGACCTGCCGCCCCCGCAGCGCGCCCTGGCGGCCGCGCCCTGTCCTGTTGCCCATGGCCCGTATCCCCGACGCTTTCATCGACGACCTGCTGGCCCGCTCCGACATCGTCGAGGTGGTGGGCAGCCGCGTGCCGCTGAAGCGTCAGGGCAAGGAGTACGCCGCACGCTGCCCGTTCCATGACGAACGCTCGGCCTCGTTCACCGTCTCGCCGACCAAGCAGTTCTATCACTGCTTTGGCTGCGGCGCGCACGGCACCGCGATCAGCTTCCTGATGAACTACGATCGCCTCGAGTTCCTCGACGCGGTGGATGAACTGGCCAAGCGTGCCGGCATGGAAGTGCCGCGCAGCGAGAACCCGCGCAGTGCGCAGCAGCAGGATGACAGCCGCGAGCTGTACTCCGCACTGGATGCGGCAACCAAGTTCTTCCAGAAAAACCTGGAAGGCAGCGAGAAGGCGCGCAGCTACCTCGACGGCCGCGGCGTGGACGAAGAGAACCGCGCGCGCTTCCAGATCGGCTATGCGCCCGATGGCTACAGCGGCCTGCGCGATGCGCTGGGCAAGGACGAGCGGCGGATGAAGCTGCTCGACCGCGCCGGCCTGTTCTCCAAGAACGACCGCGGCCACGTCTACGACAAGTTCCGCGACCGGGTGATGTTCCCGATCTTCGACCGCCGTGGCCGGGTGATCGCCTTCGGCGGGCGCGTGTTCGAGAAGGACGACGGCCCCAAATACCTCAACTCGCCTGAGACCGCGCTCTTCCACAAGGGCCGCGAACTGTACGGCCTGTGGCAGGTGCGCCAGACCAACCAGAAGATCGAGCGCTTGATCGTGGTCGAGGGCTACATGGACGTGGTCTCGCTGTTCCAGTTCGGCGTCACCCAAGCGGTGGCGACGCTGGGCACGGCAACCACGCCGGACCATGCCGAGCTGCTGTTCCGCAACGCGCCGGATGTGTTCTTCTGCTTCGACGGCGACGCCGCCGGCCGCCGCGCCGGCTGGAAGGCGCTGGAATCGGTGCTGCCACGCATGAAGGACGGCCGCCAGGCCTTCTTCCTGTTCCTGCCCGATGGCGAAGACCCGGACAGCATCGTGCGCAAGGAAGGCGCCGAGGCGTTCGACGAGCGCCTGAAGCAGGCCACGCCGCTGTCGCAGTTCTTCTTCGACGAGCTGACCCGCGAAATCAACCTGGGCACGCTGGACGGCAAGGCACGGCTGGCCGAGCGCGCCAAGCCGATGCTCGCGCAGATTCCCGACGGCGCGTTCGGCGACCTGATGAAACAGCAGCTGGGACAGCTGACCGGCCTGGGCGGCAACGCGCAGGCGGGCCGTCCGCAGATGCCTCAACGCGCCGCGCCGCGCACGATCCAGCCCGCGGCCAAGCGCAGCCTGGTGCGCGGCGCGATCGCCGTGCTGCTGCAGCAGCCCTCGCTGGCCCTGACCCTGGGCGGCAAGCACCACTTCCAGGGCCTGCGCCTGCCGGGGGTGGAGCTGCTGCTGGAACTGCTGGGGCTGGTCGAACAACGCCCGGACATCAGTACCGGCGCCCTGCTGGAGCATTTCGACGGCCGCGAGGAACAGGCCTCGCTGCACACCCTGGCCGCGCAGACGCTGGCGGGCGATGAAGCGATGTGGACGGTGGAACTGCATGACGCGGTCGGGCAGCTGGAGAAGCAGCTGCTGTTCCAGCGGATCGACGACCTTAACGCCAAGCAGCGACAACAGGGTCTGGACGATACTGACAAGTACGAGATGCGCGAGCTGCTCAAGGCCCGCGCCAATCTGCGCCTGTAGCGGCAGAACACATCCCCGGAGAGACCATGCTGCTGCGCCTGACCTGCCTGCTGTTGTTGTCGCTCTGCCCCGCTCTGCCGGCCTGGGCTGCGGACCCCGCCCTTGCTGAAGTCCGCCCCGGCCTGTACGCCGGCGGCCAGCCCACGGCTGCGCAACTGCGCGAACTGGCTGCACAGGGCGTGCGCACGGTGATCGACCTGCGCCAACCCGATGAAGATCGCGGCTTCGATGAAACACGCGAGGCCGAAGCGCTGGGCCTGCGCTATGTACGCATTCCGGTGGCCGGTGCCGAGGGCCTGGATGCCGCCAACGTGCGCGCCGTGCACCAGGCCCTGCAGCAGAGCCAGGGGCCGGTGCTGCTGCACTGCGCCTCCGGCAACCGCGCCGGTGCCGTGCTTGGCCTGCTCAACGCGCGCTACGAACACGCCAGTCCGGAACAGGCCCTGCAACTGGGCCAGCGTGCCGGCCTGAAGTCGCTGGAAGCAGCCACCCGCGAGCGTCTGGCGATTCCTTCTCCCACCCCCTGATTCCCAGCACCAAGGAGCCTATCCACCATGACCCGCTGGTGGTCGCGCCTGCGACCGGACAACTTCACCCTCGCCCTGCTGTGCACCGTCGGCCTGGCTTCGCTGCTGCCGATGAAAGGCGCCGCCGCCCTGGTGCTCGACGATGTCACCACCGTCGCCATCGCAGCGCTGTTCTTCCTGCACGGCGCGCGCCTGCCGCGCGAATCGATCATCGGCGGCATGCTGCACTGGCGCCTGCACCTGACGATCCTCGCCTGCACCTTCATCCTCTTCCCGCTGCTGGGGCTGTTGTTCAAGCCGTTGTCGGGCTGGCTGCTGACGCCCGAGTTGTACCTGGGCGTGCTGTTCCTGTGCACCCTGCCATCCACGGTGCAATCGTCCATCGCGTTCACCTCGATGGCGCGCGGCAACGTGCCGGCGGCCGTGTGCAGTGCCTCGCTGTCGAGCATCCTCGGTGTGTTCCTGACGCCACTGCTGCTGACCGCGCTGGCCGGTACCTCCGGCGGCGTGCACGACCCGCTGCATGCCATCGGCGGCATCATGCTGCAGTTGCTGGTGCCGTTCGTGGCCGGCCACCTGCTGCGCCCATGGATCGCCGGCTGGGTGGAGAAGCAGCGCGCGCTGCTGCGCTACACCGATCAGGCCACCATCCTGCTGGTGGTGTACTCCGCGTTCGGCGAAGCAGTCACTGAAGGGCTGTGGAGCAAGACACCGCTGCTCTCGCTGTTCGCGGTGGCTGTCGTGGCCGCGGTACTGCTCGGCATCGCCATGCCGCTGATCACCTTCATCGCCCGCCGCCTGCGCTTCAACCGCGAAGACGAGATCGCCATCGTGTTCTGCGGCTCGAAGAAGAGCCTGGCCACGGGCGTACCGATCGCCAAGGTGCTGTTCGCTGGCGGCAGCCTCGGCGCGATCGTGCTGCCGGTGATGATCTACCACCAGATCCAGCTGATCGTCTGCGGCGTGATCGCCCAGCGCTACGCCAAGCGCGCGCCCTGACCGGCAGAACAGCCATCCACGCATGGCGTGGATCTACTGTGGCGCTGAGCCTACAAAAGTAGATCCACGCCATGCGTGTATTCACCGATCCACCAACGTGCCGACGCTCAGCTGCGGCATCCACACCCACAGGTCGTACTGCCGCCCGGCATCGGTATCGACCTCCGGTGCACGCGCAGGTCGCTCGAGCAGAGCCAACGCCTTGCAACGGTCCATGCACCCCCAGAAATGGCCGCGCAGGGCTTCCAGCCGCACGCTGTAAATGTCCAGATCGCGCAGCGCCGACGCCATCGGTTGCGTCTGCATTTCCGGCGGCGCATCGGCCGGCCGCTGCAGCATGGCGTGGACATTGCCGGTCAGGACGACCATGCGTGCGTCATCCGGCAGGCGCCGGTACAGGCGCCGCAGCTCCGCCGCCATGCGATCGTCGCGCGCTTGGCTGCCGCCATCACCGTTGTTGACGTCATAGCCGACCACCTCGATGGCGCGACCCTGCGCCTTCAGCGCGCGCAGGCCTTCGATCAGCGCCAGCATGTCGCGACTGCGGCGGCCATCGTGCTGATCATCGCGCACGGTCCAGAACGCACGGCCGTGCACGTGTTGGCGTGCCATCGCCCCGCCATCGGAATCCAGATAGTCACGCAGTGTGGTGTTCTCACCGCGCGGCAGTTCCAACGCCAGCACGACCGGGCCGTTACGGCTGTAGTCGTCCACCAGTCGGCGCACCAGCAGCGGTATCTCGCGGGTACCATGGAATTCGCCCAGCACCAGAACGCGGTGGTCTCCGGCATGCTGGCGGATCTGCATGGCAGCGTCGTCGGCGCGCGCGCTCATCACCATGCCCAGCGCCAGCAGCAGGGTGGCGGTCCAGCGGAAGATCGAATGCATCCCTGCTCCTTCCTTTCCTTGGGGTCAGGAACAGCAATGGCGATGCGGCAACGGCAGTTCAAGTAGATCCACGCCATGCGTGGATGCCTCAGCCCATCACAACCAGGGCAGGATCCAGTGATCCACCAGCAGGAAGGCGAACAGCGCCATCAGGTAGACGATGGAGTAGCTGAACATCTTCATCGAGAACAGCTCATCCGGCGGGTTGAGCATGCGCCAGGCGTACCAGAGGAACACGGCGTTGAGCACGATCGCACCGCCCAGGTAGAACGCCCCGCTCATGCCGACCAGGTACGGCAGCAGGCAGACCAGTGCCAGCACCACCGAGTACGCCATGATCTGCTTGCGCGTGTGCACCACACCATGGGTGACCGGCAGCATCGGGATTTCCGCCTTGGCGTAGTCCTCGCGACGGAAGATCGCCAGTGCCCAGAAGTGCGGCGGCGTCCAGATGAAGATGATCAGCACCAGCAGCGACGAGTACGCCCAGTCCGACGAGCCCTGCATGCCGGTCACCGCCGCCCACCCCAGCATTGGCGGCATCGCGCCGGCCAGACCACCGATGACGATGTTCTGCGAGGTCGCTCGTTTCAGGTAGACGGTGTAGATCACCGCATAGCCGATCAGCGAAGCGAAGGTCAGCACCGCGGTGATCCAGTTCACCCACAGCACCAGGATCGCCATCGACAGCACGATCAGCACGCTGGCGAACACCAGCACCTGCCATGGCTTGACCTTGCCCACCACCAGCGGTCGCCACGAGGTACGCGCCATCTGCGCGTCGATGTGCGCATCCAGCAGCTGGTTGATGGCTGCAGCTGCCGACGCCGCAAGCCAGATACCGAGGAAGCCGAGCACGCCGGCGCGCACCTGCTCCCAGCTGGGCACACCCGGAATGGCCAGGACCATGCCGACCAGGGCGGTGAAGACGATGAGGGCGACGACCTTGGGTTTGGTCAGGTCCCAGTACTGGCGATAGTTGGAAAACATGGAATCAGTCCGGGGCACGCAGGCGGGCCAGCAGGCTGACCAATACAAACAACAGGGCAACGGCAACGCCGTTGTGCGCCACTGCCACTTCCAGCGGCAGTGCAAGCTTCACATTGAGGATGCCGAGGGTGACCTGCAGCACCAACAGCGCGACCAGGGCCGAGGCCCAGCCACGCATGCTCGGCAGCCGGAACAGGCGCAGGCCCAGCCACAGCATGTAGACGGCAACGACAATCGCGAACAGGCGATGGGCCATCTGGATGGCGATGCGCGAGGCACCGTCGAGCACGCCGCCTTCGTAATCCACGCCAATGCCACGCCACAGGGTGAAGCCCTCGGCGAAGTTGTGCTGCGGCCACCACTGGTTGGCGCAGCGCGGGAAGTTGTCCAGCGAGGCACTGCCGCCGCCGCACGCCAATGCCGCGTAGTTGGCACTGACCCAGCCGCCGAGCGCGATCTGGGTGACCAGCACCGCCACACCGATGCGCAGCAGCCACTTCAGCTTCGGCGCCTCGGCCAGGGTGATCGGCATGTGCGTGGCACGCCACGCCATCCACACCAGCAGGCCGAACATCAGCATGCCGCCCAGCAGGTGGCCCATCACCACGATCGGCTTGAGCAGCAGGGTCACCGTCCACATGCCCAGCAGGGCCTGGAAGATCACCACCGCCAGCGTCAGCAGCGCCGCGCGCGCCAGGTCGATGTTGCTCCAGCGCAGTGCGGCGATCAGCAGGATGGCCTCGCCGATGAGTGCCAGCACGCTGGCGGTTCCATGCCAGCCCATCATGTACAGCGGTATGCCCGCGGCCACCAGCACGCAGGCGGTAACCACCGCCGTGCTTCCAAAACGACGCTTGCGCGTGGCCAACAGGGCCAGGGTCAGGATCTCGATGCCGAGCGCGCCGGCCAGGAAGCGGTGCACCTGCTCACGCCAGGCTTTGTGCGTTTCCAGCGGACGGATCTCCGCCGCCGGATGCCCGATGGTCTCTTCCACGTGCTGCGGCCAGGTCGCCTGCCCATAGCAGGTTGGCCAGTCCGGGCAGCTCAGGCCGGCATCGGACAGGCGCACGAAGGCGCCGAACATGATCGTGCTCGCGGTCATGATCATGGCGAACCACGCCAGGCGGTGGAAATTGCGGTGCAGCGCCGGACGCGCGGAAAGGCTCATCAAACGGGACTCACTTCAGTTTCAGCAACGTGGCCATGTCCTTGCGCAGGCCTCCGAGATCGCTCCCGGGGGCATGACGCATGATCACGAAGCCGTTCGGATCGATCACGTAGACCGGCAGACCCGCCGGATCATCGACGCCGGGCAGCGCCGCGCGCAGGGCTGGCGACGGGGCCAGCGGCCGCAGCGCAGGCAGCGAGGCGATCGACGCCGGTGGCGTTCCCAGCCACAGGATTTCGACATTATCGGCGTTATGGCCGAACAGCTGCCACACCTTGCCCAGTCCCTGCGACAAAGTGACGCACTGCGCGTCGCAGGCACCGGCCGGTGCCACCAGCAGACGCCAGGTGCGCGCGTCGGGGTTCCAGGGGTAGGCCGCGCCATTGGCCAGCGTCGGTGGTTGCTGGCGCAGATCCACAGGCGGCTTCAGCAATTGACCACTGTTGCGATGCGCGGTCGGCTGCCAACCCGAGAAACGCAGGATGGCGGCCAACGCCATCGCCCCGAAGAAAACGGCGAACAGCAGCACCAGGGTCCGGCGGCCGTTGCCGCGCGCCTGCGGGGAGGTAGCAGTGTTCATGCGGGGCATTTTCTCATGGTTGGGAAAGGGATGCCGGCCAGCGGCCGGTACTACCGGGCACCGGGCCGCCTCCTGCGCCATTCCAGTACCAACGCCACCACCAGCACGGTCAGCGCCAGCCCGAACCACTGCACGGCGTAACCCAGGTGGCGCTGCGGCGGCAGCGTGTTCGGCAGCAGGTCGAGATCGCGCTCATCGCCGAACGGCAACGCCGGATCCAGCCGCAGCACGCGCTCGGGCAACGACGGCAGGCCCAGCGCGGCGGCCAGGCCATCGGCGGGAAGGCGACTGGCCAGCCAGCGCCCTGCAACATCGGTGGTGGTGAACGCCGGCCCCAGCGCCAAGCCGGCCGAAGGGGGCGGTGCCAACAGGCCACGTACGTCCACCGGCGACGGCGGTGCCGCCACCTCCGGCAACATGCGGTCGGGCGGCAGCGCGCGCCAGCCCAGGTCCACCAGCAACACGCTGCCCGCGTCGCTGCGGAACGGACGATAGATCTTCACTCCGGCGCGGCCGTGGCGGGTCTGGTTGTCCAGCAGCACCACGCCCGGCAGGAAGCGACCGTGATCGGCCACGCCATGCAGCGCGCCCTGCGCCGCCAGTGCCTGTGCCAACGGCATCGCCTGCGCCACGGCCGGGGCCTGCGCGTCCAGCAACGCCTGTTTGGCATGCATCCGCTGCAGCTGCCACAGGCCGAGCGCGGTGAATCCGGCCATTGCCAGCAGCGCCATCAGCCATCCGATCAGGCGCGTGTGCTGGCGCATCATGACAAGTCCGCGCAAACGCGGTCAGATAGGCACATCCACCCTGCCCTCGAGCCGCGCATGAGTGATTCGCTGAAGACCCTGCTGGTAATCGCGTTTCTGATCGTCATCGTCTGGAATCTGGGCGCCGGCCTGTATTACCTGCTGGTGGACCGCGGCCAGACCAAGCGCACGGTCAATGCATTGACCCGCCGCATCGGAGTGTCGGTGGCGTTGATCGTACTGGTGATCGTGTGCATCTATATGGGATGGATCAAACCGCACGGCATCGGCAGCTGACCCCACGTCAGGCCAGGCAGCGCCGGCGGCTGAGGCTGCCGACGCCTGCGCGGTCAAAGCACGTAGACGAACAGGAACAGCATCAGCCACACCACGTCGACGAAGTGCCAGTACCACGCAGCCGCTTCGAAAGCGAAATGGTTGTCGCGGGTGAAGTGTCCCTTTGCCGACCGCAGCCACATCACGATCAGCATGATCGTGCCCAGCAGCACGTGTGCGCCGTGGAAGCCGGTCAGCATGAAGAAGGTGGAACCGTAGATGCCCGAGCCGAGCGTCAGGTTCAGTTCCTTGTAGGCGTGGATGTATTCCTCCGCCTGCAGTGTCAGGAAGCCGAGGCCGAGCAATACCGTCAGGCCCAGCCAGATCAGCAGCTGGCGGCGGTTGCCCGCCTTCAACGCATGATGGGCGATGGTCAGGGTCACGCCCGAGGTCAGCAGGATCAGCGTATTGATCAGCGGCAGGCCCCAGGCCGGAATGGTCTGGAACGCGCCACCGATCGCTGCCGGGCCATTGGTCGGCCAGCCGGCCGAGTAGCCCTGCCACAGCAGCTCGTTGGTCATCACCCCGCGCCCTTCGCCGCTCAACCACGACAGGCCGAGGTGGCGGGTGTAGAACAGCGCACCGAAGAAGGCACCGAAGAACATCACTTCGGAGAAGATGAACCAGACCATCCCCATCCGGAACGAACCGTCCACCTGCCGGTTGTAGTTGCCGGCCTGCGACTCGCGCACCACGTCGCTGAACCACCAGAACAGGGTCAGCACCAGCATCGCCACGCCGATGTAGAAGGTCCAGCGGCCCCAGCTGGCGTCGTTGAGCCAGCTGGCCACGCCGACCATGGTCACCATCATCGCGATGGAACCGACGAACGGCCATTTGCTCTGGGCCGGGACGAAGTACACGTTGGCGTCGGTAGGTGTCTGGGCCATGGTCGGTATCCGGGTCAGGGAGCAGCGTGGGCGCCTTCCGACGTGGCGGCCGGAGCCAGCCGATCGGACAACGCATCGTTGCGGTAGAAGGTGTAGGACAAGGTGATCGTCCGGATTTCCGGCGGCAGGTCCGGATCGACGATGAAGCGCACCGGCATGTCGCGCTTCTCGCCGGCCTGCAGGGTCTGCGCGGTGAAGCAGAAGCACTCGGTCTTGCTGAAGAATCCCGACGCGCGTGCCGGTGCCACCGAAGGCACCGCGCTGCCGACTACGGCCTGCTGGCTGTCGTTGCGGGCGAAATACAGCGCCTCGTTGAGCTCGCCAGGCACCACATCCATGGTCAGCTGCTCGGGATGGAACGACCACGGCAGCCGCGAATTGACGCCACCATCGAATTCCACCCGCACGGTGCGCTTGCCACTGGCGGCACCGGTACTGGCTTCGCTGCCCGGACCACGTTCCAGGCGCACGCCGAACACCTTCTCGCAGGCGATGCGATACAGCGGCACCAGCGAGAACGTCAGCAGGAACACCACCACCGCAACGCCGATCAGGCGCGGCAGGCCGGCGCTGCGTGACGGAGCGGTGGCCGGCGTTTCGCTCATCGACCGATCACGCCGCTGAGGATGAAGCCGACGTAGACCAGCACGGCGATCGCGCCCACCCACAGCGCGGTGCGCTTGGCGCGCTGACGCTGCTGCTCGATGCCGTGGATCTGGCTGTCGCTCTGATGGAGCCGACCGCTGGTCGGCTGCGCTTGACCGGACGACACGCTGTCAGCCGAACGCGGCTCGGCTCTGGCTGCAATGATCGGGCTCTCGTTATGCATGCACCACCTCAATGACCGATATCGTCGTGGGCCAGGTCACCCGGGCGGATGGTCGGCGGCGTGGTGAAGGTGTGCGCCGGTGCCGGCGACGGCAGCGTCCACTCCAGGCCACGCGCGCCTTCCCAGGAGCGCGCCTCGGCCTTCTCGCCATTGCGCAGCGAGGACAGCAGGATCGCGGCCATCATGAACGGCGTGGCGAACATGCCGAACGCACCGATCGAGCTGATCAGGTTCCAGTCGGCGAACGCCACCGAGTAATCGGGGATGCGCCGCGGCATGCCGGCCAGACCCAGGAAATGCTGCGGGAAGAACAGCAGGTTGACGAACACGATCGACCACCAGAAGTGCACCTTGGCCCACTTCTCGCTGTACATGCGCCCGGTCCACTTCGGCCACCAGTAGTACACCGCCGCGATCAGCGCGAACACCGCGCCGGTCACCAGCACGTAGTGGAAGTGGGCAACCACGAAGTAGGTGTCGTGATACTGGAAGTCGGCGGCCACGATCGCCAGCATCAGGCCGGAAAATCCGCCGATGGTGAACAGGATGACGAACGCCACCGACCACAGCATGGGAGCTTCGAAGGTGAGCGAACCACGCCACATCGTGCTGACCCAGTTGAACACCTTCACCCCGGTCGGGATCGAGATCAGCATGGTGGCGAACATGAAGTAGATCTCGCCACCCAGCGGCATGCCCACGGTGAACATGTGGTGGGCCCAGACGATGAACGACAGGAACGCGATCGCCGCGGTGGCGTAGACCATCGCCTGGTAGCCGAACAGCGGCTTGCGGCTGAAGGTCGGGATGATCTCGCTGACCACGCCGAAGGCGGGCAGGATCATGATGTAGACCTCGGGATGACCGAAGAACCAGAAGATGTGCTGGAACATCACCGGGTCACCACCACCGGCCGCATTGAAGAAGCTGGTGCCGAAGAACTTGTCGGTCAGCAGCATCGTCACCGCACCAGCCAGCACCGGCATCACCGCGATCAGCAGGAACGCAGTGATCAGCCAGGCCCAGCAGAAGATCGGCATCTTCAGCAGGTCGATACCGGGCGCGCGCATGTTCAGTACCGTGGCGATGATGTTGATCGCACCCATGATCGAACTGATGCCGGCCACGTGGATGGCGAACACGGTGAACGCGACGTTGTAGCCGCCCTGCAGCGACAGCGGCGGATACAGGGTCCAGCCACCGGCCGGCGCACCACCGGGTAGCAGGAAGGTCAGCAGCAGCAGGCTGAAGGCCACCGGCAACAGCCAGAACGACCAGTTGTTCATGCGCGGCAGCGCCATGTCCGGCGCACCGATCTGCAGCGGGATCATCCAGTTGGCCAGGCCGACGAAGGCCGGCATCACGCCGCCGAAGATCATCACCAGCGCGTGCACGGTGGTCAGCTGGTTGAAGATTTCCGGACGGATGTACTGGATGCCGGGCTGGGCCAGTTCCAGCCGGATCAGCACGCTCATGAACGCGCCGATGACGAACATGATGAAGCTGAAACCCAGGTACAGCGTGCCGATATCCTTGTGGTTGGTCGAGAAGAACCAACGCTCGAAGAAGCTCTGCGGGTGATGGTGATCGTCGTGCCCAACTGCCGAGTGCGCCATTGCAAAACACCTCTCAGGATCGGTTGTCGCCGCGGCCGCGACACGGCCGCGGACAGTTACATCAGGCTCCGCTGGCCGCCGCGGCAGGCGCGTTGCCGGCCTCGGCGGCGGCCGGTGCTGCCGGCTGTGCCGGCGATTCACTGGCAGGCGCGGTGGGTTCGGCGGGCGCGGCAGGCGTCGCGGGTACAGGCGCCGGTTTGCGCTGCGCCAGCCACTGCTTGAACTCTTCCTTGGACACCGCCTCGACCACGATCGGCATGAAGCCATGGTCCTTGCCGCACAGCTCCGCGCACTGGCCGCGGTAGACACCGGGCTGCTCGATGCTGGTCCAGGCTTCGTTGATGAAGCCGGGAATCGCGTCCTGCTTCCAGCCCAGCGCCGGCACCCACCAGGCGTGGATCACATCGTCGGAGGTGATGACGAAACGCACCTTGGTGTCCACCGGCAGTACCAGCCGGTTGTCGACATCCAGCAGGTAGTGCGGATGGCTCTCGCGGGTCGGCACCTTGCCACTCTGCCGCATGCGGTCGGACTCACGGTCCAGGCGGCTGGTGAAGGTCACGTTCTCGCCCAGGTACTCGTACTTCCACATCCACTGGTAGCCGGTGACCTTCACCGTCATCTCGGCATCGCGGGTGTCGTACATCTTGATCAGGTTGGCCGTGGCCGGCCACGCCATCACCACCAGGATGATCACCGGGATCACCGTCCAGATGACCTCGGCCTTGGTGTTGTGGCTGAAGGTGGCGGCGACCGCGCCCTTGGACTTGCGGAACTTGAACATCGCGTAGGCCATGGCGCCGAACACGATCACGCCGATCACCGTACAGACGATCAACGAGAGGTTGTTCGATTCCCAGGCCAGGCGCGAGGTCTGGGTCACCCCCTTGCCCATGTTCAACTGCCACGGCTTTGGATCGGCCGCCTGGGCCAGCGCCGTCCCCGGCATCGACAGCAGGGCCCCCATCGCGGCGGCCATTGCAACGCACTTCGTGCCCCACCCTCTGCTTTGCTTCATTGCCTAGACCCTTAGCGTCGTCGGTTGCCGCCATCGCTGGCGGCGAGCAAATCTTCAAGCGTTTCAACAAGCGTTTGACGTTCGGCCGGCGCGAGAAAACTCCCCACCTCCACCTGCCGGCCGCTGGATGCCAGCCGGACCCTCTGGTCGTCGGTGAGCAGGCGCACCCAATGCGGATGAGCCCGGAACACCGGCAATCCACCGGGCACGGGGATGACCTCCACGTACGCCGGCACTACCCGGATCTCCTCCTGCCGTTCACCGCTGCGCCACAACGCGCGCAACGCAGCTGCCAGCAACAGGCTGTACAGCAGCGCGAACAGGGGGGCGAATGCGTTGCCGGCCACCCACCCGAAGGCGGACACCAGCCACATCACTCCCGACAACACAGCAAACAACAGGACGAACTGCCGGGCATCGAGCGCCCGTGGGGGACGCAGTCGCAGCTGCGTACCTGACCCATCCGGAGCTGTAAGCACCTCGATCATGTCGCAACCGCGTTCCTGCCGCGGGAAACGTCTTGATGGTAGCCCTGCCCTCTCGCCGGTAGCAAGGGTGCATTCACACTTTTTCCGATGCTGCAACACAGCATGACCCCAACAGCACGAATGACGAATTCGGCACAAAACTACCCGACTTTGCTGAACACGCTGAATCCACCACCGCTAGGGGCTATCAGCATTCATGAAGGTGGCTGCGCGGGCCTTCCTGAAGTCGAAAAAATGATTAAAATCGCCAAGTTTTCCACTGGCCGGACCGGCATGAACGCACCTTCCTCTCCCATTGCCGCCAGCGACGCTCCGCGTCCCTCGGCGCTGCTGTCGCCGGAACTGCCGGCGTCCCCCAACCCGTTCCGCCAGGCCATCACCGATGCCTGGCTGAAGGACGAGGCCAGCCATGTGCGCGAACTGCTGGAGCAGGCACGCCTGCCGGCCGACGAGCAGGCCAAGGTGCAGGCGCTGGCCGCCGACCTGGTCGCCCGCGTGCGTGTGCGCGCCAAGGACCAGGGTGCGATCGAAGCCTTCATGCGCCAGTACGACCTGGGCAGCGAGGAAGGCGTGCTGCTGATGTGCGTGGCCGAAGCGCTGCTGCGCATTCCAGACCAGGAGACCGCCGACAAGCTGATCCGCGACAAGCTGGCCGATGCCGACTGGGAAAAGCACCTGGGCGGCAGCGACTCGGTGTTGGTCAACGCCTCCACCTGGGGCCTGATGCTGACCGGCAAGTTGGTGCAGATGAACGACGCCACCCGCGCCGATGCGCCCAGCGCGTTCAAGCGTCTGGTCGGCCGCGTCGGCGAGCCGGTGGTCCGCCTGGCCGTGCGCCAGGCGATGAAGATCATGGGCCACCAGTTCGTCATGGGCCGCACCATCAGCGAAGCGCTGGCACGCTCGCACAAGGGCGACAGCGCCAGCTACCGCTACTCGTTCGACATGCTCGGCGAAGGCGCGCTGACCATGAAGGATGCCCTGCGCTACCTGGAAGACTACCGTCGTGCGATCCACGCCATCGGTGGTGACCACAAGGCGCGTGGTGGCCGTGCCGATGGCGACGTCAACAACGCACCGGGCATCTCCATCAAGCTGTCGGCGCTGTACCCGCGCTACGAGCATGCCAAGCGCGCGCGCGTGTTGAAGGACCTGGTGCCGGGCGTGCTGGAACTGGCGCAGCTGGCCAAGAGCTACGGCATCGGCTGCACCGTCGACGCCGAAGAGTCCGATCGCCTGGAACTGTCGCTGGACATCATCGAGCAGGTGTTCGGCGATGCCTCGCTGGCCGGCTGGGATGGCTTCGGCGTGGTCGTGCAGGCCTACCAGAAGCGCACCCCGTACACGATCGACCATCTGGCCGACATGGCGCGCCGCGCCGGTCGTCGCCTGCAGGTACGCCTGGTCAAGGGGGCCTACTGGGACGCCGAGATCAAGCGCGCGCAGATCGAAGGCTATGCCGGCTACCCGGTGTTCACCCGCAAGCAGAACACCGACGTGTCCTACCTGGCGTGTGCCAAGCGCCTGTTTACCCATGCCGACGCGATCTACCCGATGTTCGCCACGCACAACGCGCACACCATCGCCGCGGTGCGCAGCATCGCCAACGGCGGCGTGTACGAGCACCAGAAGCTGCACGGCATGGGCGACGACCTGTACGCCGAAGTAGTGCCGGCCGACCGCCTCGGCCTGCCGTGCCGCGTGTACGCCCCGGTCGGCTCGCATGAAGACCTGCTGCCATACCTGGTGCGCCGCCTGCTGGAAAACGGCGCCAACTCCAGCTTCGTCAACCGCATCACCGACGAGCGCGTGCCGATCGCCGACCTGGTTCGTGATCCGGTCGAGATGGTGTCCTCGTTCGAATCGATTCCGCATCCCAAGATCCCGCTGCCGGTTGACCTGCTGCGCAGCCAGAACCACGACAGGAAGAACTCCATGGGCGCCAACCTCGCCAACGACAACGAACTGCGCGCCCTGGCCGAGCAGCTCAACGCTGCAGTGAAGCCCTGGCAGGCCGCACCGCTGGTGCCGGGCGCGAACCCGACCGGCGCATCGCTGCCGGTGACCAACCCGGCCGACACCCGTGAAGTGGTCGGCCAGTGGCAGGCCGCCGATGCTGCCACCGTGCAGAAGGCGCTGGCCAATGCTGTGGCTGCACAGCCGGCCTGGAACCGCACCCCGGCCGCCAGCCGCGCCGCCATCCTCGAGCACGCCGCCGACCAGCTGGAAGCGCGCATGCCCGAATTCATGGCGCTGTGCGTGAAGGAAGCCGGCAAGAGCCTGCCCGACGGCATCGCCGAAGTGCGCGAAGCGGTGGACTTCCTGCGCTACTACGCCAAGCAGGCGCGCGAGCAGTTCAGCCACGCCGAGAAGCTGCCCAGCCCGACCGGTGAATCCAACGAACTGCAGCTGCACGGCCGCGGCGTGTTCGTCTGCATCAGCCCGTGGAACTTCCCGCTGGCCATCTTCCTGGGCCAGGTGGCTGCGGCACTGGCCGCCGGCAACAGCGTGATCGCCAAGCCGGCCGAGCAGACCAACCTGATCGGCTACTACGCGGTGAAGCTGCTGCACGATGCCGGCGTGCCGGCCGACGTGGTGCAGTTCCTGCCGGGCGACGGCGCCACCGTCGGTGCTGCGCTGACCGCCGACCCGCGCGTGGCTGGCGTGGCCTTCACCGGCTCCACCGACACCGCCCGTGCGATCAACCGCGCGATGGCTGCACGCGATGCGGCCATCGGTGTGCTGATCGCCGAGACCGGCGGCCAGAACGCCTTCATCGCCGACTCCTCGGCGCTGCCGGAACAGCTGGTCAAGGACGCAATCGGTTCGGCCTTCACCTCCGCCGGCCAGCGCTGCTCGGCCGCACGCGTGCTGTTCGTGCAGGACGACATCGCCGACAAGGTGATGACCATGCTCGCCGGCGCAATGAAGGAACTGAAGGTCGGCAACCCCGGCCAGCTGTCCACCGACGTCGGCCCGGTGATCGATGCCGACGCACTGCAGATCCTGCAGGACCACGCCGTGCGCATGGATCGCGAGGCGCGCCTGATCGCGGCTGCCGAACTGTCCGCCGAAACGGCCAACGGCACCTTCTTCGCGCCGCGCGCGTATGAGCTGAAGGACCTGGGCCAGCTGCAGAAGGAGATCTTCGGGCCGGTGCTGCACGTGATCCGCTGGAAGGGCGACCAGCTCGACGCGGTGATCGACCAGATCAACGCCACCGGCTACGGCCTCACCCTGGGCGTGCATTCGCGTATCGACGAAACCGTCGACCGCATCAGCAACGGCGTCCACGTCGGCAATGTCTACGTCAACCGCAACCAGATCGGTGCGGTGGTCGGCGTGCAGCCGTTCGGCGGCCAGGGCCTGTCCGGCACCGGCCCCAAGGCTGGCGGCCCGCACTACCTGCTGCGCTTCGCCACCGAGAAGACGGTGACGGTGAACACCACCGCCGCCGGCGGCAACGCCTCGCTGCTGACCCTGGGCGACTGATTCCAGGCGTCATGCGGTAAACGAAAAACCCCGCGAAAGCGGGGTTTTTTTGTGCATTGCCGGTAGCGCCGGGCCATGCCCGGCGACGATCACGCCGCCACGCTGAACCGGTTGTCCGCACGCTCTGCCAGCTCCACCTGCACCCGCGCAATCCGCGTTTCCAGATCGCCTTCCAGCAACACGTAGTCGACCCCACGCGCCTGCAGCTGCTGCAGATACCACGCGTGCTGCTGCATGCGGAATTCCTGCCCCACCCGTGTCCCATCCTGCTCGAACGGGATATCCGGCGCACACAGGAACAGCAGGTCGTACGCACGCGCTGAGGCCCACTGCAGCGGTTCGGGCGCTGTGCCGAACATCCAGCCGCTATAGCCCAGCGTCACCAATGGGGTGGTATCGCAGAACAACCAACGATGCGCGTGCTGCGCGACCTGGTCCTCGTGCTGCGGCTGGGTCACTGCGATGCGCAGCAGATCCGGCGCCTGCAGCTCGCCGCCCTGTTGCTCCCACAACGTACGTCCGAACTCCGGTACCCATGCCGTGCCCAGGCGTTCGGCCAGCACCCGCGCCAGCGTGCTCTTGCCAGTGGACTCACCGCCGATGAACGCCACCCGCTGCACATGGTCGGCATACACCGACGGACTCAGGCTGTGCCGATGCGCATGCGGATCAGCGCGCAACTGCGTACCGCAGGCCTGCCCGACATCCAGGGTGCGCTCCAGCCGCCCATGGCGTACCGGTGCGCCGAAGTGCGCAGCCAGCGCCTGCGCGAAGCCGTCGCCATAGTCCTCGCCGGTAAACACCGCCTGCACCGGTCCACCGAACAGCGTCATGCACAGCCAAGCGGTAAACGCGCGCTGCACCTGCTCGTCGTCCGTGTCCTGCGGCAGCTGGCGTATCGGCACCCCCTGCTGCTCGCACATCGCCGCCAGACGCGCATCATCGAGTACCGCGATGGTGGCCTGCGGAAAGCGCTCGCGCAGCCAGCGTTCGCGGCGCTCTGCGCTGTAGCCGGCAAAGCCCGGTTGCGACCAGCCGATCACCAGCAGTTGCGTGCAGCGGGTAAAGGCGAATTCGATCAGGTGCTCGTGGCCGAGGTGCAGTGGGCAGAACTTGCCGACCACCAGGCCCCGCGCAGCGTGCTCAGGCAACAACATCGGCCGCCCTGGCGTCATCCCGCATCAGGTGCCGCCAGTGACGCAGCGCCACCAGTGCGTTGATCCAGAAGCCGATGTACAGGATCGAGGTCAGGTGCAATCCACGGCTGTAGTACAGCGGCACCGCGATGGTGTTGACCAGCAGCCATACCCACCATGATTCCAGCTTGCGCCGCATCATCAGGATCTGCGCGATCACGCTCAGCACCAGCACCGCCGAATCGATGTACGGCGCATAGGCATTGGTCAGGCGGGTCAGCATCCAGCCGTAACCGAAGGTTGCCAGCACCGCCAACGGCAGCAGCCAGCTCCACGCGCGTGCAGGCAAGCGGGTGATCGGCAACGGCGCGCCATGGTCGCCACGCAGCCATTGCCACCAGCCGAACACGCTGATGACCACGAAGAAGAACTGCAGCACCATGTCCGCGTACAGGTGCGAGCGCTCGAACACGGCGGCGAACAGCGCACATCCAACGATGCCCAGCCACCACGTATGCACGTTGTTGCGACCGGCCAGCAGGATCGAACCGGCAACGGCGATGTTGGCGGCCAGCTCCAGCTGGAAGTTCGGGTCGGACAGGTTCATCGCGCCATTGTTGCGTAGATCCACGCCATGCGTCGTCGGCCCAGTAGATCCACGCCATCGTCGTCTGACCAGTAGATCCACGCCATGCGTGGATGCAGATCCCCGGCAAAAAAGAAGCCCCGCTTGCGCGGGGCCTCCTTCGTACTGCTTCAGGCAATCGCCGGAATCAGAACTTGTACTGCATCGAAGCAGCCAGCACGTCGCCGGTGACCTTGTACTTGCCGGTAACGGTGTTGGCCGTTGCCGAGGTCGAGTTGACGTTCGGATCCTTGGTGAACAGGTGGGTGTAGCCCACGCTGTATTCCATCTTCTCCGACGGCGCCCAGGTCAGGCCCAGCGACAGCCACTTGCGGGTGGTATCCGGCACGCGGACGTCACGGTGGGCGTCGGTGGTTGGGGTCTGGTCGTACGCCAGACCGCCACGCAGGGTCAGCTGCTCGTTCAGACGGTACTCGGTACCGATCGAAGCGAAGGTGGTGTCGCGGTAGTGGAATGGCAGCACGCTGTCCGGCTGGTTGGAGTCATAGTCGACGCGCACTTCGTCGAACTTGCTCCATGCGGTGCGCGACACGTCGGCCATGATCTTCCACTGGTCGTTCACGCGGTGCGTGAAGCTGACGGTGGCGCTGGCCGGCAGGGTGATGGTCGCCCGGCCGTTGCTGTCGATGAAGGTACCCGGTGCGGCGCTGGCCAGGAAGGCGGCGGCGTTCTGCGGGATGGTGAAGTCGGCCTTGCCGTCGGTGATCTTGTGTTCGACTTCCGAGCGGTAGCTGAAGGCGATGTTGGTGCCTTCCACCGGGCTGACGGTCATGCCCAGGGTGTAGCCGATGGAGACTTCGTCACCCTTGATGCGCAGGTAGCCATCAGCGGTACCCGGCGAGAAGCCGAGCTGTGCAGCCTGGCGTGCAGCCGCCTGTGCGGCAGCCTGGGCCTGGGCTGGGGTGCGGCCGGCCGCCAGTGCAGCGGCGGCGGCGCGCTGCTGGGCGCTGGCGTTGATGGCGGTACCGGTATCGACGGCGCTGGTCAGGTCGACATTCAGGCGCTCGGCGAACACCGACGCACCGAACGACAGGTACGGGTTGACGTCATACGAGAAGGCCGCACCCAGGTCGATGGCCTGCAGTTCGGTCTTGACGCCGTTGTAGCGGCCGACCCAGTCACGGTCGTATTCGGTCTTGAAGCCGAACGGCACGGTCAGCGACACGCCGAAGTGCATGTTGTCCTTCTCGCCGAACGGCACGTGGAAGTACGCGGCCGGAACCGGAGCGATCATGCCGGCGTCGCCGCCGTTGCCGCCGGAAATCGGAGCGCCGTTGGCGTAGCGGCCTTCGCCGCGGAACTTGGCGCCGAAGCTGATGGCGCTGACGTCACCCTGGATCTGGGTGCCTTCCAGCAGGCGCATCGAAGCCGGGTTGGTGGCGACCACCGAGGCATCGCCCTCGGCGGAGGTCGAGCCGGCGAACGCGCGGCCCAGGCCCTTGGCGCTGTTTTCCTTCAGCTGGAAAGCGGCGGCGTTGGCGTCGGCGGCGGCCAGCGCACCGGCAACGCCGACGGCCAGCAGGGTCAGGCGGGCAATGGTGGAAGCAGTTTGCATCGTAGTTCTCTCTCCGGTAAGCGGTGATGGTGCTCTGAGTGCGCCTGCGCCCGTCAGGCCGGATGGCCCTTCGAAGCGCGCCGGATTCCCCTCCCGACATACGACGCCGTATGCGAGTATTACCCAGAGCCGTTAATGAAACAATAACAGCGGCGGCGCTTTTTTCGCCGCAAAAGCTGAACAGGACTTTCCCCGCCAAAAGCGCCCTCGCGCTAGGCTTACGCCATGTTCGTCTCCCTCCCCTCGCGCAAGAAGGCGACCCTGCGCTGGGCTACACCCGTGCTGTTTGCGGCACTGTGGCTGGCATTCCTGTGGTCGATCTCGCGCCCGGACGACGCCCGCGGAAGCCTGTGGCTGGACTGGGGCGCCCTGTCCACCGGCCTGACCCACCCGCTGGACTGGTGGGCGACCCTGCAGGACGGCAGCGTGCTGCGCCTGTTCACTGCCCTGTTCCTGCACGCCGACTGGTCGCACCTGCTGGGCAACCTGGTGTTCCTGCTGATCTTCGGCCTGCCGGCCGAGCGGGTGCTGGGTCCGTGGCGGTTGCTGCTGCTGTTCCTGGTGGGCGGGGCGATCTCGAACCTGGTTGCCATCTACACCATGGGCAGCCCGGACCAGATCATCATCGGCGCCAGTGGCGCGGTGTCGGCATTGATCGGCGCCTATCTGGCGCTGTTCCCCGGCGCGCGCCTGGGCGTGGTGATTCCGCTGGGGCTGTTCCTGGAATTCGTGCGCGCCCCGGCCTATCTGCTGATCGGCGTGTGGGCCGCGCTGCAGGTGGTGTTCGCCTACATCGGCCCGACCTTCGGCATGGTCGCCTGGTGGGCGCACATCGGCGGCTTCGTGTTCGGCGTGGTGTACGGCATGTACGTGCGCGCGGCGATCGCACGGCGCCTGCGCAAGCGGCACGGGTTCTAGCGTCCGCTAGCCGCGTTCTGCGAAACGCCCGAGACATGCTCGGGCGGCGTTCGGACATCAGTCGAGCATGGCTCGAATCTACAGAATCAAGGCTTGGCCGGGATCTCTGCGGGCTTTGCTTCAGGCTTTGCCTCAGGCTTTGCCTCAGGCTTTGCTTCAGGTTTTGCTTCAGCCTTGGGCTCCGCCTTCGGCGCCGGCTTGGCGGCGGCCTTCGCTGCCTTGTCCGCTTCGGCCTTCGCAGCTTCCGCCTTCAAACGCGCCGCCACCGAACCCGGGTTCTTCAGCTCGGCCAGTGCATCGTTGATCGGGCCATCGCCCGGCAACACGGCGCCTGCGTGGTAGCCCTCGGTGCCTTCCTCGTCACCGCGCAGGTGGCCCGGCAGAGTCGCTTCACTGTAATCACTCAGGCTGGCCGGCAGCGCCTCATCTTCCGGACGCGGGGCGGCCTTCAGTTCCACTTCCGGCACGATGCCGGTGGCCTGGATCGATTTGCCGCTGGGCGTGTAGTAGCGAGCCGTGGTCAGCTTCACCGAATCGCCGTTGTCCAGCGGCAGCACGGTCTGCACCGAGCCCTTGCCGAAGGTGCGGCTGCCGATCACGCGCGCGCGCTTGTTGTCGCGCAACGCACCGGCCAGCACTTCCGATGCACTGGCCGAACCGGCATCCACCAGCACCACCACCGGCGCACCCTTCAGCAGGTCGCCCGGAGTGGCGTCGAAGCGTGCATCACTGATGCTGATGCGGCCACGGGTGCTGACGATGTTGCCCTTGTCGAGCAGGTCATCGGCTACCTGTACGGCAGCGGTCAGCAGACCACCCGGATTGCTGCGCAGATCCAGCACCAGACCCTTGAGGTTGCCGCCGGACTGCTTCTGCAGCTGCTGCAGGTGCTTCTGGAAATCAGAGCCGGTATCGGCCTGGAACGTGCTCAGGCGGATGTAGCCGTAGCCCGGCTCCAGCAGGCGGCTGCGCACGCTGGTCACGCGGATCGTCTGCCGGGTCAGGCTGACGTCGAACGGCTTGGGCTTGCCGTCGCGGACGATGGTCAGCACCACCTTGCTGCCGGCCGGACCACGCAGCGGTTCGCTGGCATCGATCGCACTGATCGGCTTGCCATCGATGGCGATGATCAGGTCGCCGGCGAGGATGCCGGCCTTGGCCGCCGGGGTGTCGTCGATCGGCGAGATCACCTTCATGCTGGCGTTGTCCGGCTGCTGCTGCAGCTCGACGCCGATGCCTTCGTAAGCACCGTTGGCCTGCTCGTCGAACGCCTCTGCATCTTCCTTGTTGAAGTAGGTGCTGTGCGGATCGAGGTCGAGCAGCAGCCCGCGCACGGCCGACTGCATCAGCTTGTTGTCATCGACCGGATCGACATAGGCTGCGCGCACCGCGTTGTAGACGGCCACGAAGCGGCGGATATCGTCCAGCGGCACCTTCGAGGTCACCGCCTCCTCGCTGCTCGCCGCCTTCCCGGGAGTTTCCTTCAACGGGATGGGGGCGGTCTGCTGGGCCCAGGACAGGGCCGGCAACAGAGCCAGCAAGAGGGTGGCGGTACGGGCTGCGCGCATGGATCACTCCTGTCGACGATGGCATCGTGCCCAAGGCACATGCACCGATTATGCGCGAAGCGTGGCTAAATTCCCGTTGAATCCGGCCTCGTGCGGCCAGCCGGAATTCAGCGCCGCTGCAGCCAGCTGTCCGGATTGACCGGTTGCCCACCACGGCGCAGCTCGAAGTACAGCGCCGTCACGCCCTGGCCACCGGAGTTGCCGACCTTGGCCACCGCGTCGCCACGGCTGACCCGCGCGCCGGCATCCTTCAGCAGGGTGTCGTTGTGGGCGTACAGGCTCATGTAGCCATTGCCATGGTCGACGATCAGGATCATGCCGTAGCCGGTCATCCAATCGGAGAACACCACGGTGCCATCGGCCACAGCGGTGACGGTGCTTCCGGCAGGTGCGCCGATCAACACGCCGCTGCTGGTGCGGCCGTCCGGCAGCTTGCCGCCATAGCGGGCCAGCAGATTGCCCGACAGTGGCCAACCCAGGCCACCGACCTTCGGCGCTGGCGCCGAGGC
>NZ_JBYOLA010000040.1:0-19493 GCF_057799055.1 Stenotrophomonas sp. 14P6.2.3
GGTGCGGCAGCAGCCGGCGCTGCCGCGTCGGGCCCTGCGCTGAGCGGTGCGACGGTCGGTGCCACCGGCGCGGTGCCGGCCACGCTGCCATCAGGGTTCAGGCCTGGAGTGGCCGCTGCTTCCTCGCTCTGCGCGGGCAGCTTGACCTTGACCTTGAACACGTACGGCAACGCCTTGATGTCAGCCACCGGGCCGGTCGCGCGCCCTTCCTTGTCCTTGTCCGGCTCACGCGCCTCGATGATCGCCAGCTCCGGATTGGTCATCCAGCCAGAGACTTCCAGGTTGCGCATGTAGGCCGAGACACGGGCGTTGGACTGGGTGCGGCCTTCCAGCGTCAGCACGTCGCCTTCCTGCTGCAGAGCGGTGAGCACTACGCCATCGGGGATGGTGCGGACCAGCGCATCGAACAGGTGGACCATCTGCGAGCGCTTGGCCTGCAGCTGCTCGATCACGGCCTTTCGGGCCAGCAATCGATTCTTCTGCTCGTCAAGGCGGTCGATTTCCTTGTTCTGCTCCTTGACCTTGTCGATCTCGGTCTGCAGGTAGGCGTTGCGATCGCTCTGCCCGCTGACCTGCATGTCGTAGTAGAACCAGATCAACAGCGACAGCAGCAGGCCACCAAGGGCGGCCATGCCCAGCATGATGCCGAACTCGCGCTGGCGTTGCTTGCGCCGTTCGGCGCGCCAGGGCAATAGATTGATGCGTGCCATCAGTCAAAGCTCCTCAGCGCCAGACCGGTCGCGATCATCAGCGCGGGGGCGTCCTGGGCCAGCGCGTGCGCCTGCACCTTCGGCCCCAGGGTCATCTGTGCCAGCGGGTTGGCGACGACGGTCGGCACGCCCAGCTGTTCCTCGACCATCTCCGGCAGGCCTGCAAGGGCAGCACAGCCGCCAGCCAGCACGATGTGGTCAACCCGGTTGAATTCGCTGCCGGCATAGAAGAACTGCAGCAGACGGCTGATCTGCTGGACCGTGGCTTCCTTGAACGGCTCCAGCACTTCCATCTCGTAGCTTTCCGGCAGCCCGCCCTGGCGCTTGGCCAGACCGGCTTCCTCGTAGCTCAGGCCATAGCGGCGCATGATCTCGTCGGTCAGCTGCTTGCCACCGAACACCTGTTCGCGGCTGTACAGGCTGCGGCCACCGCGCAGTACGTTGAGGGTGGTCATGGTGGCGCCGATATCGACCAGCGCAACCACGCCCTCGGCCGAAACCGGCAGCTCGCTGGCCACCAGGGCGAAGGCGTTCTCGACCGCGAAGGCCTCCACGTCCATCACCTTGGCCTGCAGGCCACCCAGTTCCAGTGCGGACTGGCGCAGTTCAACGTTTTCCGAACGCGAGGCAGCCAGCAGCACCTGGACCATTTCCGGGTTGTTCGGGATCGCCCCGATCACCTCGAAGTCCAGGTTCACTTCCTCGATCGGATACGGAATGTAGTTGACCGCTTCCAGCTCGATCTGGGCTTCCATGTCGTTCTCGTCCAGGTCGGCCGGCATCGGGATCACCTTGGTGATCACCGCCGAACCGGCCACGGCCGCAGCGGCCAGCTTGGCCTTGCTGCCGGAACGGTTCATCGCCCGGCGGATGGCCTCTCCCACGGCCTCCACTTCGACGATGTTCTTCTCCACCACCGCGTTCGGCGGCAGCGGTTCCACGGCGTAATGTTCCACACGGAAACGGTTGCCGCTGCGGGAAAGCTGCAACAGCTTTACCGCAGTCGAACTGATGTCGACGCCAATGAGCGGCGACTGACTTTTTGGGATGAGCCCCACGGTTTCTCCCCTGCCGACGGGCACTTGGACGCAAGAGCTGCGTCCGCGCATTAATAACGTATTCTTAGCAAATGGCAACCGCCCTGCTGTGACATCCCTCACAGGATGAACACGCAGCCCCTGGCGTCCCCTTGCACTCCCCAGTGCCGGCCCCAGCCGCCACCTTGCGTAATCTATACTCTGCGACCACGAAATTCGCAATCGGAATCTGACACCGATGACCCGTCTCCGCCGCTGGCTGCGCTGGATCTTTCTTGTTGTCCTGGTCCTGGCGCTGGTCGGAGCGGCCGCCGTTGGCGGCCTGTACTACGCCGTTTCTTCCAAGCTTCCCGACGTGCAGACCCTGCGCGACGTGGAAATGCAGGAGCCGATGTACGTCTACGCTGCCGACGGCAAGCTGATGGCGGTGTTCGGTGAGACCCGGCGTACCCCCATCACCATGAAGGACGTGCCGGAGAAGCTGAAGCAGGCGTTCCTGGCCACCGAGGATGCCCGCTTCTACGAGCACGGCGGCGTGGACTACAAGGGCATCGGCCGCGCGGTATGGCTGCTGGCCACCACCAACGACAAGCGCGTGCCCGGTGGCTCCACCATCACCCAGCAGGTGGCCCGCCAGTTCTTCCTCAGCTCCGAGTACAGCTACACCCGCAAGCTGGCCGAGATCCTGCTGGCGCGCAAGATCGAGTCCGAGCTGAGCAAGGACGAGATCTTCGAGCTGTACCTGAACAAGAGTTTCTTCGGCAACCGCGCCTACGGCGTGGCCGCCGCCGCCGAGTTCTACTACGGCAAGAAGCTGGGCGAGCTGGACCTGGACGAGATGGCCTCGCTGGCCGGCATCCCCAAGTTCCCGTCCTCGGGCAACCCGATCTCCAACCCGGAGCGCGCCCGCCAGCGCCGTGACAACTACGTGCTGCAGCGCATGGCCGACCTGAAGTTCGTCAGCCAGGCCGAAGCCGACGCGGCCAAGGCCGTGCCGATGCACGCCACTGCGCATGAACCGCCGGTGCAGGTCGATGCGCCCTACGTGGCCGAGCTGGTGCGCCAGGAAATGATCGCCCGCTTCGGCGGCGACGTGGTCAACAAGGGCTACCACGTCACCACTACCATCGACGCGACGCTGCAGACCGCCGCCAACCTGTCGGTGCGCGACGGCCTGCTGCTGTACGACCACCGCCACGGCTGGCACGGCGTGGAGAAGCAGGTACAGCTGGGTGCCGGCGATGATGCCGCTGCACTGGCCGAGCACCTGCGCGGCACGTTCTCGCAGTCCGGCCTGCTGCCGGCGATCGTCGCCAGTACCGGCGCTGACGGCAGCGCCACCGTGGTGCTGGCCAACCGCAGCGAGATCGTGCTGCCGGCCGGTGCCGCCAAGTGGGCCAACAAGAGCCCGGCCAAGCTGGTGCAGCGTGGCGACATCGTGCGCGTGCGCGCCGGTGCCAAGGAGGGCGAGTGGCTGCTCGACCAGCTCCCGCGCGGCCAGTCCGCGCTGGTCTCGCTGGACGCCCACAGCGGCGCACTGAAGGCCCTGGTCGGCGGCTTCAGCTTCTCCGGCAACAAATTCAACCGCGCCACCCAGGCCCGTCGCCAGCCGGGTTCGAGCTTCAAGCCGTTCGTCTATGCGGCTGCCTTCGACAAGGGTTACAACCCGGCCTCGATCGTGCTCGACGCCCCGGTCGTGTTCCGCGACCGCCGCGGCAAGACCTGGGCGCCGCAGAATGACGGCGGCGGCTTCCGTGGCCCGATGCGCCTGCGTGAAGCGCTGGTGCAGTCGCGCAACCTGGTCTCGGTGCGCCTGCTTGATGGCATGGGCGTGGACTACGCGCGCAAGTACATCAGCCAGTTCGGCTTTGCCGAATCCGAGCTGCCGCCGAACCTGTCGATGTCGCTGGGTACCGCCTCGCTGACGCCGCTGTCGGTGGCCCGCGGCTATGCCGTGTTCGCCAACGGCGGCTCGCGCGTGGACACCTGGCTGATCGACCAGGTGCTCGACCGCGATGGCAACCTGGTGTTCAAGGAAAACCCGGCGATGGCCTGCCGCGACTGCGCCGGCAGCAGCGACCAGCCGGTGAACCAGGTGGTGGACGGCTTCAACTTCGGTGCCCCGCCACCCAAGGTTGACGCCACCGCCGCCGCCAAGGCGGAAGCCAAGTCCGAAACGCCGGCCGCACCGGTCAACCCGGACGCGCGTACCGCACCGCGTGCGATCGACGCACGTACTGCCTACCAGCTGGTGTCGATGATGCGCGACGTGGTCCAGCGCGGCACCGGCGCACAGGCCAAGGTGCTTGGCCGCGAGGACGTGGGCGGCAAGACCGGCTCCACCAACGATCACCGTGACGCCTGGTTCTCCGGCTTCGGCGGCCCGTACGTGACCACCGTGTGGGTAGGCCGCGACGACTTCCGCTCGCTGGGCTACCGCGAATACGGTGGCAAGGCGGCCCTGCCGATCTGGATCGACTACATGCGCACCGCGCTGAAGGACACCCCGATCGCGCAGAACGAACCGCCGAGCGGCATGGTCCAGGCCACCCTCAACGGCGCGGTGGAGTGGGTGAAGGTGGAAGACATGGACCGCCTGACCGACTACGACCTCAACCTGCAGAGCACCCCGCAGGCCGACGCAGCCGCGTTCGATATCTTCTAATAAGGCCAGGCTTGGTGGGTGCCAACCATTGGTTGGCGCCGATACATTCGCCGGGCATGGCCCGGCGCTACCACCGCCCGGTGGGTGCCAACCGTTGGTTGGCGCCGATGCATCCGCCGGGTGCGGCCCGGCGCTACCCCGGTAGATGCCAACCTTGGTTGGCGCCGATACATTCGCCGGGCATGGCCCGGCGCTACCTTGGTCGCTGCCAACCGCGGTTGCATCCGCAGGCCGCAGTTTTGCCCGGGTAGCGCCGGGCCATGCCCGGCGAGCGCAGCGGCACCTCCGTTAAATACCCACGCAGATGTCACATGCCTGCGTTAGTCTGTGGCCAGGTCGCAACAGGGAGTCATCGCATGCACCGCGCCCACCAGCATGCTGCCAGCCAGACCCGCGAACGGCGTCATCGCCTCGCCCACGAAGCCGCCCGGCTGATGGCCGAAGGCGGAATCCGCGACTTCCACCAGGCCAAACTCAAGGCCGCCAGCCGCCTCGGCATCCACGACGATGCCTCGCTGCCCCGCAACGTCGAGATCGAACAGGCCCTGCGCGAGTACCAGCGGCTGTTCTCCGGCCCACAACACGGCAACGAACTGCAGCGGCGGCGCGAGTCCGCGTTGCGCGCGCTGGAGTTCCTGCACGGCTTCTCGCCGCGCCTGGCCGGCCCCGTGCTGGACGGCACCGCCGATGCCAACAGCCCCGTGCAGCTGCACCTGCACAGCGACGACCCGGAGGCCGTGCATCGCTTCCTGGACGAGCACCGCATCCCCGCCGAATCGCGTACGCGGCGCCTGCGGCTGGACCGCGAGCGCAACCTGGATGTGCCGGTGTGGGTGTTCAGTGCCGAAGAACTGACCTTCGACCTGGCGGTACTGCCCTACGACGCCCTGCGCCAGGCACCGCTGTCGCCGGTGGATGAGAAACCCATGCGGCGGGCGTCGGCCACGCAGTTGCGGCAGTTGTTGGCCGAGACGGAGATCACCGCCTACATCGGCGGTTGACCGGCGTAGAGCCGAGCCCATGCTCGGCTTGGGGCTGCCGCGATCTGCGCGGAGAGCAGCCGAGCATGGCTCGGCGCTACGGGAAGATCAGCTTTTCTTCGGACGGGGTTGCCAATCGTGCCAGCCACGGCACCGCAGCACGGTACGGATACTCGGCCATCATGCGTGCATGCATCTTCTGCAGGTCATGCAGGTGCCAGGCGTGCGAGTACACGTCCTGGAAATCATCCGCCCAACCACTGCGCACCCGCATGCGTTCGCCATCAAGACTCGGTACCAGGTACCACGGCACCTGCAGGATCTCGGCCAAGGCCTTGTTGCGTACGGCGCTCTCGTGCCCCGACCGCTGCAGCTGTTCGATGCGGAAACTCACGCGGCGGCAGGGAAAAGGCATGCAGGCACCGGTAGCGTTGATGTAATCGGCGATGTCCGCATACATGTCCGCCTGCAACTTCATCGCCACCGGGTCCTGCAGCGTCTGCCGCACCCGCAGCGTGCGCTGGGTGCTGCCGCGGATCTCCGCGGCACTGTAGAAAGGATGACCCGGCGTCGTGCCGCCGTGGCGTACCAGCACGATGCGATGGATCGCTTCGTCGGTCAGCACTTCCACCCGCACGGCGGCGGCTTCCGGATGGATGCGCGGCTGCGGCACGTTCACCACGCGCCAGAACCCCCACACCATCAACCCCATGCAGATCATCAACACCAGGCACGCCAGCGTCCACGTATCCATGTCGTGGGTGACGTAGCGGATGCGGGCGCGCCAGACGTAGTAGCGCCGGTAGGTCATGAAGCGGCTCATGAAGCTGTACATCGCAATTTCCTCTGCAATGGCCCCGGCGCGGCGGGGCTCGTTACGCGCACCACACCGGGGCGCCATGGCTTACCAGCCGATGCCCACACCCACGCCCATGCTGCGTTCACCGCTGTTGGTGAACGCGCCATTGAGGCTGAAGGTGGCTGAGCCCTTGTCGTTGAGTACGCGCTGGTAACCCACCGCCATGGCCGATTCGCCCTCGGCGTAGCCCACGCCCGCGCCGAGGCGGTTGTAGGTGGCCAGGCCAGCGGTGTTCATGGCCATGGCCGTCTGCGCACTGCTCATCGCGGCCATGCGGTTGAAGCGCTTGTCCATCTTGTCCAGGCGACGCTCGAAGGTGCTGATGGCGCCATCGGTGTACTCGTTGGCGCGGGCCACCATCTTCTCCAGCTCGGCGGTGTCCACCTGCGGTGTGGGCGACGGCGTGTCGTCCTTCTTCGATTTCGGCTGCGGCGTAGGCGACGTGCCGTCGCCTGCCGAGGCCACCTGCGGCGAATCGCTGGCTTCCGGCGTTGGCGTGACCTGTCCGGTGGGCGCGGCCGAAGCCGTAGCCAACGCACGCGACTGCGGCTGGCCATCGACGCGCTGCTCCAGCCCGTCCATGCGGACGTTGAGCTGCTGCTGCATCGAATGCAGCTGGCCGCCGTTGACCGCCTCGCGGCTGCCGGCGGCGATCAGGCCGTTGGCCACGTTGGAGATGACCATGCCGTTGGCGCCCGCCAGGGTGAGCTGGGCGGTGCCGTCGCTACGGGTGGAGGGGGTTTCCTGGAAGACCGAGCGGAGCTGGGTTTCGACGCGGTCCATGCGGGAGCCGGTGGTGACTACGGCGGAGTCCAGCGTGGTGAGTGCGTCGTTGACGGTGCTCTGGTGCTGGCCCTGGACGGTGAAGCCGGGGGTGGTGACGTTGCCGTTGGCGTCGATGTTTCCGCCGAGTGTGGATAGGGCGCCGCGGAGCTGGCCGATGGTGGCTGCGTCGTTGGTGTTGCGGCCGTTGGCTACGTTCGCAATCCGGCGTTTCAACAAGTCATTGCCAACAGAAACTGTGCCCACCTGATCCGCGACAGACTCAGCCCCCAATGCAACACTGCCGTCAGCGCCGCCGAGGACTTGGCTAGCTGCACCAATAGCAACACCGAATCTCGCGTTGACACGGGATCCACTCCCCACGGCGAATCCATAGAAGCCACTCTCTGAAACCCAAGCCCCCCGGCCCAGCGCAATGGAGTTGGTCGCCTCCGCCGTGGCGTAGGTCCCTAGAGCTGTCGCTCCGGTTCCACCAGCAACTGCATCACCACCAAGAGCCACACCTAGCGCTCCAGCAACTGCCCCGCGTGATTGGTCGTCAGTGCCCACCGCAAGCCAGGCCGAATCAGCTTCAACTTTCGAGAGACGAAGATTCGTCTCATGCAGCTGACCTCCATTGACAAGATCGCTGCTGTCGCCATCAATGCGTCCTTTGGCGGCTCCAGTTAGACGAGAGCCCCCAAAGTCGACCACGCCATCAGGATCTGACGCCTCCATGAAACCACGCGAATTCAGTTCCTCCAGATGGATACGGTTGCGCGCGATATCTTGCTTCGTCTCAAACAACTGGCTACCAGTCACTGCATCGCGACTACCTTCAGCAATACGCCCATCGGCCAGATTCGACAGAACCATGCCCTGCGCACCTGCCAAGTTCAGCTGGCCAACTCCATCCGCCCGGATCGAGGGCGACTGTTGGAACGTCGCACGCAGCTGGCCTTCGAGGCCATCTACGCGACTGTCAGCCCTTACCACCGCACCATCCAGCGCAACTAAGGCGTCTTCAACGCTCTTCTGTATTCCCCCCTGGAGGTTGTAGGTCGGAGAAACGACATCGCCATTTCGATCCAGACCTGCGTCCCCGCCAAGAGCAGCCAAGGCATCGCTCAGTTGCCCAACAGTAGTTGCATCACTGGAGTTCACTCCTCGCCCCACATTGACGATCCGCCGCATAAGCCGAGAGTTCCCAACGGACACAACGTTTGCGTCCTCGGCGACGGAACCGGTGCCTAGCGCAACTGAGTTTTCCGCTCCTGATTCAATTTGACTGAAGGAACCCAGTGCTGCCCCTCCCGATGCGTAGACATTAGAACCCGTCCCAAGTGCAAATCCACTCTTTGCTGCGGCGTCGACAAGCGCCCCCCTGCCAAGAGCCACAGAGCCCTGCCCACGAGCGCGCGCGAATGAACCAACTGCGGTAGCCCCATCAGAGTCAATGGCTGCCTCTGCCGAATCTCCAATCGCCACACCCATCAATCCCGCCTGCGCGTAATTGCTCTCACCATCCACTCCAACTCTCAGGTAGCCATTTGATTTTTCGATCTTCTCTACCCGATCGTTAGTCGCAAACAACTGCCCGCCATTCACAGCATCCGTACTAGCCGCAGAACTGATATCACCCGCCGTCACACCCGATACGCGCGCACCTTCCATGTCCACCAGGCGACGATCAGCACTGAACTTGACCACGCCATCCAGATCCGGATCGAAGTTATCGAAGTCCGCACGCAGCGTATCCAAGTCGACCCGGTTGTCAGCGATACGCCCGTCCTGATCCGTCAGCTGCTGCGCATGCCCAGCCAAAGCCTGTCGCTGCGTCTCCACCGTGGCATTGGTCGCAAACAGCTGCTGCCCGGTCACCGCGTCGGTACTGCCCGCACTCAGCGTGCCGTTGGCGATGTTGTAGATGCGTCGCTTGCCACCGCTCTTGTTTGCGACATCCACAATCGTGCCGGTGTTCTCTGCACCCAGCCGGACATTGCCACTGGCAGACACCTGGCCCACTAGTCCAGACAGCGCATCAGCCTTCTGCACAGCGCCATCGGCGATGCCACGGGCAGCGTCGGCCGCCGTCTTCGCCGCGGTTGCCGCCGTGCGCACACTGGCCACTTCGCTATTGGTGGCATTGAGCTGCTGCCCGGTCACTGCATCCGTGCTGGACGTACTGAGCACGCCATTGGCCAGATTCTGCAGCTTGCGCTTGGCGCCGGCCTTGTTGGCCACGTCGATGACGGTGCCGGTGTTGTCTGCGCCCAGGCGCACGTTTCCACTTGCCGATACCTGCCCCACCAGGCCATCCAGTACCGCCACGCGCGCATGCGCTGCGTCCGCCGTGGACTTCACTGCGGCAACGTTGCTGTTGGTGGCATTCAACTGCTTGCCGGTGACGGCCTCCGTGCTTGACGTGCTCAGCGCCCCATCCTTCAGGCCGGTGATGCTGCGCACCGCATTGGACTTGTTGCGGGCATCCAGCACCGTGCCGGTGTTCTCGCCGCCCAAGCGTACGTTGCCACTGGCCGACACCTGGCTGACCAGGCCACTGACCGTATTGGCCTTGGCCAATGCAGTGTTGGCATTGGTATTGGCCGTCGTGGCCGTGGACTGCGCTGCCGTGGCCGTCGTCTTTGCTGCATCGGCTGCAGTTCTGGCACTGGTCACATTGGTGTTGGTTGCATTGAGTTGCTTGCCCGTCACGGCTTCAGTGCTGGATGTAGAAAGCGCCCCATCCTTCAAGCCGGTGACGCTGCGAACAGCGTTGGACTTGTTACGAACATCCAGAACGGTGCCGGTGTTCTCACCGCCCAGGCGTACATTGCCGCTCACCGATACCTGGCTGACCAAGCCGCTGACCGCATTGGCCTTCGCCAGCGCCGTACTGGCATTCGTGTCGGCCGTATTGGCCGTGGACTGTGCTGCTGCGGCTGTTGTCTTCGCTGCATCGGCAGCGGTCTGGGCTCTGGTCACGTTGGTGTTGGTGGAATTGAGCTGCTTGCCGGTAACCGCATCGGTGCTGGTGGTCGAAAGGCGCGCGTCCTCCACATTCACAACGCGCCTTTTGGCGCCACTGGTTCCTACTGAGACCGTATTGGCCTCGGTCGCAATCGAGCCGCGCCCCAGCGCAACCGCATTGTTTGCTCGCGTAGCAGCTTCGTAGCCGATGGCTACACTATCGTGGCTGGCGTTCGCCTTGCCTCCCAACGCGATGCCACCGTTGTAGCCGTTGGCCCCGGAACGGGAATCGGCACCGATGGCGATGGCACCCTCCGAGCTTCCGCTGTCAACACGGGAGCCACTGCCCACGGCAATACCATTGCGTCCGCTCACATATGACGAGTTGCCGTACGCGGTTGCGCCAATCCCTGTTGTACTGGAACGGCTACCCATCGCCGTGGCATGTGTGCTGTTGGCTTTGGATTCATAACCAAACGCGATTCCATACTCGCCCTTTGCAGACGAGTTAAGGCCAATCGCAGTTGTCCCCGTACCGGATGCAGTCGAATAGCCACCGATTGACGTAGCGCCGTTTCCTGTCGCTTTTGATTCCCTGCCAAATGCAAATGCATCAATAGATGCTGCCTGGGCGCGTGTCCCCATTGCCAGCGCGCCTGCGGCATTCGCGTACGCGGCGAATCCCAGCGCTACGCCGTCGTAACCGGCCAGGGCGTACCCACCCATCGCGATCGCCCCGGTGTACCCGGGTGTTCCCGCTTTGGCCAACTCACCGATTGCAATGGCGGATGTCCCACCACCCGTATCTGTCTTGGCCTCCCTGCCGATGGCGACGGCACCATCACCATTGGCAAACGAGCCCTGCCCCAAGGCCGTAGATCCAACGCCGTGGGCCTGGGCAAAAGTACCGACCGCGGTCGCCTTGTCGGCATATGCCACCGAGAGACCACCCAGTGCTGTCGTATGGTCGCCTCTGAGAATGGCGTTCCAACCCACCTTTAGTGGCGTGGATGAGGCCATGATGGCTTGCCCTGAATCTCTCGCCGACGGCGAGCTCATCAACGCAGTCAACGTCTGTTGCTCCCACCACTCCAAGGACCGATGCACATCGTTCGCCGCCGCTGCAGAGGAAGACGCCATCACTGCGGAAAGACACACCACTCGACCGACCGTGGCGCCTCCTTCCTTACCTCTTGCGACGGCAAGCTCACTGGCAACCATCCAGCACTGCCGAACTCGATTCCACAGACGACGGTATATGCGATTCATTGGATCTCCTTAACAGGGATGTCAGAAAGAACCCCACCAGCGCCGCCGGTGGGGCTGGGGAATCAACCGGCGCTGGGCGCCAGGGTCTGTACATGCTCGCGATAGCCATCGCGGGTCAGCCGGTAGCGCAGCTGCAGCGTGTGTCCCGGCTGCACTGGGAAAGGCAGCTCCAACGCACTGCCTGGATACAGGCTTCGCGACACGTCGTGCGCGGTGCAGCGCGCGCCATCGCAGTCGGCGATGCTGGTGATGCCCACGCGCACCGTGCCGGTGTTGCGCAGGCGATTGCCTTCCACCTGCACCGCCATGGCCGGCTGCGCAGGCAGCACATTGACCAGCGCGCCCCAGACCAGGCTGACGCCGACATTGGCCTGCGCGCGCTCAGCCTCGCCTGCGTGCTCAATGGCGTCAGGGCCACGCACGCCTTCGAAGTACACGCGGTAGGCGGTTTCCTTCTCGACCGGCTGCAGCGGAATGACCCGGATCAGGCGATTGCCACCACCGGCCAGCGCGAACTTGCCAGGCGTGATGGCGATGGCGGCTTCGCCGGGCTCGACCTCGACCTCGTGTTCTTCTGCACCGGCCGGATTGACGATGCGCTTGATCGAGGCCTGCACGTACTGCGGCTGGGTGGACTGCGAATAGATGCGGATCTGCGCGCCCTTCTTCACGTCCACCGACGTGCGCATGGGGTGCACGGTGAGGTTGGCGTGGGCAGGCATCGCCATCAGCAGCGACAAGGAAATCAGACAGCGAATGAGAGGCTTCATCGGGGTCTCCATGGGAATCAGGGCGTGACAGTGGGAACGCGCATTTCCACCTTGAGATCGCCGTCGTAGTAGCCGGGGCGTTTGCTGCTGACCGGCACGCGTGGGGTGTCCAGCGTCAAAGGCGTGGGCACGCAGAACACGGGTTGCGTCATCCCGGGCAGCAGCACCAGGCGCAGCTTTGCGGTATCGATGCCGTGCAGCAGCTGCTCCACGCCGTTGCGCAGTGGCAAGGCGCTGCCGTTGTGATCGAGGGTGACGGTGTAGTCCACACGCTGCGTGGCGTCGCTGCCGCCGTCGTTATGCCAGACCGAATAGCCGGAAGGGCCCGGAGGACGTGGCCCGCTGTCGCGCACGGTGACGCCCAGGTACTGGCTCTGCGAACCCAGTCCGTCGTACAGGCACATGTCGAGCTGGGTTCGGCCGCCGACGGTCTGTGCGATCGGGTCGTACTGCAGATTCAAGCCGACATGCGGGGTGACCTGGTCGAAGAGCGGGAAGTAGATGGAGACCGCGTTGTAGTCGGTGATGGTGAACACAAGACTGAAAGTGTTCACAGCAAGAACGGAGCCTGCTGGATCAGTCCTCAAGTTCAAGATCAGCTTCCCGTGCCAACGACCAGCGACAAGCTGATTCAGTTCGCTCTCCGGAAGAAGCAGTTCAACAGAGGTCCCTATTGCTTTCTCGCCGCCACACTCCTCTTGGCGCGAGGTCCAGATCGGCCGCTTCCAGCCAAGCCAGAACTCTGGACCACATGCACGTTCGCCAATCGCTCGACTTAGAGCCGCCATGACGCGAAGGTCTGCAGTCAAACCGCTGCGCTCCTCCACCATCCGCGTCAGAATGGGCGCTGGCCCGCTTTCGAGGCTCTCTAGTCCACTAGTCGGGCACAAGCCTGTACTCGTGGTCGAGTTCGATTCGCATGTCAGATGGATTCGACCGTACTGCAGATTTTGATCCCTGCTGTAGCCGATAATCGTCCTCGGCGCCCACAGCTCGATATCCCCAGGCATCGCAGAGCGATCCCAGCTCATCACGACGTCGCGATGCTCACTCGTCGGATGCGTCTCCGGCGGCCGCTGCGCCATCGCCCGCGGCGCCAACACCATCAGTGCACACAGCACCGCCATCACCCACCACACCCGACGGCTCACTGCGCACCTCCCGCGGCCGCGGTCTGTGGCGTGGCGGCGATCAACGCCTGCTCCTGCAGCAGTCGCGTCACCCGCGCCTGGTGGCGGATGTCGGCGGGTAGCTGGGCCACGGCCAGCGGTTCGCACTGCACGGCGCCCACCAGCATCACCACGCTGCGGCGCTCGCGCACCTGCAGCGGACAGTGCAGCAGCCGGTCTTCCTGCAACAGGTACAGCGTCTTCTCGCGTCGTGGGAAGTCGGCCACGAAGCCTCCATTGCTGCCGGTGCCGGGCACCGGCGCGTTGAGAATGCGGGCGCCGCGCAGCGGTGCACCGGCGATGTCGTGGGCGTTGCCGATGAAGGTGTAGGTCACTTCAATCGGCACCGGCATGCGCACCAGCCGCCCGGGCGAGAGGAACAGCGGGTGCGCACCGCCCACACCGCCCACGCCGCTCACACGCACCGCTGCGATGCTGTCCAGTGCGCTGGCGTCCTGCACTTCGGCGCGGTGCGATTGGTAGGCGGACACCGGCAGCAGGCGGCGTTCGCCCAGCTTCAGGCGCTGCCGGCGCAGGCCACCTACCTGCAGCTCGGCGGCCACGCCGGTCAGGTCCAGGTCGTCAGTACCGTCCACCTGTACCGCCAAGCCGGCATCAGCGCCGATGCCCGTGCCCCAGTACAGGCCGCGTGTGCCGATGGCCAGCCCAGAACTGTGGGTGGCGCTGTACGCCACCTCGTTGCCACCCTGGTGCTGGTAGCGCGATACCGTGGCACCGGTCTGGCCGATGCGGTTCTGCAGCTGCCCGCTGAGCGTGGCGCTGTAGCGTTCGTTGTTGTTGCCGCGCAGTTCGCCGGACACTTCGCGGTACTGGTCTTCGTATTCCTGGCGCAGGGTCTGGCCGGCGCTGTAGTTGACGTCGGGCCGCGCGTGCTGCGGCTGGCGCACATCCAGGCCGTAGCGGCGCTGTGAGCTACCGCGATCACCGCGCTGCAGGCGGTTGAGGCTGAAGTTGAAATAGATGCCGCGGTCACGCCCGTCGCGCAGGCCGCCGCCGCTGGTCTGCTGCCATACGCCGATGCGGCTGGAGACACTGAACTCGCCCCAGCGCTGGCTGCGGCTGTAGCTGGCCTGCCAGGTGCGGCTGAGCTGCGGCACGCGCGTGGGCTGCGGAATCCACGGCGGCAACAGCGGGTCGAGCCCGGCCAGTGGGTCATCCCCCAGCCCCGGCTGGACGGTGCCTGCGCGCCAGGTCTGGCGGCGGGTATAGGCCAGATAGGCATTGCCGCCAGCCACCGGCAGCGCCATCGAGGCGCTGAGCGAATCAGCACAACCGAGCCGGTCGCGCGCATCGTCCTCGAACTGGCAGGCACGGCCGCGCATGCGCTGGTGGTACACATTCCACGAGGCACGGCGGCGGTAGGACAGCTGATGCTGCTGGCCACGGCTGCCATCGCTGCCGTGCATGCCGCTGAAGGTGGCGCGGATCTCCTGGGTGGCGAAGACATGGCGCAGGTCCAGCCGCAGTTCGCCATAACTGAAGCCACCCAGGTCTGCGAGGCCGGCCGTCATCGCCACGTTGCGCGACACCGGCACGCGCACGCCGCCCATCGCCGCCAGCTCATCATCGAAATGGTCACTGCGGCGTTCGTTGCGGCGCCCGCCCTGCAGGAACCACTGCACGCTGCTGTCGGTCCAGTCGCCACCCTTGTCGAACGGCGCGTCTTCGCTGCGCACCAGTACGCCGTCTTCGTAGATGCGCAGGGTGATGGTGTAGTTGCCCAGCGGGAACCGGCGCGTATCGAGCTGGTTGATGCCGGCCTGCAGGTAGAAGGTCTGCAGCAGGCGCTCACCATCGAACGCATCCACGCGTGCATCGCGCGCCAGCAACACGGTGAGCGGCGTGGCCTGCACGGCAGCGGCGGAATCCACGTAGGCCTGCGTGGTACCCAGGCGCAGGCCCTGAAAGCGGTCCATCGGCAGCATGCTGAAGCTGAAGGTGCCGCCCTGCGGGCTGCTCAGGTTGCGGCGGTCCATGCGCCCGGCCTGCAGGTAGTGCTGTTGGCCCAGGTCATGACGGTAGTAGGTGTTGTCCAGCTGGAAATCACGGCGGGCACGGCCACCGCGGTAGTGCTGCTGGCTGAAGGTCCAGTCGGCGGACAGGTGCCCGCGCTGGAACACGCCCAGCGCACCCATGCCCTGCGCGGCCAGCGACTGGTAGCCGCGGCCGCCACTGACATTGAGCGTGTGCTGGTGCAGGAAGGCGTTTTCGGCATTGGCGCTGACCTGGTGGTAGCGCTCGGCGGCCGGTTCGCCGGGAATCCATTGGCGGGCGACGAACAGGCGCACGGCGCCCTCGCCTTCGTCATACAGCGCGCGCACGGCGGTGGGCTCCTCGGGGGGATCGATGTAACCGCAACCGGCGCTGGCGCCACCGTAGCGGCAGGCCAGGTGACTGTTGCGCGGCAGTGGTTGCGACAGCGCTGGCAACAACGCCGCCTGTGCCTCGGCGGGCAACTGCAATGCCTGCAGCGCCTCGGCCGGGGCTTCCAGCTGCACGTGTTCCAGGGTCACGCGTACCGGCACCAGCCCGGTCGAACGACCGAACAGGCGTACCTCGAGTTGTTCGGTCTGGCCTTCAACCAGATCCTCGAAACCGACGGGAACGCCGCGCGCTGCGACCAGGGGCGTGGCCAACGACAGGGCGAGCGCGACCGCCAGCCGGGTGACGGCGGGTGCGGGGGCTTTCATGGGGGGGGGGGTTACCGGAAGCGGCCGGCCCGGGGAGCGGGCCGGCGCGGGCGCCTTACGGGCTGGTGGTCTTCTGCTGCATGGCGATGGTGACGATGCCTTCGTACTGGCCACCGGCAGTGATCGGCGCCTGGTTGGTCTGCGCGATACGCAGCGGCATCGGAATCGATGCGCCCGGCAGCGCGCCATCGAACAGGTCGGAGGCAAGGAAGTCCTGCGCGGCCACGGTCAATGCCTTGCCGTTGAGGCTGACGGTCAGCGGCACCGGGGCGCCAGCGCCCGAGGTGTGCAGCAGCTGCGGCGCGCTGCCGACGCGCACTTCGATGTCCTGGTCGATATCGTTGGAGTAGATACGCACCTGCTGCGACCACGGCACCAGGCCGTTGACCGGGTTGTGGACCAGGTTCACCACCGAATCCAGCGCGGTGCCGTCGGCCTTCAGCATGGCCAGGGTCGGGTCGACGCTGGCCCAGACCTTGATGTCGGCGTCGAAGGCATGGGCGGACAGCGAAACGGTGGCCAACGCTGCAGCGAGCGTGGCCTTCTTCAGAATGGCGTGCATGTGTGTCTCTCTCGGACAGGGGGATATGAAAGCTCCCCTCCCCAAGGAGAAAGGGAGGGAAGCGCCGTCCGCAGAGGTGGGTGCGGCCGACGAGAGAATGGTAGGTATGCCTACCCTGCGCCGGCCATTCAAGCTTTCCTAAATAACTGAACGTTAAGAAGATTCTTTGAAGGCTTTCAATGTTTGAGGGTTATGCAAATTTCCTCATACGGTCTTTGCAACAACCCTCATTGCGCGGAATGCACTTTGCCGAGTCGAGCCATGCTCGTCGCCTGTGTGCAGTGCCGTCGCCTCAACGCGTGCTGACGATCCGCACATGATCCACGTCGATGTCGGTGGGCTTGAAGCGGTGCGTATCCACTTCACCGTGCAGCTCCACCACGGTGGTCGCGCTGACGGCCTGGTGGCTGGGCAGATCCTTGTCGTCGATTTCCACATCGATCTCGCCGGTGGCGTCCTTGAACCGGTAGCGCTCGTGGCCGATCTTGGCCACCAGCGTGCCCTGCAGCACCACCGGCTGGTCGTCACGCTGGTCGCGCGCCTCGGCCACCGTGGTGACGGCACTGGTGGCGCCCGGGCCGGTGTACTGGGCAAAGGCCCCAGCGCTGAACAGGCTCAAGGAAGTGGCGAGGAGCGCAAGAGTGAGTCGTCGGTTCATGGTGTTCTCCATGCAGGGATAAGTGCCTTCAGGTTCTATCGCCTCGAATGTGATGCCCATGCAATAAATCCGAAAAGATCTGAAAACGACATCACGTGTCAGAAACCATTCATCCCGGACCCGACGCCTCTTTCAGGAACGATTCCATGGCCGCCACCAGCGCCAGCGGCGTCTCGTTCATCGGGTAATGCCCGGCATCCTGCAGGACCTCCATCGTGGCCTGCCGGTAGCGGCGCAGATACGTGCGCTCCATCAGTGCACGGTTGAAGGTGGGATCGTGCCCACCCACCAGCACCTTCAACCGATGATTGCCGACGATCTCATTACTGAAATCGGTATCCGCCCACGCTGGAAGATAGGCAGCAAATGCTGCAGGTGAAGCATGTGCCACCGAATACGCGGCCTTCCAGTCGAGCCATTGCGCCGGCAGCCGTCCGCCAGTACTGCGATCGATGATGGTCCGGCGGATGCTTACGTCCCCGGCTGCCGCTTCAAGCAGGCCTCGCGTCGCGGCGTCGTAGGCAATGCCGCCGCAAGGCACCGGCGCAATGGCCACCATGCCACGTATCCGTTCCGGCGCAAGCACCGCCATGCGTTCAATGGCCATGCCGCCCATCGAATGACCTGCCACGCTGAAGCGTTCTTGGCCGAGGGACGTCATCAGGTCCAGCGCGTCGGAGGCGATCTCGTCGATGGTGTACGCGCCAGGCGCATCACGCATGCCGCCGTAGCCCCGGCAGTCCATGAAGAGGTAGCTGAAGTCGTCGCGCGACAACCATGGCTCGATCGGCTCGAACGCATGCGCGTCGCCGAACCAGCCGTGCAGGGCCAGGACAGGGTGCGATCCGTGCCCCACGCGATGAAAGGTATTGGCCATGGGATTCCAGTGCAGTTGGGGGAATCCCCGATGCTAGGCATCGCACGTCAGTCGCACCGTCGATGACGGGTCAATCGCTATAGAATCCGGGCCATGCGCAACTCGCTGCTTGACCCCTACGAAGACCTGCCACGCGATGTCGTGGTCACCTCGAACGACTACGCAGCCGAGTCCACGTTTCCCCGTCATGCCCATCGGCGTGGGCAGTTCGCGTTCGCTGCGCGCGGCACCATCAGTGTGGCCACGCCGCAGGGGCGCTGGCTGGTTCCGCCACGGCGCGCCTGCTGGGTGCCTGCAGGCCTGGCGCATGAGATGACCATGCGGGGGCCGGTGACGATGCTCAACGCCTTTCTCTCCGCCGAGGCGGCCGACGCAGTGGCGCTGCCCGAGCACTGCCGGGTGTACGCGGTCTCTGCGCTGTTGCAGCAGCTGCTGGAGGCGGCGGTGGACCTGCCCCCGCTGTACGACGAGGACGGGCGAGCAGGCAAACTGATGCAGTTGCTGGTGGCGGAAATCGCATCGATGCCGACACTTTCCCTGCATGCACCGCTGCCTGCCGATGCACGCCTTGCACGTGTCTGTCGTGCCCTGTTCGATACTCCCTCGCTGGCAACCCGCCTCGATGACGTTGCGGCCGAGGCAGGCATGAGCCGGCGCACGTTCACGCGCCTGTTCCGCGCCGATACCGGGGTAGGTTTTGCCGAGTGGCGGCAACAGGTGTGCCTGCTGGTGGCCATCGAGCGGCTGGGACAGGGCCAAGCGGTGACGCGTGTGGCGCTGGACCTGGGCTATGCAAGCCCCAGTGCGTTTTCTGCGGCCTTCCGGCGTGTGCTGGGATGTTCACCGAGCCGTTACGCGGAGGCGTAGTACCGGGCCTGCGTCTGGCTGCCGTGATTTGCTTTTGTAGAGTCGAGCCATGCTCGACTGCTGTTCGCGCTGCGCGCATGGGTCGAGCATGGCTCGACGCTACACATGCTCACGCACAACCGGATGACATCAGGCCGCCTCGCGGCGGCCTGATGGGTCTCACTCAACGACACGTTCTCAGAAGAAGATCGCGTACAGGATCAGCAGTGGAATCGGTACGCCCAAAAACCAGAGCAGAAGTGTCTTCATGGCAGGTCTCCTTGCATCAGATGCGGATTACAGGTCGCGGCGACGGCCGCCCCAGGTGGCGCTGAGGCTGGCGAAGAACGCGCCGATCAGCAGGGTGATGAACAGCCACAACGCGGCATAGGCCGTTGCCTTGCGGGCATCGTCGGCAGCCTGCTTGGCGGTGGTCTTGGCCTTTTCCAGTGCAGCACGCATGCGGGTCTGCACGTCGGTCACACGGGCCTGCGCTTCGGCCTGGCTCATGCCCGTCTCGCGCGCGATCAGCTGCGACAGGTACTGGGTATCGGCCGGGTCCAAGCCATCTCCCTGCAGACTGTTGACGATGATGCGGTTCACTTCGGCACGGACTTCGCGGCGGTCACCCATCGGGCCATTTCCCGG
>NZ_JBYOLA010000041.1:0-19391 GCF_057799055.1 Stenotrophomonas sp. 14P6.2.3
CAGGGACGTACTTGCGGCGTCCCCCGCAACCGGACCCACCCCGCCATCCCACAGGAACCCAGCTGTTGCCGTCGCTTCGGCCCTTGCTTCGGCTGTTGCCGTTGCCTCTGCGGGTGCCGGGCGCAGCCCGGCCATGAACCTAGCTACGAACCTGGCCTTCGCCGCGCACCACGAAACGTTCGACCGTGAGTGCTTCCAGTCCCATCGGGCCATAGGCATGCAGGCGCGTGGTGGAGATCCCGATCTCGCTGCCGAGGCCGAGCTGGCCGCCATCGGAAAAACGTGAAGACGCGTTGACCATCACCACCGCCGAGCGCAACGCGTTGACGAAACGCTCGGCACTGGCCGCGTCTTCGGTGGCGATCACTTCGGTGTGGTCGGAGGTATAGGTGCGGATGTGCGCGATCGCTGCGTCAAGATCGTCGACCACGCAGACCGCCAGTACCAGATCAAGGAACTCGGCGGCATAGTCATCCTCGCTGGCCGCAGTGCTTCCCGGCAGCAACGGCTGCGCGCGCGCGTCGGCACGCAACTGCACACCACGTTCGGCCAGCGCCTGCGCAGCGCGCGGCAGGAAGTCTGCGGCAATGTCCTGGTGCACCAGCAGGGTTTCCAGTGAATTGCACGCGGACGGGCGACTGCACTTGCCATCCACCAGCAGATCGAGCGCTTTTGCAGGGTCGGCACTGGCATCCACGAACAGGTGGCAGACACCCTTGTAGTGCTTGATCACCGGTACCCGTGCGTGTTCTGCAACGAAGCGGATCAGGCCCTCACCACCGCGCGGGATGGCCAGGTCGATCAGTTCATGCAGCTGCAGAAGTTCCAGCATGGCTTCGCGGCGCAGGTCGGTCAGCACCGTCACGGCGGCAGGGGGAACGCCGTTGGCCTTCAATGCCCCGGCCAACGCCTGCGCGATGGCAGTGTTGGAATGGATGGCCTCCGAACCTCCACGCAGAATCACGCCGTTGCCCGCCTTCAGGCACAGCGCGGCGGCTTCGGCGGTTACGTTCGGGCGTGCTTCGTAGATCATCGCGATCACCCCCAGCGGCACGCGCACCTTCTGTACGCGGATGCCGTTCGGACGCACGTCGTCGCGGGTCACCTGCCCGACCGGGTCCGGCAGGCCCGCCACCTCACGCACCGCATCGGCCATTGCCAGCAGGCGTGCCGGGTCCAGCGCCAGGCGGTCGAGCATCGCGCTGCCCACGCCCTTGTCGCGGGCGGCGGCCAGATCGCGCGCATTACCCGCAAGAATCTGCCCGGCATTGACCTCCAGCGCCTGCGCCATCGCCAGCAGCAGCGCCCTGCGGGCATCGCTGTCGAGGCCAGCGACCACCTGGGCTGCGTCACGGCAGGCGCGGGCCTGCGATTCGATCTCACTCATCGGGACATCCTGCAATGGGTTCATGGCAGCACCAGATCGTCGCGATGGACGACGGTTCCGCCGTAGTTGTAGCCGAGCACGGTCTGGATGTCGCGCGTGTGGCGGCCGGCAATGCGGCGCACATCATCGGCGGCGTACTGGCTGACACCACGGGCCACGCAGACCCGGCCAGCTTCGGTGTTCCAGCACACCTGCACCATGTCACCACGGCGGAACGCGCCATCGGCACCGGTGATGCCACCAGGCAACAGCGATGCGCCCTTCTCGCGCATCGCCTGCGCTGCACCGGCGTCGATCAGGATCGCGCCTTCGGCCAGCGGTGCGTGCCGCAGCCAGTGCTTGCGGGCGGCCTCGCGGCTGCGCGCCGCATGGATGCGGGTGCCGAACAGGCGATCCTGCGCCAGCGCGCGCACCACCTCGCCGCTGCGGCCGTTGAACAGATAGGTTTCAATGCCAACACGGCCGGCCTTGGCCGCGGCCTCCAGCTTGGTGCGCATGCCGCCGGTACCGGCGACTGAACCGGCACCACCGGCCATCGCCAGCACGGCATCATTCAACTCGGGCACGTCGTGCAGCGGCCGTGCATCGGCATGCGTGCGCGGGTCGGCACTGTAGAGGCCATCGATGTCGGTGGCGATGAACAGTGCATCGGCATCGACCAGCGCCGCCACGGTCGCGGCCAGGTTGTCGTTGTCGCCGAGCTTGAGCTCGTCCACCGATACGGTGTCGTTCTCGTTGACCACCGGCAACGCACCCAGCCGCAACAGCTCGTTGAGGGTGGCCCGCGCATTGAGGTAGCGACGGCGGTTGCGCAGATCGTCATGGGTCAGCAGCACCTGCGCCACCGGGCGCTCGAAGAAGCGCTGCCACAGACCGATCAGCTGCGCCTGGCCAAGTGCCGCCAATGCCTGTCGCGCAGCCATCGCCGCACCGGGCTCATCGGCCCTGGGCAGGATCGCGCGGCCGGCAGCCACCGCGCCGGAGGAGACGATGACCACTTCGCGCCCGGCCAGCACATTGGCCGAGACGAACTGGGCCAGGCCCAGCGCGTGACGCGGTGACAGGCCACCGCCATCGGCCGCGAGCAGGCTGCTGCCGACCTTGAGTACAGCACGCCGCCACGACGGCAGCGCTTGTTCGGGGAACGGCGATGCAACGTTGGCGGCGTGGACAGTCATCGGGGGCGCCTCAGCGGGTATTCCATTCATGGACGCTCAGCGCGGATGCCTGCATCGTCACCAGCGGATCGGTGGCGACGATGGCCTGTGCCTGCGCAAGGCTGTCGACGTTGCACAGCACATAGGCGCCGCCACTGCCATCGGCAAAGCCGCCGGTCAGCTGCAGCTTGCCCTCGGCCTGCAGCGCATCAAGAAAATCGCGGTGCGGTTGCACCACGGCGTCGGTGAAACCGGGCTGGCGCATCGCCAGCACCAGGTAAACGGTACCGGCCATCAGGACAGCGCCTGCCAGCGCGCGCGCAGTTCATCCAGGCGCAGGTCCGACGCCGAACCCGGCGATACACGCGCCGCCAGGCTGCCTTCCGGCGTACGCCCCTGCCCCGCGCTGTCGGCACCGGCGGCAGCGGCCTTGTAGGCCTCGCGGAAGGGTACGCCCGCGACCGCAGCTTCCACCGCTACATCGGTGGCGTACATGCCCGAATCGATCGCTGCGCGCAGTTTGTCATCGCGCCACTCCAGGTTGGCCAGCAGCGCCGGCAGCAGCTCCAGCGCGGCCAGGCCGCGACCAAAGCCGTGGAAGATCGCGCCCTTGGACGACTGCAGATCGCGGTGGTAGCCCGATGGCAGCGACAGCAGCTGCTCGATCTCGGTGCGTGCGGCGGCGACGCTGGCATGGGTCGCCCGCATCAGCTCGATCACGTCCGGATTGCGCTTGTTGGGCATGATCGAACTGCCGGTGGTGTACTGCGCCGGCAGCGCGACGAAACCGAATTCGGCGCTGGTGAACAGCGACAGGTCCCAGGCAATGCGGCGCAGGTCCAGGGTCGCGCCCCCCAGCGCTTCCAGTGCGGCCAGTTCGAACTTGCCACGCGACAGCTGCGCATAGATCGGCGAAATCTGCATGCGCGCGAAGCCGAGCGCAGCGGTGGTGTGCTCGCGATCCAGCGGCAGATTCACGCCGTAACCGGCGGCAGTGCCGAGCGGATTGGCATCGATCAGCGCATGGGTATCACGCGCACGCACAGCGTTGTCGATGAAGGCTTCGGCCCAACCGGCCCACCACATGCCGGCCGAGGACACCACCGCACGCTGGATGTGGGTGTAACCGGGAATCGGCAGGTGCTGTTCGGCCTGCGCACGGTCAAGGGCGACCTTGGCCACTTCGGCACTGACCTGCGCCACGCGCTGCAACTTCTCCTTCAACCACAACCGGGTGGCGACCAGGATCTGGTCGTTGCGGCTGCGGCCGGTGTGGATCTTGCGGCCGGCATCACCCAGGCGCTCGGTCAACCGTGCCTCGATGGCGGAATGGCCATCTTCATACTGCGTATCCAGCACGAAGCGGCCTTCGCGGAAGTCCTGCGCCAGCACCTCCAGTTCGCTCAGCAGGCCAGCGAGTTCATCGGCGCTGAGGATGCCGATGTGCTGCAGGCCCTGCGCGTGCGCGGCGCTGGCGGCGATGTCATGCAGGAAGAATTCGCGGTCGAGGATCACGTCGTCGCCGGCGAGGAAGGTCTGGATCTGGGCATCGACAGCGACGCCTGGCTTCTGCCAAAGAAGGTCTGCCATGGGGGGCTCCTGTGCGGTTTCAGTGCGGGATCGACGTCAGTTCGTCGATGCCCAGCGCGAGATTGAGGTTCTGCATGGCCTGGGTGGCCGCGCCCTTGAGCAGGTTGTCCAGGGTCGCCACCACCACCACCCGCTTGCCGCCCGGGGCCAGCGTGAAGCCGCCGACCTGGGCACCATGGCGGCCAGCGATGCGGCTCACCCACGGCGCCTCGTCCACGACCTCGATGAGTGCTTCACCGGCATAGGCCTGCTGGAAGCGCTCGACGATCTGCTCGCGGGTCTGCACACGGTTCAACCAGAGGTTGGCGGTGAGGGTGATGCCACGGAAATGCGGCGCGACGTGCGGCATGAATTCGACCGCCACGCCCAGCTGCACGGACACCTCACGCTCGTGCACGTGGTTGGTCAGCGCGTACGGCATCAGGTTGTCGGCCAGCAGCTCGACGTTGTTCTTGTCCGACGGCGAGGTGCCGGCACCGGAGTAGCCGGACACGCCGAAGCACTGCGGCGGGCCAGCCAGCAGCTCCCGCAGCGGATGGATCGCCAGCTGCATCGCAGTGGCATAGCAGCCGGGATTGCTGATGTGCTTCTGCCCGTTGTAACGGTCGCGGGTAAGCTCGGGCAGGCCGTAGTACCAGGCAGTGTCGAAACGGTAGTCGGCCGACAGATCGACGATCACCGTGTCCGGCTTCGCCGTTTCCAGCGCCGCCACGAACGGAGCAGCCAGTCCGTTGGGCAGCGCCAGGATCACCGCATCCACGCCCTTGGCGGCAACGGCATCGGCGTCGAGATTCTCGAACTGCAGTTCACCCTGCCACTGCGGGTAGTGGTCGGACACGCGCTGCCCGGCCAGTTCGCGCGAAGAGACGAAGCCCAGCTGCAGGTTCGGATGCGCGGCCACCAGCCGGATCAGCTCGGCGCCGGTATGGCCGCGGGCGCCGACGATGCCGACGGTGAACGAGGAGGAAGTGCTCATGCGTGCGTGCTCATGCGTGCGAGTCGAGGCGGTGCTGCAGGTGGCGTTTCACGCCCTGCCATTCCGCGTCGATGATGGAGAAGATGACGGTGTCGCGCGGCGTGCCGTCGGGATGGCGACGGTGATTGCGCAGCACGCCATCCTGCTTGGCGCCCAGGCGCGCGATCGCGGTGCGCGAGGTGAAGTTGAACCAGCTGGTTTCAAACACCACGCTCAGGCATTCCAGCCGCTCGAAGGCATGGCTGAGCAGCATCAGCTTGGTTTCGGTGTTGACCCCGGTGCGCTGCACCGACTCGCCATACCAGGTGTAGCCGATGCTGAGCCGCGGCACGTCCGCCTGCAGGTCGTAGTAGCGGGTGGTGCCGACGATCTGGTCGTTGGCATCGAACACCACGAACGGCAGCACCTTGCCCTCGGCCTGCACCTGCAGCGCGGCCTGCACGTAGCCGGTCATGGTCTTCGCATCGGGCACCTGCGTGTACCAGAGCTTCGACAACGCACCGTCACCCAACGCACCGCGCAGGCCGTCGATATGGCTCATCTGCAGCGGTTCCAGCCGCGCATGCGTGCCGGTCAGCGTGGGTACCTTGGTCCAGTCTGCGTGATTCATCGCGCTCAGCCCTCCAGGCTCGGTGCACGCACGGCGCAATGGTCGACGTAGGTCCTGATCCGGTCGATGCCATCGGCACCGTACCAGAACACCTTCCAATTGCCCTGCTTGTAGCAGCCATCGGATTCGGCGTAGTAGAAATGGTTGATCGGGTTGCCGTTGCGTGAGCGCCAGAACAGCTGAGGAGTTTCTTCCAGCATCACGTTCCAGACGGCGCGGCCCAGGCCTTCACCCTGCGCATCGTCGAGCACGGCGAACTTGTCCAGGTACACGCCCTCGGCCTCATCGGTGAGGATCACCGCCGTGCGGTAGTTCTCGCTGACATAGGCGCGCAGCAGCGTGGTCTTCTCGAAATAGTCCGGCACCAGGGTGCGGCCGAAACTGGATTCGATCAGGCCCTTCAGGCGCGGCAGGTCCAGCTCGCTCCAAGCGGTTGCACGCAGCACCTTCTCGCCCTTGCGTACCAGCGTACCCGAGCCCTTGTGGGTAAACAGTTCCTTGGCCAGGTCGGCGGGCCGGGTGATCGACACCGACGATTCCAGCGGCAGCCGGTCCAGCAGCGACTTGATCTGTTCGATCTTCACCTTCATGCCACCGTGGATCCACGGTTGCGCGATCAGGTGGTCGTACTCGGTGGACAGGTTGATCGAATCGATCACGCTGCCCTCTTCGTCCAGCAGGCCGCCGGTACCGGTCAGGAAGATGATCTTGTACGGCTGCAGTTCCTGCACCAGTTCGTTGGCGGCGAAGTCGGCATTGACGTTGAGGATCTGCCCGCCGGCGGTCTCGCCGAGGCTGGTGATGACCGGGATCGAGCCCGCACGCAGGCTGGCTTCGATCGGCGCCAGGTTGACCTTCTTCACCTCGCCGACCAGGCCGTAGGTATCCAGGCCCAGGTACTCCGCCTCGAACACGCCACCGGTGATGGACGTGGCGCGCGCGCCGTTCTGCTGCAGGGCTTCGACCAGGCGCAGGTTGGATTGCTGGAACACGCGGCGCACGATTGCCAGCGCTTCCGGCGAGGTCACCCGCAGGCCGTTGACCGTCTGCTTTTCAATGCCGGCGGCCGACAGTTCCGCATCCAGCTGCGGTCCGGCGCCGTGCAGCACGATCGGGGTCAGGCCGACCTCCTGCAGGAACGACAACGAGGAGGTCAGCGCGTCGAGATCGTCGCGCAGCACTGCGCCGCCGACCTTGACCACGGCGAAGCGCTTGGCGTCCAGCTGCGAAAAGCGCTTGAGGTACTGGCTGATCTCCTTCGCGCTGGCCATGCTCGAGAGCAGGCGCACGATGGTCTGGCGGGTCTGGCGGTGGGGCTGGAGGGCAGGAGACATTTCGGTTTCGTCACAGGCGGCGGTCGCCGCGTTGCAGTTCCGCCGCGCAGAAGCGCAGCGGCGTTGTAGGTCGATCAGGCGCCGGCGGCGATGATCCGGTGTACAGCATCGGTGTAGCGCTGCAGCTGCTCAAGCGTCACGAACTCGTCGGCGGTATGGGCCTGGGCGATGTCGCCCGGGCCGAACACCAGCGTGGTATAGCCAGCGGCCGAGAACAGCGACGCCTCGGTCCAGAAGTCCACCGCGTTGCCGATCGGAATATCCAACGCATCGGCCACGTCGCGCGCCAGCAGGCGGCGGTTCTCGGCTTCGGCGATGTCGCCCGCCGGCAGGCTGGGGCCACGGAAGGTTTCGGTGAACACCGCCGCTTCCGGTTCGGCGAAACCGGCAAAGGTCGCCAGCAGCGCATCGATATCCATCGACGGCAGCGGCCGGAAGCCGAAGCGCACTTCCGCCGCCGGCGCGATCATGTTGGCCTTGATGCCACCTTCAACCCGCCCGATGTTGAAGCGCAGGCCGGTCAATCCACCGAAGCGTGCCGAGGCCAGCGATTCGACGTGGTCCAGCGCACGGTTGCCCCAGCGCATCGCCTGGTGCAGCGCACTGGCGGCTGCATCCTGCTTGCCCGACGCGTGGCCGGCACGGCCGGCGAACTGCATCAGCACCGAGCTGATGCCACGATGCGCGAGCACCGCTTCGCTCATGGTCGGTTCGGCCACCAACACCGCTTCGTACTTGATGCCCCGGGCCAGGAACGCGGCAATACAGCGCGGATCGTTGGCTTCTTCATCGCTGGAGAACAGGAACGCCGCGTCGCCATCACTGGCATTGGCTGCAGCCACCAGCGCAGCAGCCGCACCCTTGATGTCACACACACCGAGGCCGACCACGCGGTCGTCCAGGCGGCGCATCACGTGCGGATCGGCACTCCAGTGCGGCGAGTCCGGCACGGTGTCCAGATGCACGTTGAACAGGTACTTCGGCGTACCGCGCACGGCGTACAGGCTGACCGCGCCGGCGCCATGGTCGATCACCTCGACATTGAACCCGGGCAGGTTGTCGCGCAGGTAGTCGAAGATGCCGCCGGTGGTGATCGCACGCGGCGGGTTGCGGGTGTCGAAGGACACCAGTGCCTGCAGGTGATCGAGCGTCTGTTCAAGCATGAATCAAAGATCCTTCAGTACAACGTGTACCGGCTGGAAGAGAGCCCCCTTGATGTTCAAGGGGGCGCGCCAACGGCGCGGGGATTAGGTGGAATGCGCGGGAGACGCGCGCGCAATTCAATCGCTCAGCGATTGACTTGCGCGTAAAGCGTCGAGCTCATGCCGAACAGCTTGATGAAGCCTTCGGCTTCTTCCACGCCCCAGTCGGCCGACTGCGCATAGGTGGCGCCCTTGGTGTTGAGCAGGTGCGGCGACTTCACGGCAACTGCATCGACACGACCACCACGGGTTTCCAGCACCACTTCGCCGTTGACCTTGGCCTGGGACGACTTCAGGAACGCCTCGATGTCGGTCTTCAGCGGGTCGTGGTAGAAGCCTTCGTACACCAGCTCCACCCACTTGCGCGCCACGTCCGGCTTGAAGCGGTTCTGCTGCTTGGTCAGCACCGCATCTTCCAGCGCGCGGTGCGCGGCCAGCAGCGAGACCAGGCCCGGTGCCTCGAACACGATGCGGCCCTTCAGGCCGATCACGGTGTCGCCGGTGTACACGCCACGGCCGACGCCGTAGGGGGCGAACAGCTTGTTGAGCTGGGCCAGGATCTGCTCACCCGGCAGGGCCTTGCCGTTGAGCTCCACGGCTTCGCCTTCGACAAACTTCAGGGTGACGGTCAGCGGTGCTTCCGGCCATTCGCTGCGCGGTGCGCACCAGCCACGGGCGCCCTCGCCCGGTGCTTCCCAACGATCGATCTCGCCGCCGGACATGGTCAGGCCCAGCAGGTTCTCGTTGATGGTGTAGGCCTGCTGCTTGGCGCGCACGCCGAAGCCACGCTCTTCCAGGTACTTCTGCTCGTAGGCGCGGGTCTGGGTGTGTTCCTTCTGGATCTCGCGGATCGGCGCGATGATCTGGTAGTCACCCAGGGCCTTCACTGCCAGGTCGAAACGCACCTGGTCGTTGCCCATGCCGGTGCAGCCGTGAGCGATGATGTTGGTGCCCAGTTCGGCGGCGCGCTTGAGCGCGGCATCGACGATCAGGTAACGGTCCGACACCAGCAACGGGTACTGGCCCTGGTAGCCCTCACCGGCCCACACGAACGGCTTGACGAAGCCGGACCAGATGGCCGGACCGCCATCGACGGTCTGGTGGCTGGTGACACCCAGTTCGGCGGCACGCTTCTCGATGAAATCGCGCTCTTCGTCATCCACGCCGCCGGTATCGGCGAACACGGTATGCACGTTGTAGCCGCGCTCCTGCAGGTACGGCACGCAGAAGCTGGTATCAAGGCCGCCGGAGAAGGCGAGAACGACGTCTTTGTTGCTCATGGGGGTATGTCCTGGTAGCGCCGGGCCATGCCCGGCGGAAATGTTCGAATGGAGAAATCAGCGCCCGGCAACAGCGGCCATGATCGCCTTCTGCACATGCAGGCGATTCTCGGCCTCGTTGATGGCGATGCACTGCGGCGAATCCATCACGCCGTCAGTCGCCTTCACGTTGCGGCGCAGTGGCAGGCAGTGGCTGAACACGCCGTTGTTGGTCAGCGCCATCTTCCGCTCGTCGACGATGAAGTGCTTGAACTGGTCGCGGATCGGCTTCTCCGGTTCCCAGTTGCCGAAGAACGGCAGTGCGCCCCAGCTCTTGGCATAGACCACGTCGGCACCGGCATAGGCGCTGTCGATGTCATGGCTGATCTTCAGCGAACCGCCGCTCTCGGCCACGTTCTGCTCGGCCCAGCCCATGTAGCGCTCGTCGAGGATGTAGTCGGCGGTCGGGCACAGCAGCGTCACGTCCATGCCCATGCGGGTGGCGATGGTCAGCGCCGAGTTGGCCACGGCGGTGTTCAGCGGCTTGGGGTGGTAGGTCCAGGTCAGCACGTACTTCTTGCCGCGCAGGTCCTGGGTGCCGAAATGCTCCTGCAGGGCCATCACGTGCGCCAGCTCCTGGCACGGGTGGGTGATGGTCTCCATGTTGATCACCGGCACCGGCGAGTACCTGGCGAAACTCTCGAGCACGACGTCCTGGCGGTCGTAGGCCCAGTCGACGAACTTCGGGAACGCGCGCACGGCGATGATGTCGCAGTAACGGCCGAGCACCTTGGCCACTTCAGCGATGTGCTCTTCGGTATCGCCATCCATCACCGTGCCGAGGTTGAACTCGATCGGCCATGCATCCTTGCCCGGCTGCAGCACCACTGCGTGGGCACCGAGCTGGAACGCGCCCAGCTCGAAACTGGTGCGGGTACGCATGGACGGATTGAAGAACACCAGCGCGATCGACTTGCCCTTGAGCTGGTCGCCGAGCTTGTTGCGCTTGAACAGCGCAGCCTGGGTCAGCAGCGCGTCAAGTTCGCTGCGGCTCCAGTCCTGGGTGTTCAGGAAGTGCTTGGGGGACATCATCATTCCTTGCATGAGCGGCGCCGGTGGCCGACGCGGTGGAAGGTGGAAGGGAAAACCGGGAACCAAGGTGATACGAAAAGGTTGCAGATGAAGCTTTCAGAACGCGGAAACGAAAAAACCCAGCCGGCGGGCTGGGTTTTTTTCGGACGAACAGCAGAAAGCTCCGGATTACCCAGCGAGAATGTGGGGTTCCGGTCGACGGGCACGCGACGTCATGCCAGTGGCCTGGCGGGCGGCGCTGCTGTCGTGCTGGAAGTCGGTGAGCTTCATTGGTCGGCAATCTTTACATGCGGCCGGGGCCGGCGCAAGAGGCCGGCGTCGCAGAATCAGGGGGTACCAGCGGCAGCCTGCTCGGGGCCTACCCACGGGGTGATCGAAACCCGGATCTTCAGCCGGTTGCCAGGGTCTTCCGGCAGCCGTGAACGGTACTTGGTGCCCTTGTAGACGTAATCCACGTCGTAGGCGATGGGGCGGCGGAACTCACGCCCGACAGGCACGATGCGACAGTCCCGGGTCAGCATCGGACCGGTATTGGCCGGCGCCGGGGCGGGGGTTTCCGCCGGAAGCTCCTCCAGCGTCTCCTCGTCGCTGCGCTTGAACATCGAGCGCACCGAATCCCACAGGCGGCCGATGCGGCCCTTGTCCTCGACCGGCTCCTCGCCGGTGACGTTGACCGGGGCCAGGGTGCGGGTCGAGACCGGCTCGCAGTGCTCCTCGGTACGGGTTGCGCGCAGGGTCTGGAACACCGGCTCCACGTTGAGCACCTGGGCGTAGTCGAACTTCACGTTCTCCACGATCACCACCCGGTTGCGGGGCTCGGCCTCCTGGGCCAGGACCACGGCGGGCAGCGCCGACAGGCAGGCCAGGGTCAGCAACGCGGTGGTTTTCATTGGCGATGGGAGCAGGGACACGGCAATAGTGTAGGCAGTGGTGACCGCAAGGGGCTGAACATTACCCGTCCGCGTCGTTCCTGCCCACCCCACCCCACCCGCCGGTGACGTCCACCGGTGGCAATGGTCCCCCCAAAGGGGCCCGACACGTTCTAAAATCACAGGCTTGTCCCCCAGTCACAGACCCATGACCCTGCGCCTGCACAACAACCTGACTCGCCAGCTCGAACCGTTCACCCCGCTCGACCCGGCCTGTCCGACCCTGTATGTGTGCGGCCCGACGGTCTACAACTACGTGCACATCGGCAACGCCCGTGGGCCGGTGGTGTTCGGGGTGCTGGCCGACCTGCTGCGGCGGCGCTTCGGTGCCCTGCGCTATGCCCGCAACATCACCGACGTGGACGACAAGATCAACACGGCCGCGCGCGAGCAGGGGGTGCCGATCAGCACCATCACCAACCGTTTCGCCGCCGCCTACCGTGAAGACATGGCCGCGCTGGGCGTGGTGCCGCCGGACATCGAACCGGAAGTGACCGCGCACATGGCGCAGATCATCACCATGATCGAGCAGCTGGTCAGCAGCGGGCATGCTTACGCTGCCGAGGGCCATGTGCTGTTCGCCGTCGGCAGTTTCGAGGGCTACGGCAAGCTGTCGCGCCGCGATCCGGACGAAATGCTGGCCGGCGCCCGTGTCGAGGTTGCTCCCTACAAGCGCGCGCCCGGCGACTTCGTACTGTGGAAGCCGTCCGGCGACGACCTGCCCGGCTGGGAATCGCCGTGGGGCCGCGGCCGTCCAGGCTGGCATATCGAATGCTCGGCGATGGCCGCCGCACACCTGGGCGAGACCATCGACATCCATGCCGGTGGCGTCGACCTGCAGTTCCCGCACCACGAAAACGAGATCGCGCAGAGCGAGTGCGCGCACGGCGGCAAGGTGTTCGCACGCTTCTGGCTGCACAACGGCATGCTCAACTTCGGCGGCGCCAAGATGAGCAAGTCGATCGGCAACATCGAGCGCGTCCACGACCTGGTGCGTAAACACGCCCCCGAGGCACTGCGCCTGGCCTTGCTGTCGGCCCACTACCGGCAGCCGCTGGACTGGTCCGACGCGCTGATCGAACAGTCCGGCCGCACCCTCGACCGCCTGTACGGCACCCTGCGCGAGCTGGCCGAGGTGGCCGCCACGGCAGTGATCCCGGCAGACATCGAAGCGGCATTGGATGATGATCTCAATACGCCGCAGGCGCTGGCCGAAGTGGCCCGTATCGCCGGCGAAGCGCGCCGCGCCACCGATCCCAGCGAACGCGCACGCCTGAAGAGCGAACTGCTCGGCGCGGGTCTCGCCCTGGGCCTGCTGCAGGCCGATCCGGCGCAGTGGTTCGGCAACGCCGCTGGCGACAGCGACGACGACGCGCGCATCCAGGGCTTGATCGACGAACGTGCGGCAGCCAAGCAGGCGCGCGACTTCGCCCGTTCCGACGCCATCCGCGACCAGCTGGCCGCCGAAGGCATCGTGCTGGAAGACACCCCGCAGGGCGTGCGCTGGTCGCGCAAGCGCGGCTGACCTGACCTGCCCCGTGGCCGGCCCCACCGGCCACGCCCCCACTGTAGAGACTGTTGTGATCGACTCCCCGTTCCCGCTTGAATCCACCGCCGCCGAGGCACAGACGGCCATCGCCGAGGAATTCGGTTTCTTCGGCGACTGGTCCGAGCGCTACCAGTACCTGATCGACCTCGGCCGCAAGCTGCCCGCCTTTCCGGAAGAATGGAAGACCGAAGAGCACCGCCTGCTCGGTTGCCAGTCGATGGTCTGGATCGTGCCGGAAGGCAATACGCAGTCGCTGCGCTTCCACGCCATCAGCGATTCGGCCATCGTCTCCGGCCTGATCTTCCTGGCGCTGCGGGTGTACTCCGGGCGCACCGCGCAGGAGATCCTGGCCACCGAACCCAGCTATATCCAGGATATCGGCCTGTCCCGCCACCTGTCGCCGACCCGCAGCAACGGCGTGGCGGCGATGCTGGCCTTCATCCGTGAGACCGCGCAGGCCCAGCTGCAGCGCGATCCGTCGTGAGCGAACCTGCCACAGCCGAAGACACCGCGCTGGGCCTGCTGTCCCGGCCCGGTTTCGCCCGGCTGCTGGCGTACCGCATCTTCGCGATGCTGTCCTACCAGGTGGTCGCGGTCACCGTCGGTTGGCACATCTACGAAGTCACCCGCAATCCGTTCTCGCTGGGCCTGATCGGCCTGGCCGAGGTGCTGCCGTTCTTCTGTGTGGCCCCGTTTGCCGGTTATCTGGTGGATCATCTGCCGCGCCGCAAGCTGGGCATGGTCGCCTGTTCCGGACTGATCGCCACCGCGCTGGTGCTGACCAGCGTAGCCAAGGGCTGGCTGCCGGTTGACGGTGTGTGGCCGATCTATGCAGCCATCGCCCTGACCGGCATGGTCCGCGCCTTCCTGTCGCCGATCTACAACGCGCTGTTCGCCCGCGTGCTGCCACGTGAACATTTCGCCCGTGGCGCCGGCCTGGGCGCCGTGGTGTTCCAGACCGGCATGATCGCCGGCCCGGCACTGGGTGGGGTGCTGGTCGGCTTCGGTGGCAAGGGTCTGTCCTATGCGGTGGCCACGGCCTTCGCGCTGGTGGCGATGGGCTGCCTGGCCACGCTGAAAGTGGAAGAACCGGTGCATGCCGGCCCGGCCGCCCCGATCTTCAAGAGCATCGCCGAAGGCGCCCGCTTCGTGGTCGGCAACCGGATCATGGTCGGCGCCATGGCGCTGGACATGTTCTCGGTGCTGCTGGGCGGCGTGGTGGCGATGCTGCCGGCGTTCCTGCACGAGATCCTGCACCACGGCCCGGAGGGACTGGGCATCCTGCGCGCGGCCCCGGCGCTGGGTTCGGTGTGCGTCGGCCTGTGGCTGGCGCGCCATCCCCTGCACCGCAATGCTGGTCGCGTGCTGCTGTTCGCCGTGGCCGGCTTCGGCCTGTGCGTGATCGGCTTCGGCCTGTCCCAGCACTTCTGGCTGTCGGCGTTGATCCTGCTGTTCTACGGCGCCTTCGACGGCGTGTCGGTGGTGATCCGCTCCACCATCCTGCAGCTGGCCACGCCGGAAGAGATGCGCGGCCGGGTATCGTCGATCAACGGCATCTTCATCAGCTCGTCCAACGAACTGGGCGCGTTCTATGCCGGCACCATGGCCAAGGTTCTGGGGCTGGTACCGGCAGTGGTGCTGGGCGGGTTCGCGGTGCTGAGCGTGGCCGGGATCACCGCATGGAAGAACCCGACGCTGCGGAAATTGAATCTGCGCGACCTGCAGTGATCCCGCGGAGAGCGGGTTCGGCGGCGCCGGGCATTTGACTGGGCCCGTCACTCTCCCTCGATGCGGTGCTCGGCTCGCTACAAGGCGGACCCAACAGCCGCGAGCGCACGCATGACCGCTCCTGGTAGAGCCAAGCCATGCTTGGCTGTTTTTGTTTTTGTTTTTGTTTTGCTCTTCCCTGCCCTACGGCTTCGGCCTGAGCCGAGCATGGGCTCGGCTCTACAGCGGCCGCACTCGGGAACCGTCTGGAGCGGGCGGGTCACGCGGGCCAGGACCGTTCGCGCCATGGATGGCGCGACCGAGCCCCCAGGGATGGGTTTACGGCGTGTCCTGGCCCGGGTGACCCGCCCGCTCGCTCGCGGAACAACCAAGGCGCCGCTCTACGCAGCCAACTCGAACCCAACAAAAAACCCGGCCGAAGCCGGGCTTTTCGCATGACATCACAACGAACCGGAATCAGTCGCCCTGCTGCTTCTGCAGGTGCTCCCAACGCTCCTGGGCGTCGATGGTGCGCTCGGCGGTCAGGCGCGCTTCGAGGCGCTCCAGGCCGATTTCTTCACCGGTGTCCACGCAGTACCCGTAATCGCCCGCTTCCAGGCGCTTGAGGGTGCTGTCGATCTTGCCGATCAGCTTGCGGTAACGGTCACGGGTGCGCAGTTCCAGCGAGTTCTCGGTCTCGCGGGTCGCGCGCTCGGCTTCATCGCCGATGTCACGCACTTCCTCACGCAGGTTCTCGATGGTCTGCTTGGACTCTTCCACCAGGTCGGCGCGCCAGTTCTGCAGGCGCTGGCGGAAGTACTCCTGCTGCAGCGGGCTCATGTACTCCTCGTCCGAGGCCGGCTTGTAGCCTGCGGGCAGGATCGGGCGGCCAGTGGCCTCGTCGGTCTTGTATTCGACGACCTTGTACTTGCTGCGCGGCGCAGGTGCCGACGAACGGGCGGCGACGGCCACAGCGACCTTGCCCACGGGGCGGGTCACGGTCTTCGGAGCGGAATCGGATTTCACGGCGGTTTTAGCAGGCGATTTCGAAACGGGCACGGGATTCTTGGATTGCGGGGCGGTCGATGCTGCAGAAGCGGCGGCCGGGGCCGGCTTGGAGGCCGGTTTGGCTGCTGCCACTGCCGCGGTCTTGGCCGGGACAGACTTGGCCGGGGCCGGCTTCGCAGCTGGCTTCGGTGCGGACTTCACTACAGGGGCCGGCGTCGGCTTGGCAGCCGGCGGGGCGACATTCTTGGCAGTCTTGGCGGCAGGTGCCGGCTTGGCAGGCGCCACCTTCTTTGCTGCCGGCTTCGCAGCAGGCGCGGCGGCAACCTTCTTCACCACCGCCTTCGGCGCTGGCTTGGCTGCTGCCTTCTTCGGTGCCGGCTTGGCAGCGGCCTTCTTCACCGGTGCAGCCTTGCTGGCAACCTTCTTCACCGCCGGTACCTTCTTGCTGGCAGCGACAGGTTTGGCCTTGACCGGCGCAGCGGGTTTCTTCGCCACTGCCGGCTTGCCGGACTTGGCCGGCGCTTTCTTTGCGGTAGCCTTCCTGGCCGCCGGTTGTGAGGATGCCGCCTTGGTCACCGGCTTGCTGGCCGGCTTCTTGGCAACGGGCTTGGCCGCCAACTTCTTCACAACAGGCTTGGCGGTTTTCTTGGCGGCCTTGACGGCCTTCTTTGCAGTTTTTTTAGCAGCCACGAAACGCTCTTCCTTGGATTCCCCGGGGCCCGGGAAAGCGGGCCTTTATAGCCTACCCGACCCGCAGCAGCAACCTTGGGGGCCCGCTCCATTCAGTCCAGGAGTCAACGGGTCCAAGGCGCGGTCCGACGAACACGGACCGCGTTGCGCGGTACGGAACCTGTCCGGCACCTGGAGGGGTGCCGATAGCGGTCGCAGGCCATCTACGACATGCGACCAACGGCCCATCCTGCACAAATGCGGCCTTCATGCCAACTGGCTTAAGATGACTGAGTGATCTCGCGCCTGCTCATCGCCCTGCTGCGCTTCTACAAGCGCTTCATCAGCCCGCTGCTGGGGCCTCGCTGCCGTTTCGTGCCGAGCTGCTCTGAATACGCCATGGACGCCATCTCCCGGCACGGCCCGCTGCGCGGCAGCTGGCTGGCCGCGCGACGGCTGGGCCGCTGCCATCCTTTCCATCCCGGCGGCTTCGATCCAGTACCCGAATCTCCCGACGCCCCTTCTTGCCGTTGCACAGGAAAACACTGACATGTCCTCCACGCTCATCACCAACGCCCGCCTGGTCAACGAAGGCCGCACCTTCGAAGGCGACCTGCGCATCGAGAACGACCGCATCGCGCAGATCGGCAAAGGGTTGACCCCGCGTGATGGCGAACAGGTGGTGGATGCGGCCGGGCGCTGGCTGCTGCCCGGGATGATCGACGACCAGGTGCACTTCCGCGAACCAGGCCTGACCCACAAGGGCGACATCGCCAGCGAGTCGGCCGCGGCCGTGGCCGGTGGCCTGACCAGCTTCATGGACATGCCCAACACCAACCCGCCGACGCTCGACTCGACCATCCTCGAAGCCAAGTACGAGCTGGCACGCGGCCGTGCCTGGGCCAACTACGGCTTCTACCACGGCGCCAGCAACGACAACCTGGACGCCATCCGCGCGCTCGACCCGAAGAAGGCGCCGGGCGTGAAGGTGTTCATGGGGGCGTCCACCGGCAACATGCTGGTCGACAACCCGGAAACCCTGGACGCGATCTTCCGCGAGTGCCCGACCCCGATCATCACGCACTGCGAAGACACGCCGATGATCGATGCCAACCTGAAGGCCTTCCAGGAAAAGTACGGCGACGCGCTGACCCCGGAGATGCACCCGGACATCCGATCGCGCGAAGCCTGCATCAAGTCGACGCGGCTGGCGATGTCGCTGGCGCGCAAGCACGGCACCCGCCTGCATGTGCTGCACATTTCCACCGCCGACGAACTGGCGCTGTTCGAGAAGGGGCCGCTGATCCGCGCCGATGGCAGCCGCAAGCAGATCACCGCCGAGACCTGCGTGCACTTCCTGCACTTCGCCCGCCCGGACTACGCCACCAAGGGCAACCTGATCAAGTGCAATCCGGCGATCAAGGACGTGGCCGATCGCGAGGCAATCACCGCCGCATTGGCTGACGACGTGCTGGATGTCCTGGCCACCGACCACGCCCCGCACACCTGGGAAGAGAAGCAGAAGCCCTATGCGCAGGCGCCGTCCGGCCTGCCGCTGGTGCAGTACGCGCTGGTCGCCGCGCTGGAACGCGTGCACGAAGGCAAGCTGACCCGCGAGCAGGTGGTGCAGAAGTTCGCCCATGCTCCCGCCCAGCTGTTCGACGTGGAAGAGCGTGGCTTCCTGCGCGAAGGCTACTTCGCCGACTTGGTGCTGGTCGAAGACGTACCGTTCACCGTCAAGCGTGAGGACGTGCTGTCCAAGTGCGGCTGGTCGCCGTTCGAAGGCACCACGTTCCAATCGCGCATCGCCTCCACCTGGGTCAACGGCCAGCTGGTGTGGGACGGCAGTTCGCTGGTGGGCGAACCCGCTGGCCAGCGCATGACCTACGACCGCTGATGCGTTCGGCACTCATGTGCGGGGCGCTGCTGCTGGCAGCCCCCCTGTTCTCCGCACCGGCGGCACAGGCGCAGGACGGCATCGGCGACCTGATCGACAGCCGCGTGGTGTTCCCGGCCAGCGCTTCGCAGGGCGCGCTGGTGATCGGCAAGGTTCCCGCGGGCAGCAGCGTGCGCTTTGCAGGCCGCGAGCTGCGCGTGAGCAGCTACGGCAGCGTGGTGTTCGGCATCGGTCGCGATGAGAAGGGACCGCTGCAGGTGCAGATCCGCCGACCGGATGGCAGCAGCGAGACGGCCGCCATCACGGTGACCCCGCGTGACTGGCCCACCGAGCGGGTGAACGGCGTGCCGCCGAAGACGGTCAATCCGCCGCCGGCCATCGCCGAACGGATCAAGCGCGAACAGGCGCAGGTCACGGCCGCGCGTGCGCGCGATGACAACCGCACCGATTTCACCCAGACCTTCATCTGGCCGGTGCAGGGTCGCATCAGCGGCCGCTTCGGCAATGCGCGCGTCTACAACGGCCAGCCCGGTGCCGGCCACTCAGGCATGGATATCGCAGTACCGACGGGCACCCCGGTGAAGGCGCCTGCAGCCGGTATCGTCACCTTCGCAGGCCCGGATCTGTACCTGACCGGAGGCACCCTGCTGCTCGATCACGGCTTCGGGGTCAGTTCGAACTTCCTGCATCTGTCGCGCATCGACGTGAAGGTCGGTGATCGCGTCGAACAGGGCCAGGTGATTGCCGCCGTCGGCGCGACCGGCCGTGCCACCGGCCCGCATCTGCACTGGGGCATGAACTGGTTCGACACCCGCATCGACCCGCTGCTGGTGCTGGAACGCAGATAACGCGCGCAGCTTCCCCGCCGGGCATGGCCCGGCGCTACCGCGTGACGGATCGTTTATCGCGCATGGGCCATGCGCTGAATTGGTAGCGCCGGGCCATGCCCGGCGAGCGCAGCGGCCAATCGTTCAGCCGCGAGCGGCCCACCACACGCGCAGCAACGTGCGCACGGGCGTCGCCTC
>NZ_JBYOLA010000042.1:0-18529 GCF_057799055.1 Stenotrophomonas sp. 14P6.2.3
CAGCTGCTGCGCCCAACGCTGCGCAGCATTGCCGGCATCTTCGTCCAGCAGGCTGCGCGGCACGCCGGCCACGCCAGCGTCCTGCAGGCGCTGGGCCAGTGTCTGCTGCAGCACCGCACGACCCGCGCCCTTGCGCGGCGTGTCGGCAAACACCACCGCCTCGACCGCCGCCACCGCTTCGGCATAGTTGCCCAGCGCGCGCTCGGCACCGGCAGCGTCCAGCGCCACGGTGCGCGCCTCGACCAGATCCGGCAGCGCCTCGGCCAGCTGCGCCCACGGTGCGCGCACCGGCTCCAGCACACGGCCCAGCGGATGCCGCGAACGCTGCGCGGCCCAGCTGCGCAGTTCCTCGCCCCACCAGGCCAGCTTGGCGTCGGCCGGCAGCGGGTCGCCCCCGGTGTTGAGCATGTCGTCGAATTCCTGCAGCAGCGCGAACCACGCCAGCGCGACAGGGCGCTGTGGTTCGGCCACGAACGGCTCAGCCACCGACCATTCCGGCCAACGGCTGCGCCACTTGTCGAGGAAACTATCCAGCGCGGTACTGCTCACTACGTTGTTCCTTACGGCTGGGCCGGGGTCGCCGGCCGGGTCGGCCAGAGACTGGCCAGTTGCAGAAGTCCAGCGCGCTCGACCAGCACATCGGCCTGCCAGGCCAACGGGTCATCGCTGTGCAGGCGGTAGCCCCACAGCGCCGCCACCGACGGCATGCCGGCGGCACGCGCGGCGATGATGTCGCGCTCATCGTCGCCGACATACACGCAGTCTTCCGGCGCAATACCGATGGCCTGCGCGGCGTGCAGCAGCGGCAACGGATGCGGCTTGCGCTCGGCCAGGGTGTCACCGCCGACCAGCACGGCGCAGCGTTGCTGCCACTGCTGCTGCGGCACGATCAGCTGTGCCAGGTATTCCGGCTTGTTGGTGACGATGCCCCACACCGTACCGGCCGCGTCCAGCGCATCGAGCATGCCGACAACCCCGTCGAACAACACGGCGTGCTGGCCGATCGAAGCTTCGTAGCGCTGCAGGAACTCGGGAATCAGTGCATCGCGCTCGGCCGCTTCCAGTTCTGGAAACGCGGCCGACACCATCGCCCGCGAGCCCTTGGACACCACCGGCCGCAACTGCGCCGGATCGATCGGTGCGCGACCGCGCTCGGCCAGCATCACGTCAAGCGTGGCGACAAAATCCGGTGCGCTGTCCAGCAGGGTGCCGTCCAGGTCGAACAGCACCGCACGCGGAAATGCTGCGGCGGTCACGGCGCCTTGACCGCGTGGGCCAGGTAATTGATGTCGGTACGGCTGCTCAGGCGGGCGCGGTTGCGCCACGGCTCGTAGGCCATGCCGCTGACATCGGCCAGCTGCAGGTCGGCCTCGCGCAGCCAGCGCGCCAGCTCGGCCGGCTTGATGAATTCCTGGTAGTGGTGGGTGCCCTTGGGCAGCAGCCGCGCCACGTACTCGGCACCGACAATGGCCACTGCAAAGGCCGCGGCCGTGCGGTTGATGGTGGACAGGAACAGATGGCCGCCCGGCTTCAGCAGGCGCTTGCAGGCCTCGATGATCGCGCCCGGATCGGGCACGTGCTCGAGCATTTCCATGCAGGTCACCACGTCGAAGCTGCCCGGCTGTTCGGCGGCGAGGTCTTCGGCGGCCTGTACCCGGTAGTCGACGCTGACACCACTTTCCAGTGCATGCAGGCGCGCGACCTTGACCAGCTCCGGCGCCAGGTCGATGGCAGTCACCTCGGCACCGGCCTGGGCCAGCGCTTCACTCAGCAGCCCGCCACCGCAACCGATGTCGAGCACGCGCGCACCACGCAGCGGCGCGCGGTCGGCAACGTACTGCAGGCGCACCGGATTCAGTGCGTGCAGCGGCTTCTGCGGGCCATCGGCGTCCCACCAGCGGTTGGCCAGCGCGGCGAACTTGTCCAGCTCGGCCTGATCGAAATTGGAAGAAGCGTGGGGGGCAGTCATGACGGTTGTCCTTGCGGCGCCTGTGCTCAGGCGCGGATATGACGGATGCGCTCGCGCCACTGGCGCGCGTTGGCGATGATGCCCGGCAGGTCCATGCCGACCAGCTCACGCTGCACCAGCTTGGGCTTGCCGGCGATCCAGACGTCGCTGACCTGCTGCCGACCGGTGGCATACACCAGCTGCGACAGCACGTTGTGCAGCGGCTGGGTTTCCAGCGCGGAGAGGTCGACGCAGACCAGGTCGGCCTGTTTGCCGACCTCGATCGAGCCGATGCGTTCGCCAAAGCCCAGCGCGCGGGCGCCACCCAGCGTGGACGCGCGCAACGTGGTCGCCGCGTCCAGCGCGGTGGCATCGTCGGCCACGGCCTTGGCCAGGATCGCCGCGGTGCGGTTCTCGCTGAACATGTCCAGGTCGTTGTTGCTGGCGCAGCCATCGGTACCGATGGCCAGGTTCACGCCGGCGCGCTGCAGGGCGCAGGCCGGGCAGAAACCGGAAGCCAGTTTCAGGTTCGATTCCGGGCAATGCACCACGCTGACGCCACGTTCAGCGCACAGGTGGATCTCGGCTTCGGTCAGCTGGGTCATGTGCACCGCGATCAGGCGGTCGTTGACCAGGCCGAGGCGATCCAGCCGCGCCAGCGGACGCTGGCCGTGCAGCTTGATCGAATCGGTGATTTCCTGCGCGGTTTCATGGGTATGCAGATGCACCTGCATGTCCAGCTGGTCGGACAACATCCGCACCCGCTCGAAATTGGCATCGTTCACCGTGTACGGCGCATGCGGCGCGAACGCGGTGCCGATCAGCGGATCGGTGCGCCACTGGTCGTGCAGTTCACCGGCCTTGGCGAAGTACTCGTCGTCGGTCTTGGCCCAGGCGGTGGGGAAATCGATGATCACCGCGCCGACCAGCGCGCGGAAGCCGTGCTTCTTGTAGACGGCGGCCTGCACGTCACCGAAGAAATAGTTTTCGTTGGCGCAGGTAGTGCCGCCACGCAGCATCTCGGCAATGGCAAGGGTGGTGCCGTCGGCCACGAATTCGGGGCCGATCACCGCCGCTTCCACCGGCCAGATGTGCTGCTGCAGCCAGGTCATCAGCGGCAGGTCGTCGGCGACGCCGCGCAGCAGGGTCATCGGGTTGTGCGTATGTGCGTTGACCAGGCCCGGCATCAGCGCGGCCTCGGGGCGGCTGACCACCTGGGTGGCGCGGAAACGCGCACGCGCTTCGGCACGCGGCAGGATGGCCACGATCTCGCTGCCACGCACGGCGACGGCATGGTCTTCCAGCACCACCGCATGCGGCTCGATCGGAACGACATAACCGGCTTCGATCAGCAGATCGCAGGCTTCGGGGAGGTGCGGGCTATCGCTCATGCGGGCTCACTGGCTATGGGGGAAGGACCGTACGTAGCCTTGGCTCCGACCTGGCGACTGATCACCGGTCAAACGGCTACCGCTGAGCTTCTTGAAGGCAAGCCCCTGAGTCAGGGGCGGCCGCGAAGCGGCGGGGTGTGGGTGCTGGTGAGCGGGGGCCCACGATCCGCATGGCGGATCGTGGGAGCGCCAGCGCGAATGCGCCGGCGCGTACCCGGATTACTTTACGCGCGAGGAGTACTCGCCCGAACGGGTGTCTACCTTGATGATTTCATCCTGGTTGACGAACAGCGGCACGCGCACCACGGCACCGGTTTCCAGGGTGGCCGGCTTGCCGCCGCCGCCCGAGGTGTCGCCACGGACGCCCGGGTCGGTCTCGGTGATCTTCAGTTCGACGAAGTTCGGCGGCTGCACGAAGATCGGCGAGCCATTGAACAGGGTCACGATGCAGGACTCCTCGCCCTTCAGCCACTTCTCGGCGCCGCCCATGCCAGCCTTGTCGGCCTGCACCTGCTCGAAGGTTTCCGGGTCCATGAAGTGCCAGTACTCGCCGTCGCTGTACATGTAGTCCATGTTGGTATCGACCACATCGGCCACTTCCACGTCGTCGGTCGCCTTCATGGTCATTTCGACCGTGCGGCCCGACTTGATGAAGCGATAGCGCACGCGGGTGAAGGCCTGGCCCTTGCCCGGCTTGATGAACTCGGTCTCGGAGATGACGGCCGGTTCATTGTTGACCAGGATCTTCATCCCGTTCTTGACATCGTTCATGCCCGCAGTGGCCATGCTCAAGCTCCTCAAATGGCGAAACCGCCGCGCGTGCGGCGAGCCGGATAGAATGGAAAGCCCACCGGAACCCCGGCGGGCAACTGTTTATGTGTCCATGATAACCGCAGGCCCCCTCTCCATGCAGCTTTCCGCCTTCCCCCGGACCCAGTCGCCAGGCGCGCCCGCGCGCTGGCAGCAGCTGTGGCGGCAGGCCCTGCGCGACCCGCAGACGCTGCTGGCCCGGCTGGATCTGGATGCCGCGGCACTGGGCGTATCGGAGGCCGCCATCGCCCAGTTCGCGCTGCGCGTGCCGGAGGGTTTCGTCGCGCGCATGCGCCGTGGCGATGCCCACGACCCGTTGCTGCGGCAGGTGCTGCCGATCGACGCCGAGATGCGCCCTGTCCCCGGGTTCAGCTTCGATGCGGTGGGCGACGGTGCAGCAAAGAAGGCCACCGGGGTCATCCAGAAGTACCGCGGCCGCGCCCTGCTGGTGGCCACCGGCAGCTGCGCGATCAACTGCCGCTACTGTTTCCGCCGGCATTTCGACTATGGCGCCGAGAACGCCGCCAAGGGGGGATGGCAGGAGGCGGTAGAGGCCATCGCTGCAGACCCGGACATCGATGAGGTGATCCTGTCCGGCGGCGACCCGCTGTCGCTGGCCACCCACAAGCTGGCCGAGCTGACCGATGCACTGCGCGGCATCGCGCATATCCGCAGGCTGCGCATCCACACGCGCCTGCCGATCGTGCTGCCTGAGCGAGTGGATGACGAGCTGCTGGCCTGGCTGGGCGACCTGCCCTGGCCGCTGGCGATCGTGGTCCACGCCAACCACGCCAATGAATTCGACGCCAGCGTCGATACCGCGATGGCCCGCCTGCGCGGCATCGGTGCCCAGCTGCTGAACCAGGCGGTGCTGCTGCGCGGGGTCAACGACAGCGTGCAGGCGCTGCAGGACCTGAGCGAGCGCAGCTTCGCCGCCGGCGTGCTGCCCTATTACCTGCACCAGTTGGATCGGGTCGAGGGCGTGGCCCACTTCGAAGTGGACGACGTCCAGGCCAAGGCCCTGATTGCCGGCCTCACTGCCCGGCTGTCCGGCTATCTGGTACCCAAGCTGGTCCGCGAACTGCCCGGCGACCCGAGCAAGCGCCCGGTGTAACAGTAGATCCACGCCATGCGTGGATGCTTCTACCAGGGAAGCCCATCCACGCATGGCGTGGATCTACTGTCACACGCCCGCCTCGATCATCCGCACCACCTCGGTGGCAGTGACCGGGTGGCTCAATCGATAGCCCTGGCCCAGATCGCAGCCACGCTGGGCCAGCAGCTCGAACTGCGCCTCCTGCTCGATACCTTCGGCCACCACCGTGATGCCCAGTGCGTGGGCCATGGCGATGATCGCCGTGGTCAGGGCCAGATCGTCCGGATCGCGCTGCATGTCGGCGACGAAGCTCTTGTCGATCTTGACCCCGTCCACCGGCACCTGCCGCAGGTGGCTGAGACCGGAGAAGCCGGTACCGAAGTCGTCCAGCCACACCTTCACCCCTGCCCGGTGCAGGCGGTCCAGCAGCTGCGCGGCCAGCATCTCATCGCCGATCACCGCCGTCTCGGTCAGCTCCAGGTGCAGGCGCGAGGCCGGCAGGCCCGACTCCTGCAGGCACTGCGCGACCAACGCCGGCAGCTCGCCACCGCGCAACTGCCGTGGCGACACATTGACCGAGACGAACAGCTCGTCGCCGGCCACGCCGCTGGGCCACTGCACGGCTTCCATGCAGGCGGCACGCAGCACCTTCGGGCCGATGATCTCGATCAGGCCACTCTGCTCGGCCACCTCGATGAACACCGATGGCGGGATCGTGCCCAGCGTCGGGTGCTGCCAGCGCAGCAGCACTTCCACACCGACCATGCGGCGGTCGCGCATGCGGAAGATCGGCTGGTAGGCCAGCCGCAGCTCGCCGCGCTCCCAGGCGCCGCGCAGCTCCTGCTCCATGTGCACGCGGCGTTCGACAGCGTGATCCATGGCCCGGCTGTAGTAGCGGTAGCAGTTCTTGCCCGCCATCTTCGCCTGGTACATCGCGATGTCGCCGTTCTTCAGCAGCGTTGTCGCATCCGCAGCGTCGTCAGGGAACAGGGTCACACCGATCGAGGTGCCCAGGAACAGTTCCCTGCCCTGCACCACCAGCGGCTTGCCCAGTTCGCGTACCAGCACTTCGGCCAGCAACCGCGCATTGGCCGCGACATCGCCATCACCGACCAGGATCACGAATTCGTCGCCGCCGAACCGCGCCAGCAATGCGTCATCGCCGCCGGCCTCGGTCACTGCACGGCCGATGCGCTGGGCGAACTGCAACAGCGCCTCGTCGCCGGCCTCATGACCCAGCGTGTCGTTGACCCGCTTGAAATCATCGATATCGGCGAACAGCAGGCCCAACCGGTGATTGGACGCACGTGCGGCCATCAACCGGTGGTCCAGCGCCTCGCGGAACGCCAACCGGTTGGTGAGCCCGGTCAACGCGTCGGTGTAGGCCATGCGCCGCACTTCGCGGTCGTGGCGGGCAATCGCATCACGCATGCGGGCAAAGCCGCGCACCAGTTCACCCACCTCGTCATCGCGGGTGTTTTCCCGCAGCGGCGCCTGGTAGTCGCCGGCTTCGATGCGCCGGGCAGCCGCGGCCAGATCGCGGATCGGCGCCACCAGCGTGCGCTGCACGTACAGGATCACCACCACGCCGATCACCACCAGCAGGCCCAGCATCAGCAGCAGCCAGCCCAGATGCCGGCTTCCCATCTGCTGCAGCCGCTCGCCGAGGGTCGCGTTGGCCGCCCGCTCTCGCTGCAGCACTTCATCCAGCGCCATGCCGACGCGGACACCACCGATGCGCTGATTGCCCATCCTGATCGGCATCGCGTTGTCGAGCACCGTGGGCGATTGCTGCACCACCAGCGACTGGGCGGCAACCGCCCCGGCAGCCAGCGGATCGGTCATCGGCTGTCCGGATCCGGGCACCCCGGCCGAGCCGTCGTGGACCAGCCGCCCGCGGTCGTCGAACACCAGTACGTAGCGCACCACCGGCTGCCGCGAAATGCTGCGCACCAGCGCCCCGACCTGGTCCAGGTCGTTGTTGCGGAGCGGACTGGCAAGCGCATCGGACAGCTCGCGCACCATGGCCTCGCCACGGCTGCGCACGCTTCGGTCGAACAGTTCGTGGATGACACCGTTGCTGAGCGACCTCACCTCGCCCTGCATCGCCGCCTGCCGCCCCAGCAGCACGGCCAGGATCGCCACCACCACCAGCATCGCCCCGCCCATCGCAAGCAGGAACCGGGCCTGCATCCCCGAGCCGAGCAACTTCATTCCACTTCCATCCGCACGCGCGTCAACCCTTGTTTCAATCCATCCAGCCACGGCTGCGCATGCGCATCGACGCGGCGGAAACCGGAAGCCCCCAACACCTTCTCAAACGCACTCTGCACCCGCCGATAACAGACGACACGCGGCAGCACGCCGGACGCGCGGCCGAACGCCGGCGGCGCCGGTCCGGCAACCGCACGGTCCACACTGCCGAGCGCATGATCCTGCGTCATCGCGAGTCGCCCCTCTCCGCTGCCCAACGCCCCCATCGCCGACCCGGCGCAGCGCGCGCCGTCCCGGCCAGCAGGGCCAAGGCCAGGCTCAGCAGTTCCCCCTGCATTGCCCTACGCAGACCCGACACAAGCTTCATCCCCCAAGGGTATCCAGACAGACTACTCGAAAAAACGGGGCCGTCGTCAGCTGTCCTTGCCGTTGTTCTGGGCCAGGCGCGCCATGCGCTGGGTATCGGCCAGGATCCCGCGCAGCAGGCGCACTTCCTGCTCGCTTGGCTCGCTGCGCAGGAACAGACGGCGCAGCTTGCGCATCGCCGACTCGGGCGCGCGCCCCTTGTGGAAATCGATCTCGTCCAGCGTCTCGCCGAGCTGGGCGAAGAAGCTCTCCATCTGATCGTGGCTGGCAGCCTGCTCACGGCTGTCCGGCTCGGTCGCGGCCACGGGCTGTGCGCCCAGCAGCTGCATGCGCACTTCATAGGCCAGCACCTGCACCGCGGCGGCCAGGTTGAGCGAGCTGAACTCAGGATCGGACGGAATGTGCACTGCGGCATGGCACAGCTGCAGCTCCTCGTTGGTCAGGCCGGTACGCTCACGGCCGAACACCAGCGCCACCTCGGCGCCTTCGCCGGCCTTGGCCACTGCGCGGGCGGCGGCATCGGCCGGCAGGAACTCCTCCAGCTGGACCCGGCGCGCACGTGCGGTGCAGCCCAGCACGAACCGGCAGTCGGCCACGGCTTCGGCCAGGGTGGCCACCACCGGTGCGTCGCCGAGCACGTCCTCGGCACCGGCCGAGCGCCGGAAGGCCTCTTCATCAAGCGGCTTCTCCGGTGCTACCAGCACCAGGCGGGCCAGGCCCATGGTCTTCAGGGCACGGGCGGCGGCGCCCATGTTGCCGGGGTGTTGGGTCCCGACCAGGACGAATCGGAGGCGGGTAGCGGCAGGAAACTGGGACATGAACAGGGAAAATGTCGAGCTGGACGAAGACCAATGGTAAACTGTGCGGCCGGCCACTGCGCCGGACCCGCTCTTTTCCCCCGCCAGCCCTTCTCTTCTGCCCTTCCGGGAGCCCATGCCATGCAGAAACCCGCCGTAACCGTCATGGTCAAGGCCGCCCGCCTCGCCGGAAACGTCCTCTTGCGCAACATCAACAAGCTCGAGGCACTGAATGTAGTCCAGAAGGGCCGCATGGACTACGCCAGCGAAGTCGATGCGGACGCGGAAAAGGTGATCGTCAAGGAACTCAAGCGCGCTTACCCCGAGTACGGCATCTTCGGTGAAGAAGGTGGCGTGCAGAGCGAGCGTCGCCACATGTGGGTCATCGACCCGCTGGACGGCACCAGCAACTACCTGCGCGGCGTACCGCACTACTGCGTGTCGATCGCCCTGGTCGAGAACGGCGAGCCGACCGACGCGGTGATCTTCGACCCGCTGCGCAACGAACTGTTCACTGCCAGCCGCGGCGCCGGCGCCGTGCTCAACGACCGCCGCATCCGCGTGGCCGACCGCAAGGATCTGGAAGGCACCATGATCCACACCGGTTTCGCCCCGCGCGAGCGCGCACGCGCCAGTGCGCAGCTGAAGTCGGTGGACGCCCTGCTGGTGCACGCCGAGGACATCCGCCGCTCGGGTTCGGCCGCGCTGGACCTGGCCTACGTGGCCTGTGGCCGCGCCGATGCCTACTTCGAGGCTGGCGTGAAGGCCTGGGACATCGCCGCCGGCGTGCTGCTGGTGCGCGAAGCCGGTGGCAAGGTCTGCGACTTCAAGGGCGCGACCCCGGCACGCATGGACAACCGCGGCCCGGACACCCAGCAGATCGTGGCCGGCAACCTGAAGGTGGCCGAGTCGCTGCAGAAGGTGCTAGTCAACACCGGTTACGCTGCCGAGTTCGACGCGAAGTTCTGAATTTCCGCGTAAAGCGGTTCATGGAGACGGCACCTGCGAAGGTGCTGTTTTCGTTTGCGCGGTGATCGTGCTTGTTACTTTCTTTGCTCGTGCAAAAAAAGTAACCAAAGAAACACGCCGCCATCCGCGAGCCGGTGCTGCGCACCGGTGCCCTGCGCTTCTCGGGGAATCAGGGGACGGCGCCGAACTCGCTGCGCTCAGACATCGGCGCCTCTGCGCCCCTGATTCCCCTGCGATGCTCGGCTCGCTACAAGGCGGACCCAACGTCAAAGGCTACAGCTGCACCCAGTAGATCCACGCCATGCGTGGATGCTCTTGCCGTTGATCTTGATCTTCCAGTCCGCCTTATAGCGAGCCGAGCACCGCAGGTCCGGCGAGGGCGAAGAGGTGCCGCTGTCCTGTAGAGCCGACTGCTAGTCGGCTGGCTTCCCGCATCGCCCCTCGACGGACCGAGGAGCGCAGGGAACCGACGTGCGAAGCACGACGGCTCGCGGCCGGCGGAGCGTTTCTTTGGTTACTTTCTTTGCGCGCAAAGAAAGTGACACCTACCCGCAGGCGCGGAAACGAGCAGCCGGGCGAGCCCGGCGCCAGCAATGCCTCCCCGCAAACAAAAACGCCCGGCGCGAGGCCAGGCGTTCCTGCATCTCCATCGGGGGCCGAAGCTTACGCCGCAGTCGACGCCCGCAGCGCGGCAATGCGCTCTTCCAGCGGCGGATGGCTCATGAACAGCTTCTTCGCCGTCGAACCGGCAATACCGAACGCGGCGATCTGCGTCGGCAAGGTGCTCTGGCCGTGGTTGAGCTGCAGCCGCTCCAGCGCCGAGATCATCTTCTGGCGACCGGCCAGCGATGCACCGCCGGCATCGGCACGGAACTCGCGGTGGCGCGAGAACCACATCGAGATCATCGTGGCGAACAGGCCGAACACCATCTCCAGCACGAATACGATGATGTAGTAGGCAAAGCCACGGCCGCCGCCTTCACGGTTGCCGGACATCGCGCTGTCGATCACGCCGCCGACCACGCGGGCCAGCACGATCACGAAGGTGTTCAGCACGCCCTGCAGCAGAGCCATGGTGATCATGTCACCGTTGGCGACGTGGGCGATCTCGTGGCCGAGCACGGCTTCGGCTTCGTCCTCGCTCATGTTGTGCAGCAGGCCGGTGGACACCGCCACCAGCGCGTTGTTGCGGTTCGCACCGGTGGCGAACGCGTTGATCTCCGGGCCGTCATACACCGCCACTTCCGGCATGCCGATACCGGCCGCCTTGGCCTGGCGTTCGACGGTGGCCAGCAGCCAGCGCTCGGTCTGGTTGCGCGGCTCGGTGATCACCACTGCACCGGTGGAGCGCTTGGCCATCCACTTGGACAGCAGCAGCGAGATGAGGGAGCCACCGAAACCGAAGATCGCGGCCATGACCAGCAGGCCGCTCATCCTGCTCGGGTCGGTTCCCAGCAACGACATCACGATGCTGGCGAGGATCAGGACCGCGAGATTGGTCGCCAGGAACAGGGCAATGCGGGTAAACATGGGAAATTCCGGCTTGGAAGGGGTTGATATCCGTCAATTTGCGGTGCGGTCAGCTTGAATTCAAGCGCCAACCTGACCGACGATTCAGCCTGCATGACATCCAACCTTCCCTGCGGCCGTTTCGCGCCCTCGCCCACCGGCCTGCTGCATCCCGGCTCCCTGCTTGCCGCCTTCGGCAGCTGGCTGCTCGCGCGCCACCATGGCGGCCTGTGGCGGTTGCGCATCGAGGACGTCGACCCACCCCGCACGGTGGCCGGCGCGGCACAGGCGCAACTGCAGACCCTGGCCGCGTTCGGCCTGGCCCACGACGGGCCGGTGATCTGGCAAAGCGCGCGCGGCGACGCTTATCAGACTGCGCTGGACCGCCTGCTGGCCGATGGCCACGCCTTTGTCTGCCACTGCAGCCGCAGCGATCTGGCCGCCAATGGCGGCATCCATCACCACTGCGTTGCGCGGCAGCCACGAGCGGACCCGGCCGTCCGCTTCCGGGTACCTGCGGGCAGCGTGGTGCATTTCGAGGATGGCCTGCGCGGCCGGCAACAACAGGATGTCCACGCCGAGGTGGGCGACTTCGTATTGCGCCGCGCCGACGGCTGCTGGGCCTACCAGTTGGCGGTGGTCGTCGACGATGCCGCGCAGGGCGTGAACGAGGTCGTGCGCGGCGCCGACCTGCTCGATTCCACCGCCCGGCAGATCCTGCTGCAGCAGGCGCTGGACCTGCCGACGCCGCGCTACTGGCACCTGCCGCTGCTGCTGGATGCACCGGGCCACAAACTGTCCAAGTCACTGGCCGCGCTGCCGGTGGAAGCCCGCGAGCCGGTGCCGGTGCTGCGCCGGCTGTGGGAACTGCTGGGCCAGCTGAGCACCGCACTGGAAGGCATCGACGAGCGGGATGCGCTGTTGGCCACCGCGCAGCGCAGCTTCGACCCCGGCCTGCTGCCGCGCGCGGACATCCTGCTGCCGGCGGGCGCACTTTCCGCGCCGATGTTGCAGAATCCCCCTTCCCCCACCTGATATCCGGACAGCTTTCCATGACATCTCGCGTCGCACTGGTCACCGGCGGAACCGGCGGCATCGGTACCGCCATCTGCCAACGCCTGGCCGACCAGGGCCACCGCGTCGCCACCAACTACCGCGACGAGGCCAAGGCCCGCGCCTGGCAGCAGTCGATGACCGAACGTGGCTACCAGGTGTCGATCTTCCCGGGCGATGTCTCCGACTCGGCCAGCGCCGAAGCCCTGATCCGTGCGGTCGAAGCCGAACTGGGCCCGGTCGAGATCCTGGTCAACAACGCCGGCATCACCCGCGACACCACCTTCCACCGCATGCGCGCGGAGCAGTGGCACGATGTGATCAACACCAACCTCAATTCGGTGTTCAACGTCACCCGCCCGGTCATCGAAGGCATGCGTCGACGCGGCTGGGGCCGGGTCATCCAGATCAGCTCGATCAACGGCCTGAAGGGCCAGTACGGCCAGGCCAACTACGCCGCCGCCAAGGCCGGAATGCACGGTTTCACCATCTCGCTGGCGCGCGAGAATGCAGGCTTCGGCATCACCGTGAACACCATCTCGCCCGGCTATGTGGCCACCGACATGGTGATGGCGGTGCCCGAGGAAGTGCGCGCCAAGATCATCGCCGACATCCCGACGGGGCGCCTGGGCAAACCGGAAGAAATCGCCTATGGCGTGTCCTTCCTGGTAGCCGAAGAGGCCTCGTGGATCACCGGCAGCAACCTGGACATCAACGGCGGCCACCACATGGGCTGGTAAACGGCGCCAACATCGAAGGATCCTGTGCTGCACCCTGCCGTTGGTCATGCTGCGCAGCACGCAAAGCCTTGTTGCGCAACATTCCGGCGATGGAAAACCAAGCCTGGCGGGGGCTGGGGCGGTTGCAACCGCTGCTGCACTGCGCCATGCTGCGCGTCTACTGTGACGAGTACCGCTTCATGGCTGCGACCCGCATCATCAAGAAGTATCCGAACCGCCGTCTGTACGACACCGAGATCTCCAGCTACATCACCATCGAAGACGTGCGCCAGCTGATCCTCGACGGCGAAGACTTCGAAGTCCGCGACGCCAAGAGCGGCGACGACCTGACCCGCTCGGTCCTGCTGCAGATCATCGCCGACCAGGAGCAGGACGGTGAACCGATGCTCTCCACCCAGCTGCTGAGCCAGCTGATCCGCTTCTACGGCGATTCCCTGCAGGGCTTCATGGGCAACTACCTGGAGCGCAGCATGCAGGTCTTCCTCGACCAGCAGCAGCAGTTCCGCCAGCAGATGGGCAACCTGCTGGGGCAGACGCCGTGGGCGATGATGAACCAGCTGACCGAGCGCAACCTGGAGCTGTGGCAGGAATTCCAGCGCAACATGGGCAGCGGTTTCGGTGGCCCGCGTCCCGGTGGCACCGGAACGGGCACCGGCACCGGCACGGCCGGCAAGCCGAGCGAGCCGACCGGCGGCACCGGTACCGGCGGCAAGACCCGCCGCTGAGGCAACCGCCCCGGCTGATACGAAAACGGCGCGCCATGGGCGCGCCGTTCTGTTTTCAACGACACCACGCGCGGCGCGGATCTACGGACGTTTGGCCTTGCATGCCGAGCACACCCGCTCGACCTTGTAGCCCTTCGCGCGCAGCTTCTCCACCACGCCATCGTTGCCCAGCAGGTGCAGGCCGCCCACCACCACCAGCGTACCGCTCTGCCCGGCCTGCAGGTACGGCAGCAGCTTCGGCACCCATGCATCGTTGCGGTCGGTATTGATGCGCTGATAGAGCTGCGGATACTTCTGGCGCATCTCCACGCCCATCCGGTTCCACAACAGGCGATCATCGCCGCGACGCCAGGCCTCATGCAGCATCTGCGCCTGGGCATCGCCCTTGCCTGCTTCGTCCAGCGCCTCGGACAGCATCTGCCGCTGCTCCTGCACGCTCATGCCATCGAGCAGGTTGATCTGGCTGGACATGTCTTCCAGGCCTGCGGTCTTCTTGCCCGCCTTCTGTGCCCGCTGCATGAAGTGGCGGTCCAGCCCCAGCTCCGGGTCCAGGCCCAGCTTCTGCATCTGCGCCACGGTGATGGTCAGGCCGACGAACCACGCTTTCATGCCCTGCAGCTGCGCCAACGGCAGTTTGTTCTGCGTCGCATAGGCCTGCAGCTTCTGCCAGGTCGGCGCATCCAGGTGGCGCTTGAGCTCGCTGCCATCCTTGCGGGTAGCGACCTGCACCATCTGGCTGGCCATCTGCGGCGACTGCAGTTCCTCTGGCGTCACTTCGAACAGCACGCGCTGCGAGGCTTCAAATGCCTGCTCGACATCGGTCGACAGCGGATAGTCCTGTGGCTTCAACAGATGGAAGGAGCCCAGCAGGTACAGGCGTGCATCTCCCTGCCCGGTGACCTTCCACAGCAGCGGCACCGGCGGCTTGCCAGCCGATGTGTCGGCTGGCGCATCGCGCGCGATGGCCAACGGGCCGGCGGCGCAGGCAACGAGAAAAACGGCACTGCGCAACAACAGTTTCATCAACATGTTCAGCCCTCTCCTTCAGGCAGGTGATACGCCTTCTCACCCGCTTCCACGCGCAGATCCAAGCGGTTTTCCGGCGGCGCCAACGGGCAGGTCGCATAAGCGGTGAACGCGCACGGTGGGTTGTGGGCGTGGTTGAAGTCGATCGTCACGTGACCGTCGGCGGTGGGCGCATCGGTATCCAGATAGCGGCCAGCAGGATAGCTGCCGTGGCCACTGGTACGGTCGGCGAAGATCAGGAACAGCGGCTGCCCCGGCTCGCCGATCGCTTCCAGCCGCCAGCTGCGGCCGTCACGATCGAATTCCACCGCACCGGCGTTGGGCATCTCGGTGGTCAGTCCGGTGATGTCCACGATCGGCAGGGTCTTGCCTGGTGGATGCGCGATGAAACGCGCCTGCACCTGCCATTGCGGTCCACCGGGCCAGTACTGCAGGCCGGCGAAATCGCGGCGCGCGGGTGCATCGGCATGCTTGACCCGCAGCGCATCGCGCGCGCCGCGACGGATCAGGCTGAGCTGGCCCTTGCCACCATCGAAGGCCAGCAGGGTCGGCTGCGGATCCTTGTCGGTATCCATGCGGACACGCCCGCGCACAGGCTGTCCGTCGAGGGTGACATCCGTGCCGGACTCCGGCGTGAACCACCACTGGTCGCCTTCACGGCGCAACAGCCCCAGCTTGGCCGGCCCCACCGCCAGGCGGATGCCGCTGGTGGCACCACTGCCGACGAAGTGCGACCGGTTCTGCAACCAGTGCAGGCCGACCAGCGCGGTCCACCCATCGGGCCGGGTCAGGTCCTGGTAACGCAGCACCCGCCATTGCTGTTGCCGCGCGGCAAATGCCGGATCCTCAACGGCGGCTGGCGCCGGCGTCGATGCCGGGCTGCAGGCCGCCAGCAACAGGGCCGCCAGCAGGCCGCCCATTCCCCAAAGTCGCATCGGTGCTCCCCTCAACGTCCGCGCAGGAACCAGCGGTCGATCTCCGCCAGCGAAAAACGTGCCCAGGTCGGCCGGCCGTGATTGCACTGGCCGGACCGCTCGGTGATTTCCATGTCGCGCAGCAGCGCGTTCATTTCCGGCACGGTCAGGCGCCGGTTGGCACGCACGGCGCCATGGCAGGCCATGGTCGACAGCAGCTCGTCGCGGGCAGTGGCGATGCGACGGCTCTGGCCATGCTCGCGCAGGTCGGTCAGTACGTCGCGCAGCAGGCCTTCGGGCTCGGCATGGGCCAGCAGCGCCGGGATGCTGCGCACGTGCAGTGCGCCCGGTCCGGCACGGGTGATCTCGAACCCGAGGGCGGCCAGCGTATCGGCCTCCGCTTCAGCGGTGTCGGCTTCGCGTTCGCCCACCGCCAGGGTGATCGGCACCAGCAACGGCTGCGACTGCAGGCCGATGCCATCGTGCGCATTCTTCAACCGCTCGTAGCCGATGCGTTCGTGCGCCGCATGCATGTCGACCACGATCAGGCCTTCGGCATTCTCGGCCAGGATGTAGATGCCATGCAGCTGAGCAACGGCGTAACCCAGCGGCGGCACCCCGGCGTCGGCACTGGTGACCGGCAGTCCGTTCTCCATCGGCATCGGCGGCAGCGCAGCACCGCGCTCGGCACCGGCGGGCGATGCATACAGCGCAGCATAGGCCGCGGGTGCATCGGCTACCTGCAGGCCCAGCGGCTGCTGGGGTCGCCAACCGGAAAAGCCACCACTTCCGCCCTGCCCCGCACCGGGTGCCGGACCGCGCACGTAGCCGAAGCTGGAGGCCGTGGCCCCCGGCATCGAAGACGCGCTGCCGCCCTCGGCCGGATGCACGGCTCCTGCACCGATCTCCTGCGCGCTCATGCCGGCGCGGGTGTCGGCCAGCGCATCCTTCAAGGTGCGGTAGACGAAGTCATGCACCAGCCGCGAGTCCCGGAAGCGCACCTCATGCTTGGCCGGGTGCACGTTCACATCGACGCGCGTCGGGTCCAGTTCCAGGAACAGCACATAGGCTGGCTGCCGACCGTGATACAGCACGTCGCCGTAAGCCATCTTCACCGCGTGGGCAACACTGCGGTCACGTACCGAACGGCCGTTGACGTACAGGTACTGCTGATCGGTGCTGGCACGCGAATAATGCGGCTGCGCGATCCAGCCATGCAGGCGCAGGCCGGCACTGCTGTGGTCCACGCGCACGGCCTGGCTGGCGAAGTCTTCGCCCAGGGTCTCGGCCAGGCGCACGTCCGAATACAGGTCGCCCGGCTTGTAGCGACGCGATGCCTTGCCGTTGTGCGAGACACGCAGCTCGACATCGGGACGGGCCAGTGCCAGCGAGCGCAGCCACTCTTCGATATGCCCCAGTTCGGTGCGCTCGGCACGCAGGAACTTGCGCCGCGCCGGCACGTTGTAGAACAACTCGCGCACTTCCACGGTCGTGCCCGGCGCATGCGCGTGCGGGGTCACCTCGCCGAGCTTGCCGCCTTCGATCTGCAGTGCCGAACCATGCTCATCATGGGCACGGCGCGAGGACAGGGTGAAACGGCTGACCGAAGCGATCGACGGAAGCGCTTCGCCACGGAAACCCAGCGTGGCCACTGCTTCCAGCTCGTCCAGGTTGGCGATCTTGCTGGTGGCGTGCCGCGAGACCGCCAGCGGCAACTGTTCTGCGGCAATGCCGCTGCCGTTGTCGCGGATGCGGATCAGGCGCACACCGCCTTCTTCCAGTTCGATGTCGACGCGACTGGCGCCGGCATCGATCGCGTTCTCAACCAGTTCCTTGACCACCGATGCGGGCCGTTCGACCACCTCACCGGCGGCAATCTGGTTGATCAGGATTTCCGGCAGCGGCCGGATCGGACGCGGATCGGGCGCGTTCATGGGCAGATGGGGCAGGCAGACGTCATGCCACGATGATAGCGGAGCGGCGACAGGTAGAGTCGAGATCCACCGTGTGCAGCGCAAGCCAGGCAGGGCCCGGGTCTAGCAGAAGCGGGCGATCCAGCGGCTTACTTGCTGCCGCCAGCCACGGTGCTTGCGGCGTCGATCTCGGCCTGCGCGCGTGCGGCGTACAACGTCCCCGGCGGCGGTTGCCGGCTGAAGAACGTGTGCACGCCGTCCAGCACTGCACCGGCGACCTTGCGCTGGTAGGCGGGGTCGATCAAACGGCGCTCTTCATCCGGGTTGGAGATGAACGCGGTTTCCACCAGCATCGCCGGCATGTCCGAGGTGCGCAGCACGGCGAAGTTGGCGCGCTCGATGTTCGGCTTGTGGTTGTTGCCGATCCGCTTCAGCCCGCCCAGCACGTGCCCGGCAGCATCCTCGGAGGATTTCATGTAACCGCTCTGGGCCAGGTCCAGCAGGACGTTGGCCAACGTGCCTTCGGTCTGCTGCAGGCGCACGCCACCGACCAGATCGGCCGCGTTTTCCTTGTCCGCCAACCAGCGCGCACGCTGCGAAGAGGCGCCCTTGGTCGACAGCACGTACACCGACGAACCGGTGGCCGAACGGTTCTCGGCGGCATCGGCGTGGATCGAAATGAAGATGTCGGCCTTGTTCGCGCGTGCCTTCTGCGCACGCATCGGCAGCGGGATGAACACATCGCTGTCGCGGGTCAGGAACGCTTTCAGGCCGGGCGTGGCATTGACCTGTCGGGCCAGTTCACGCGCCACCGCCAGGGTGACGTCCTTCTCGCGCTTGCCGGTCGGGCCGATGGCACCAGGGTCCTGGCCGCCATGGCCCGGATCGATCGCCACCACCAGATGACGCATGCCCGGCTGCATGCGGATGCGCGAGGCATCGCTGGGCATGGTCGGACGCGGCGACTCGGTCGGCGCAACGGGCGTCGGCACCGGCTTCGGCTGGGCGGCCACCACCGCAGCGGTGGCCTGACCGGCCAGGATCGCGGCCGGCGATGA
>NZ_JBYOLA010000043.1:0-18170 GCF_057799055.1 Stenotrophomonas sp. 14P6.2.3
TGGTCGCGGCATCCATGCCGCTCACACCCCCTCAACCGGACCCACCCCGCCTTCGACAAATTTTCGCGATCTGTCGGAAGGGATCTGACCCCGGATTCATTTCGATATCTGGCAGATGTGTCGACCAAGGTCGACACCTACCAACAGCCGCAGGAATCTGTCAGAGGCGGGGCGGTGTCGGATTGCGGGGTGTCCGCGGCATGGATGCCGCGGCCAAGCCCCCAGGGATGGGTTTACGGCGTCCCCGCAATCCGACACCACCCCGCCAACCCACGGATAGCCAGCTTCTGCCGTTGACGTTGACGTTGATTCGGCAGGTGCAGGGCTGCAAGCCCTGCCGAAACCCACCCCTACCATGACTGCAGTCACTTGCCCGAATGCCCGCCGCTGGCGAAAGTCGGGGAGTTGACGTGATCGGATCGGTCCTTTGCCGGCCGCACGGAAGTGAGAGAGAGACGCAGTGCAACGACGTGAGTTCCTGGCATTTTCCGGTCTGGGCCTGGCGGGCCTGGTCCTGCCGCATTCGCGGCTGATCGCCGCCGAGCAGTTGCTGGCCCCGGTCGACCCGGCCAAGCGCCGACGCCTGGCCGAGGTCGCCCTTGCCGCCGCGCGCGCGGCCAAGGCCAGCTACTGCGACGTGCGCATCGGTCGCTACCTCAACCAGTCGGTGATCACCCGCGAACACCAGGTCGGCAACGTGACCAACCGCGAATCGTCCGGTGTGGGCGTACGGGTGATCGTCAACGGTGCCTGGGGTTTCGCCGCCACCCACCAGCAGACCGAAGCGGCGGTGCGCACCGCCGTCGAGCAGGCCACGGCCATTGCCCGCGCCAATGCCAGCATCCAGACCCGGCCGGTGCAGCTGGCGCCCACTCCGTCGGTAGGCGAGGTGCGTTGGCAGACGCCGATCCGCCGCAATGCGATGGAAGTGCCGATCCAGGACAAGGTCGAACTGCTGCTGGCACTCAATGCGGCCGCGCTGAATGCGGGCGCTGACTACATCAATTCCACCCTGTTCCTGGTCAACGAGCAGAAGTACTTCGCTTCCAGCGACGGCTCGTTCATCGACCAGGACATCCACCGCATCTGGCTGCCGTTCACCGCCACCGCCATCGACAAGGCCAGCGGCAAGTTCCGCACCCGCGCCGGCCTGTCCTCGCCGATGGGCATGGGCTACGAATTCCTCGACGGGGACGCGCGTGGCAAGGTGCAGCTGCCCGGTGGCATCACCGCCTATCGCGATTCCTACGACCCGGTCGAGGACGCCATCGCCGCCGCCCGCCAGGCGCGCGAGAAGCTGAAGGCGCCCTCGGTGAAACCCGGCAAGTACGATCTGGTGCTGGATCCGTCCAACCTGTTCCTGACCATCCACGAGAACGTCGGCCATCCGCTGGAGCTGGACCGCGTGCTCGGCTACGAAGCCAACTACGCCGGCACCAGCTTCGCCACCCTGGACAAGCGCGATGCCGGTTTCCGCTGGGGCAGCGACATCGTCACCTTCTTCGCCGACAAGACCCAGCCGGGCAGCCTTGGTGCGGTCGGCTACGACGACGAAGGGGTGAAGACCCAGCGCTGGGACCTGGTGCGCGACGGCATCCTGGTCGACTACCAGGCTACCCGCGATGAGGCGCACATCCTGGGCCGCGACGCCTCGCATGGCTGCAGCTATGCCGACTCGTGGTCCAGCGTGCAGTTCCAGCGCATGGCCAATGTCTCGCTGGCACCGGGCAGGAAACCGCTCAGCGTCGAAGACATGGTCAAGGACGTGGAGAACGGCATCTACATCCACGGCCGTGGCTCCTATTCCATCGACCAGCAGCGCTACAACGCGCAGTTCGGCGGCCAGCTGTACTACCAGATCAAGAACGGAAAGATCACCGGCATGGTCGAGGATGCGGCCTACCAGATCCGCACGCCTGAGTTCTGGAACGCCTGCACCGCCATCTGCGATGAGCGCGATTTCCGCCTCGGCGGTTCGTTCTTCGACGGCAAGGGCCAACCCGGCCAGGTGTCAGCGGTCTCGCACGGTTCGTCCACCACCCGTTTCAACGGCATCAACATCATCAACACCGCGCGCAGTCTCGGCGCTTGAGCCACCCGTCCTTCATGGAGAGCAGCCTTGCACAGACGTGACTTCCTGGCCCTGACCGGGCTTACCGCTGGCGGCCTGATCGTGCCGTCGTTCTTCGGCAAGGCGATCGCCGCCGAGCAACTGCAGTCCAGCCTCGACCCTGCGCTGAAAAAGCGCCTGGCCGACGCCGCCCTGCAGGCCGCACGCAGCGCCGGCGCCACCTACTGCGACGTGCGCATCGGCCGCTACCTGCGGCAGTTCGTGATCACCCGCGAAGACAAGGTGCAGAACGTGGTCAACACCGAGTCCACCGGTGTGGGCATCCGCGTGATCGTCAACGGCGCCTGGGGCTTTGCCGCCACCAATGCGCTCAGCACCGCCGACGTGGCCCGTGCCGCGCAGCAGGCGGCGGCCATCGCCAAGGCCAACGCGGGCGTGCAGACCGCGCCGGTGCAGCTGGCCAAGGCGCCGGGCGTGGGCGAGGTCAGCTGGAAGACGCCGATCCGCAAGAATGCGATGGAGGTACCGATCAAGGAGAAGGTCGACCTGCTGCTGGACGTCAACGCTGCGGCGATGGGCGCCGGCGCCAGCTTCGTCAATTCGATGCTGTTCCTGGTGAACGAGCAGAAGTACTTCGCCTCCACCGACGGCTCGTACATCGACCAGGACGTGCACCGCATCTGGGCACCGATGACGATCACCGCCATCGACAAGGCCAGCGGCAAGTTCCGCACCCGCGAAGGCCTGTCCGCACCGATGGGCCTGGGCTACGAGTACCTGGATGGCGCCGCTGCCGGCAAGGTGCTGACGCCCAACGGCGTGGTCAATTACGGTTCGTCCTACGACATGAAGGAAGATGCCATCGCGGCGGCCAAGCAGGCGCAGGAGAAGCTGAAGGCGCCGTCGGTGAAGCCGGGCAAGTACGACCTGATCCTGGATCCGTCGCATACCTGGCTGACCATCCACGAGTCGATCGGCCACCCGCTGGAACTGGACCGCGTGCTCGGCTACGAAGCCAACTACGCCGGCACCAGCTTCGCCACCCTGGACAAGCGCGAGCAGCATTTCCAGTACGGCAGCGAGCACGTGAACATCTTCGCCGACAAGACCCAACCGGGCAGCCTCGGCGCGGTGGCGTACGACGATGAAGGCGTGAAGTGCAAGCGCTGGGACCTGATCAGCAACGGCAAGCTGGTGGACTACCAGACCATCCGCGACCAGGCCCACATCCTCGGCAAGACCGAATCCGATGGCTGCTGCTACGCCGACTCGTGGTCCAGCGTGCAGTTCCAGCGCATGGCCAACGTGTCGATGGCGCCGGGCAAGTCGCCGCTGAGCGTGTCGGACATGATCAAGGACGTGGAGAACGGCATCTACATCATCGGTGACGGTTCGTTCTCGATCGACCAGCAGCGTTACAACGCGCAGTTCGGCGGCCAGCTGTTCTACGAGATCAAGAACGGAAAGATCACCCGCATGCTTGAAGACGTGGCCTACCAGATCCGCACGCCGGAGTTCTGGAATGCCTGCAGCGCCGTCGCCGACGAGCGCGACTACCGCCTGGGCGGTTCGTTCTTCGACGGCAAGGGCCAGCCCGGCCAGGTCTCGGCGGTCTCGCACGGGTCTTCAACCGCGCGCTTCAACGGCATCAACGTCATCAACACCGCACGCAGCCTCGGCTGACCGGTCAGGAGCCCTTACACCATGAGTATCTTCACCGAAGCCCAGGCCAAGGCCATCCTCGACAAGGTCATCGCCCTGTCCAAGGCCGATGAGTGCACCGCCGTACTGGCCGGGTCGATCAACGGCAACATCCGTTTCGCCCTGAACAACGTGTCCACCAGTGGCATCGTCGACAACACCGAACTGGCCGTTACCGTGGCTTTCGGCAAGCGCGTGGGTACCGCTTCGATCAACGAGTTCGACGACGCCGCGCTGCAGCGCGTGGTCCGCCGCGCCGAAGACCTGGCCCGCCTTGCCCCGGAGAACCCGGAGTTCATGCCGGCCATCGGCAAGCAGACGTACCGCCCCAGCCCGACCTTCAGCGAATCCACTGCCGCCATCGATCCGGCCTTCCGCGCCAAGGTCGCCGCCGATTCGATCGCGCCGTGCCGTGGCAACGGGCTGATCGCCGCCGGCTTCCTGGAAGACGGCCAGGGCTTCTACGCCACGGCCAACAGCAACGGCAACTTCGGCTACCAGCGCAGCACCAACTTCGATTACACCTGCACCGTGCGCACCGAAGATGGCCGTGGCTCGGGCTGGGTGGGTCGCAACCTGAAGGACGCGGCCGACTTCAAGGCCGACCAGGACATCCGCATCGCGATGCGCAAGGCGACCGAGTCGCAGGAAGCCAAGGCGCTGGAACCCGGCAAGTACACGGTGATCCTGGAACCGGCGGCGGCTGCGGGCCTGATCAGCTTCATGATGAACTTCTTCAGCGCGCGCTCGGCTGACGAAGGCCGCAGCTTCCTGTCGAAGAAGGGCGGCGGCAACAAGCTGGGCGAGCAGGTCTACGATCCGCGCGTGAACATGCATGCCGACCCGTGGCATCCGGATGCGCCGGTGCTACCGTGGGATGGCGAAGGCATGCCGCGCGAGCGCATCGCCATCATCGAGAACGGCAAGGTCGCCAACCTCGACTACTCACGCTTCTGGGCACAGAAGCAGGGCAAGACTGCCAAGGCCACGCCCGGCAACCTGCTGATGAGTGGTGGCGAGAAGAACACCGCCGAGCTGGTGCGCGGCACCCAGAAGGGCATCCTGGTCACCCGCACCTGGTACATCCGCATGGTCGACCCGCAGACCGTGCTGCTGACCGGCCTGACCCGCGATGGCACCTTCTACATCGAGAACGGACAGATCAAGCACCCGGTGAAGAATTTCCGCTTCAACGAGTCGCCGGTGATCATGCTCAACAACATCGAAGAGCTGGGCAAGCCGGTGCGCGTGGCCGGTGACGAATCCAGCTTCGTGATGATGATTCCGCCGATGAAGCTGCGCGATTTCACCTTTACGTCGTTGTCCGACGCGGTCTGATGGATCGCCGGGCCTGCCTGCGCTGGTTGGCCGCTGCCGCTTCGGCGGCGGCGCTGCCGGCATGGGCACAGGCAGGCCCGCGCAGTTCGCGCTACGACTTCTGGTTCACCCGCCTGCAGTACGACTCCGGTGACTGGGACGTGGACGCGCGCATGCCGTCCAACCTGATCACCTCGCTGATCGACTACACCTCCCTGCGGGTGGACCCGCAGGAACGCGTGGTGGCGTTGGCCGACCCGCGCATGCTGGAGGCGCCATTCTGCTACCTGGCCGGGCACACCCTGGTCGAGTTCAACGCCGCCGAACGGCAGAACTTCGTGCGCTACGTGCGCAATGGTGGCTTTGTTTTCGTCGATGACTGCAACCACGATATCGATGGCCTGTTTGCCACCTCGTTCGAAGCGCAGATGGGCCGGCTGTTCGGGCCGAAGGCGCTGCAGAAGCTGCCCAACAGCCACGCGCTGTACCGCAGCTTCTTCCGCTTCCCCGACGGCCCTCCCGCAACCAGCTTCGAGCTCAACGGGTGGGGCGATGACCTGGTGCACGACTACCTGAAAGGCATCGAAGTCGACGGTCGGCTGGGGCTGCTCTACAGCAACAAGGACTACGGCTGCGAGTGGGACTACGACTGGCGCAACAAGCGTTTCCTGGCCGAAGACAACACCCGCTTCGGCGTCAACATCGTGATGTATGCATTGAACAATTGAACGGACCACGCCCATGACCTCCCCCGACCTCGATACCCTGCTGCCGCGCCTGCACGATCTGCGCGCTGCGCTCGCCCACGCCGTGGTCGGCCAGCACACGGTGGTCGAGCAGTTGCTGATCGGCCTGCTGGCCGGTGGCCACTGCCTGCTGGAAGGCGCGCCGGGGCTGGGCAAGACCCTGCTGGTTCGCTCGCTGGGGCAGGCACTGGAACTGCAGTTCCGGCGCGTGCAGTTCACCCCGGACCTGATGCCCAGCGACATCCTCGGCACCGAACTGCTGGAAGAAGACCACGGTACCGGCCATCGCCATTTCCGCTTCCAGCAGGGCCCTATCTTCACCAACCTGCTGCTGGCCGACGAGCTCAACCGCACCCCGCCCAAGACCCAGGCCGCGCTGCTGGAAGCGATGCAGGAGCGCACGGTCAGCTACGCCGGCACCACCTACACGCTGCCGGCGCCGTTCTTCGTGCTGGCCACGCAGAATCCGATCGAACAGGCCGGTACCTATCCATTGCCCGAAGCACAGCTGGACCGCTTCCTGCTGCACGTGCTGGTCGATTACCCCAGCGAGGACGAAGAGCGGCAGATCCTGGAACAGACCACCGGTAGTGCCACCGAAAGCGTGCCGAAGGTGATGGATGCCGACGCGGTGATCGCACTGCAGGCGGCGGTGCGCCAGGTGCATGTCAGCCCCGACGTGCTGGCCTGGATCACCCGCCTGGTGCGCGCCAGCCGTCCCGGCGAGGGCGCACCGGCGGCGATCAACCAGTGGGTGAAATGGGGTGCGGGCCCGCGTGCCGGGCAGTCGCTGGTGCTGGCCGCCAAGGCGCGCGCACTGCTGCAGGGACGTTTCGCCGCCACCCGCGAGGATGTGCAGGCGCTGGCCGCACCGGTGATGCGTCATCGCCTGCTGCTGTCCTTCGCCGCCGAGGCCGAGCAGAAGCGGGCTGACGATGTGGTCGCCGCACTGCTGCAGGCCGTTCCATTCCCCGGTTGATCCACTGGTGACTGCCGGCACGCCGCTGCTGCTGCCACCCGACCTGCGTGCGCGCTTGCGTGCGCTGCGGCTGTGGCCACGCCTGGCCAGCGGCGCGAGCGGCATCGGCCAGCATGCCAGCCGCAGTCGCGGTGCCGGCCTGGAATTCGCCCAGTACCGTGCCTACGAGCCCGGCGACGAACTGCGCCAGATCGACTGGAAGCTGTACGCGCGCTCGGATCGCTTCTTCGTGCGTGAATCCGAGCGCGAAAGCCCGATCACCGTGTGGTTGCTGCTCGATGCCACCGCCTCGGCGGGCCAGGCCGACCGCGCGGCACCTGGACGCAGCCGCCTGGATCACATGCGGCAACTGGCAGCCTGCGTGGTCGAGCTGGCACTGCAGCAAGGTGATCGCTTCGGCCTGCTGGCCATCGACGGCGAAGGCCTGCAGCTGGTGCCGGCCGCACATGGCGCGCGCCAGCGTGACCGCGTGCACCTGCAACTGCATGCCCTGCAGGCGCGTGGCGGATGGCCGACCGCCGAGCGCCTGCGGCCGCTGTGGGAGCGCGTGCGCCCTGGCGATCTGCTGCTGGCCATCGGCGATGGTTTTGATGACGCAGGCATCGTGCTGCTGGAGCAGTTGGCCAGCGCGCGCCGCGAGGTGATGCTGCTGCAGGTGCTGACCGCCGACGAACGCGATTTCCCGTTCGACGCAGGTCATCGTTTCCGCGACCCGGAAACGGGCGATGAACTTCTCGGCGATGGCGCCGCGATCCGTGCCGACTACCTGCAGCGCTTCGCCGAGGCCCATGCCGCGCTGCAGGCGCGGTTGCAGTCCAGTGGCATCGCCACCGCCACCGGTTGGCTCGACCAGCCGCTGGACCAGCCGCTGCAGGCGCTGTTCGGCCGCAGGGGCGGCGCATGAGCCTGCTGTTCCCGCTGGGCCTGGCGGCGCTGGCTGCATGGCTGTTGCCACTGCTGATCCACCTCGCCCGTCGTCATCCCTATACGCCGCTGGATTTCGCTGCGCTGCGCTGGCTGCGCGCCCAGATACGACCGCGCCAGCGCATCCGCTTCGATGATTGGCCACTGTTGCTGGCGCGCCTGCTGTTGCTGGCCGCATTGGCCCTGCTGCTGGCGCGCCCGGCGCTGACCGGTCCTGCACCGGTGCCAGCGGCGTGGACGGTGGTGGCACCGGGCCTGGACGCGAACGCACTGCGCGGCAACGCCGATGCACGCAACTGGCATTGGCTGGCGCCGGGCTTTCCGCCCATCGACCAGCCCACGCCGGTGGACGCTGCTTCCCTGCCCAGTCTGCTGCGCGAGCTGGATGCGCAGCTGCCGGCCGGCACCGCGCTGACCGTACACGTACCCGATCCCTTGCCCGGCCTTGATGGCGCCCGCCTGCAGTTGTCGCGCGAGGTGCAATGGCAGCCACACGCGCTGGCCGTCACCGCAGCGCCGCACGCCTCCGTGGCACCACGCCTGCGTACGCGCAGCGATGCCCCGGCGGCAGCGCTGCAATGGCTGGGCGCGTTGCAGCGCGCATGGAGCACGCAAGCGCTTGCGGCTCCCCTGGCCGACGATGCGTTGCCGGGCCGCGGTGAGATCGGCGTGTGGACCGGCACCGATGTACTGCCTGGCACCTGGCAGAGCTGGCTGCAGCAGGGCGGCACGGTGCTGACCGCTGCCAAGCCGCCAGCGGGCGCAGCCGTCCTGCTGCGTGATGCAGACAATGTGCCGCTGCTATGGCTGCAGCGCATCGGCCAAGGCCGCCTGCTGCATCTGCGCGGCGAATGGAACGCGGCCCGCAACAGTGCACTCCGCGATGACAGCCTGCCCCGCGACCTGCTGCAGGCCCTGCAACCGCCATCGACCCCGCACCTGGGTGACGCGCAGGACCAGGCGCCACGTCGCGGGACGCTGCCAGCGGCAACGCCGCCCCTGCGTGAACCGACCTCCTGGCTGCTGCTGATGATCGTGCTTCTGTTCGCGCTTGAGCGCTGGATGGCGAGCAGCGCGCGACGCAGGGCTGCACCATGAAGACGCTGCAACAGGCATGGCAGCGCGCACGCCGGCGCCGCGCCGCGGTCACTCTGCTGCTGGGCCTGCCATGGGCGTTGGCAGCGGCGGCACTGGCGCTGCGCCTGTCGGGTTTTGATATCGCCTGCGTCGTGGCGACCGTGGCCCTGCTCCTCATTGCGGCCGTGGCAACCACGCGCGCCCGGCAGCTGGACCGGCGCTGGCTGCAGCGCAGGCTGGATGCCAGTGGCGCCAGCGAGGACAGCGCCGACCTGCTGTTCGCTGACGCCGGCACGCTCAATCCACTACAGCAACGCCAGCGCACGCACGTGCTGGCGGCGCTTGAACGCAACCTCCCCGAGCTGCGACCACGTTGGCCGCGCAGGGCAGTGGCGCTGTGCTGGATCGGCGGCATCGCCGTCGCTGTGCTGGCGCTGGGTTGGCCGCACAACACGGCACCGCGCACTGCCGCCCTTGCGACACCGCAAAGCAGCGCAAAGGCCGGTCCGCTGCGCCTGCAGTCCACCCGCCTGCGCGTCGATGCACCGGCCTACACCGGTCAACCCACGCGTACGCAGAACGCACTCGACGCGAAGGTCGCCGCCGACAGTCGCCTGTCCTGGTCGCTGCGCTTCGACCGTGCACCCAGCAAGGCCTGGCTGCAGTTTCACGACGGCCGTCGCCTGCCATTGCGCGAGCACGACGGTGAATGGCACGCTCAGGACGTGGCGCACACCCCGGTGCTGTATCGCGTGGTCAGCGAACCGGCGCTGGCCGACACCCGCCTGCATCGGCTCGACGTGGTCGCCGACCGTGCGCCCACGGTGCGCGTGATCGACCCTGCTGCCAGCCTGGTGCTGGGCAGCCCCGGGCAGCGGCAGTGGACGCTGCGCTTCGAGGCCAGCGACGATCATGGCGTCCTCCCGCAGGCGACGCTGTCGATCACCACCACCCAGGGCAGCGGCGAGAACATCACCTTCGTCCGGCGCAGCGTGACCCTCAGCGGCAGCGGCGAGGCCACGGCACGGCGCTTTGCCCACACCCTCGACCTGGCCGCTCTGGGCGCGCAGCCCGGCAACGATGTGATCGCCCAGCTGGAAGTGCGCGACAACCACGCGCCGACTGCACAGCTCGGCCGCAGCAGCAGCGTGATCCTGCGCCTGCCCAGCACCGAAGCCGTGCTCGGTGCCGAACTGGAAGGCCGCATCAAGAAGACCCTGCCTGCGTACTTCCGCAGCCAGCGGCAGATCATCATCGATGCCGAGGCGTTGATCCGCGAACGCCGGGCCGTCGCCGCCGATACCTTCATCAAGCGCAGCGATGCCATCGGCGTCGACCAGCGCATCCTGCGCCTGCGCTACGGCCAGTTCCTGGGCGAGGAAAGCGAGGGCGCGCCGAAGCCACCGCCGACCAGCGACCTGCCCACCAGCGATACGCCCGCGGCGGACGCACACGATGACGACCATGACCACGATCACGAGGCGCAGGCAGGCGCACACGACGAGCACGGACACGACCACGGCGGCGCAGCCAACGGCAACGACACGCCGCCGGTGTTCGGCAGTGCCACCGACGTGCTGTCCGAGTACGGGCATACCCACGACCACGCCGAGGCGGCGACGCTGCTTGACCCGCAGACGCGCGCCACGCTGAAGGCGGCACTGGACCAGATGTGGTCGGCCGAAGGCGAGCTGCGCCAGGGGCGCCCCGAGCAGGCCCTGCCGTTTGCCTACAAAGCGCTGGCATTCATCAAGCAGGTGCAGCAGGCCGAGCGCATCTACCTGGCCCGCGTCGGCCCGGAGCTGCCGCCAATCGACGAGAGCCGACGCCTGAGCGGTGATCGTGCCGGGTTGTCCAGCCGCGAACTGCCGCTGACCGCGCGCACGCCCCCGGACCCGGCCGTCGTCGAGGCCTGGCAGCGATTGGGCGACGATGCCACCCCGCCCGACCTGGACATGCTGGCCGCCTGGCAACAGCGCAACAGCGCCTTCCTGCCCGACGCACTGGACCTGGCTGCCGCCATCGAGCAACTGCGCATCGAACCCGGCTGCACCGAGTGCCGACAGCGCCTGCGTGCTCAGCTGTGGCGCGCACTGCAGCGGCCACTGCCGGAGGTGATGCGACGCAGTGCAGCCGATGCCATGGGGCAGCGCTACCTCGACGCGCTGGAGGCCCAGCCATGAGCACATCGGCATTGAATGTGTGGATCGCGCTCGTGCTGGGGCTGATCGTGCTCGTCGCCAGTGCGCGCCAGCTGCGTTCGCCCACGCACGGTCGCGGCCATCTGATCGCCGTACTCACGCTGCAGGCCGCCGCCGCTGCGCTGCTGTACGTCTGCCTGCTGCCGCCATCACAACGCGTTGCCCTGACCGGCCTGGTGGTGATCGGCGCCGAGGCCGACAAGGCGGGTGCACTGCCGGCCGGCGCAACCCGGGTGCTGCTGCCGGAAGCAACGAACGTGGCCGGTGCAGCGCGCGTGCCGGACCTGGCCACCGCATTGCGCCGTTATCCGTCCTCTACGGTGACCCTGGTCGGAGCCGGCCTGGCCGCGCGTGATCGCGATGCCGCACTGCCCACCGATACGCGCTGGCAGGCAGCGCCTGCACCCAATGGATGGATCGCTCTGCAGCCGCCTGCGGACGCAGCTCCCGGTGCCCGCTTCGATGTGCACGCACAGGCACGCGGCGTGGAACGCGCGCAGGCCGAACTGCTGGACCCGGCTGGCGCCGTGGTCGATCGTGCGCCGCTGGCAGCCGATGGCCGTGTGCAGCTCAGCGGCGTCGCCCGCGCCGAAGGCCGTAGCGTGTTCCAGCTGCGCCTGCTGGATGCGCAGAGCCATGTGGCCGACAGCGTGCCGGTGCCGCAGCAGACGCTGGCCGCCGCTCCGCTGCGCCTGCTGGTGCGCTCTGCTGCACCGGGCGCCGAACTGAAGTACCTGCGCCGCTGGGCCACCGATGCCGGCATCCGCGTGCAGGTACAGGCCGAGACCGGTGCGGGCCTCAGCCTGGGCGACGGCAACGTGGCGTTGGACGCGTCCACGCTGGCACGCAGCGACCTGCTGCTGCTCGACGAACGCAGCTTGGCCGCACTCGGCGCCGGTCAGATGGCGGCCGTGCGCCAGGCCGTGCGCGACGGCCTGGGCCTGCTGGTACGCAGTACCGGCGCGCCATCGGCCAGCGCACGGCAACGCCTGCGCGAGCTCGGCCTGCCCTTGCAGGGCGATGCCGGCAGCCAGATCGCGGCGATGCCCGGCGAGGGTGACGCCACGATGCTGCAGGCACGTCGCGGGCCCCTTGCCGCCGGCACCCTGCCCACCGGTGATGGCGAAGAAGCGGACCGCGCGTCGCACGCAGCAGCGCTGCCGGCGCTGGAGTACCTGGCACTGCAGGCCGACGGCAGCCGCGCCCTGCTGCGGGATCGCGACGGCAAGCCCATCGGCGGTTGGCGCGCCGTCGGCAAGGGTCGCATCGGCATGCTGCCGATCACTGACAGCTGGCGCTGGGTACTGGCCGGTCGCGAGGATCGCCACGGCGAGTTGTGGAGCTCAGTGTTCGCCACCCTGGCACGCGCGCAGGCTGGTACCGAAGGCCCATGGTCGCCACAGGCACTGGCCTGGGCCGGCGAACGCCAGTCGCTGTGTGGCATGCAGGCACCGCTGCAAGCCTTCGACACACACGGCAAGGGCGTACCGCTGATCGTCGACGGCAGCACCGGCGCGGCGCGATGTGCGGGCTGGTGGCCGCGCCAGGCCGGTTGGCAGCGCCTGCAGCAAGGCGACCGCGTGCATTGGCGCTACGTGTTCGATCCGCAGCAGGCCTCGGCGCTGCACCGACAGGCGATGATCGATGCCACCGCGCAGCGGCTGGCTACATCCGCACCGGCTACCTCGCAGGCGGACCAGCGCGTTCCGGGGCCGCGCTGGCCGTGGTGGTTGGCGTTCGTGCTGTGCGCATCGCTGCTGTGGTGGCTTGAGCGGCGACGCTGATTGGAACGCAAGCACCATCCACGCATGGCGTGGATCTACTGACTCGGAATGCGCCGTTCAACGTTTCCCCGCGCGCCGGTACACACCATTGAACCGCACGTTCATGCCGCCGCACTCGCTGTTGTCGGCCACGATCAGCACGTCCCCCAACAGCTGCGCGTGCACCGTGCAGGTGTCCTCCACGAAGTCGACCTGGGCGCCATGCGGCACCGCCTGCGCGCTCACCGCGCCGATGTTCGGGCCGCCCGGGCGCTCGGCCGGCGTCGGATTGGCCGAGGGCCAGTAGGCATCGCCTTCCACGTGCAGCTGGCCGTCGCGCACGCGGATCCGCAGGCCGTTGTCACTGTCCTTCCAGTCTCCCGACCAGGCCTGCAGCGTAGGGGCTGGAACCGGCAACGCCTGCAGCTTGCTGCGATCCACCCAGCCTGCGCTGCCACCGACCTTGTTCGGGAAGAAGGCGCAGCGGTAACCGCCAAGATCGCGCCCGGTCACCACCGTATCGCCGCTCACCACGTAGCTGCGCTGGCGGCAGGCGGGTTCGCCCTTCGCGGGGCAGCCGTCCATGTCACCCAGCAGATACAGGCGCGGCGTGCCGACCACCTTGGCCAGGGCAAAGCCCGATTGCTCCGAAGGAAACGCGCCATTGCGGCAGGAGCCACCATCGGTCAGCTCGCTGGCGGAGGCGGCAAGCGGGCTCAGCGTGGCAAGCAGGAACAGGGTACGTCGCAGCATCCAGGCAACCTCGAAGGGAAGGTCCGCAGGATACCGCCTACTTCTGAGGCGGTGCCCCGCAACCGTCCTGCTGCGCGCAGAACTGCAGTGCGCGCCGTTGCTGCTCGGCGCTCAGGTCCGGTGGCGGCCGCGCGATGGCCGACTGGATCTGGTCCGGGCCACCGGTGAGCTTGTTCACTCCCTTTGCGGCCGCCATCACGCCCTTGACCACGCCCATCATGATGTAGCCCCCGGCCATGCTGACCTGTTCGGGCGACGGCGGCTCGCTCCAGTTGCGGCTGAAGCGGTTGTTCTCCGCCTTCAGCGGATTCTTGAAGCGGTACAGGTCCAGCGGCTGGTCGTCTTCAGGCTTGAGCGCACGCACTTCACCGAGGGTGGTGACGTTGTCCTGCGGCAGGGTGCTGGAAACCGGCGCGGTGATTGCTGCCGGTGCGTCCGCAGGGGGAGCAGGCGCAGGGTCGGGCACTGTCACCGGCGCGGCCTGCTGCGCCTGCGCGATGCCGGTCAGCAGCAGGCTGGCCAGAAGTGCTCCCTGCGTTCCACGTCGTGCCACAGCCATCCACCCTGTTGGTTGCGTCCAGCGACCAAGGATACGGATGCGGGCTTCAGATTTCGTTGGCGGTGGCACGGGCGTTCAGCGCACAGCGCGCCGCACTGAATGATTCACTCCCTCCCGTCACGGTGTCTCACATGCTGAGACCCATCTGTGGTGCCATGTGACCCCCTGAAAATCCTCTTCCCATGGCCTACGAACTCGCCAAGCGCACCGCCGATGCGGAGCAGCAGCTCGCTACCCGCGATGGCCTGCCCGCCCGCGATGGCGCCCTGCTCAGTGCACGCCTGCAGCGCCGCTACCAGGATCGCATCACCGGCAGTTTCGCCATTCCCGGCCGCGAAGGCCGCTACGCGCCGATTCCCGATTCCGTGCCACCGGCCCTGGCTGCGGCACTGAAGGCACGCGGCATCGAGCAGCTCTATAGCCACCAGGCCGAGGCCTGGGACGCCAGCCAGCGTGGTGAGCACGTGGCCATCGTCACCCCCACTGCCAGCGGCAAGTCGCTGTGCTACACCCTGCCGGTGGTCAGCGCCGCCATGCAGGACAAGGCCAAGGCGCTGTACCTGTTCCCGACCAAGGCACTGGCCCAGGACCAGGTGGCCGAACTGCTGGAGCTCAACCGCGCCGGCGACCTCGGGGTGAAGGCCTTCACCTTCGATGGCGACACCCCCGGCGATGCCCGCCAGGCGATCCGCCTGCATGGCGACATCGTGGTTTCCAACCCGGACATGCTGCACCAGGCGATCCTGCCGCATCACACCAAGTGGGCGCAGTTCTTCGAGAACCTGCGCTACATCGTCATCGACGAAGTGCACACCTATCGCGGCGTGTTCGGCAGCCACGTCACCAACGTGCTGCGCCGGCTCAAGCGCATCTGCGCGTTCTACGGGGTGCAACCGCAGTTCATCCTGTGCTCGGCCACCATCGGCAACCCGCAGGCGCATGCCGAGGCGCTGATCGAAGCGCCGGTCACCGCCATCACCGAATCCGGCGCGCCCAGCGGGCCGAAGCAGGTGCTGCTGTGGAACCCGCCGGTGATCAACCCGGACCTGGGCCTGCGTGCCTCGGCGCGCTCGCAGAGCAACCGCATCGCCCGCATCGCGATCAAGTCCGGGCTGAAGACGCTGGTGTTCGCGCAGACCCGGCTGATGGTGGAGGTGCTGACCAAGTACCTGAAGGACATCTTCGACCACGACCCGCGCAAGCCACCGCGCATCCGCGCGTACCGCGGCGGCTACCTGCCCACCGAGCGCCGCGAGACCGAGCGTGCGATGCGTGCCGGCAACATCGACGGCATCGTCAGCACCTCGGCGCTGGAACTGGGCGTGGACATCGGCAGCCTGGACGTGGTGATCCTCAACGGTTATCCGGGCAGCGTAGCCGCCACCTGGCAGCGCTTCGGCCGTGCCGGCCGCCGCCAGCAGCCTGCCCTCGGGGTGATGGTGGCCAGCTCGCAGCCGCTGGACCAGTACGTGGTAAGGCATCCGGACTTCTTCGCCGAAGCGTCGCCGGAACACGCGCGCATCGCGCCCGACCAGCCGTTGATCCTGTTCGACCACATCCGCTGCGCGGCATTCGAACTGCCGTTCCGGGTCGGCGATGGCTTCGGCCCGATCGACCCGGAAGTGTTCCTGGAAGCACTGGCCGAAACCGAGGTGATCCACCGCGAAGGCGAGCGCTGGGAATGGATCGCCGACAGCTACCCGGCCAACGCGGTCAGCCTGCGTGCGGTGGCCGATGGCAACTTCGTGGTGGTCGACCGCAGCGATGGCCGCCAGCAGATCATCGCCGAGGTCGACTATTCGGCTGCCGCGCTCACCCTGTACGAAGGCGCCATCCACATGGTGCAGTCCACCCCCTACCAGGTGGAAACCTTGGACTGGGAAGGCCGCAAGGCCTATGTCACCCGCACCCACGTGGACTACTACACCGACAGCATCGACTTCACCAAGCTCAAGGTGCTGGACCGTTTCGATGGTGGCGTGGCCGGCCGTGGTGATTCGCACCATGGCGAAGTACACGTGGTGCGCCGCGTGGCCGGCTACAAGAAGATCCGCTACTACACCCACGAGAACATCGGCTACGGTCCGGTCAACCTGCCCGACCAGGAACTGCACACCACCGCAGTGTGGTGGCAGCTGCCGCAGGCGCTGCTGCTGCGCGCCTTCGCCAGCAAGCAGGATGCGCTGGATGGGTTCCTCGGCGCCGCCTATGCGCTGCACATCGTCGCCACGGTGGCGGTGATGGCCGATGCGCGCGACCTGCAGAAGTCGGTGGGCAACGGCGATGGCACCTGGATCGCGATTGCCGACCAGAGCGGGCGCGGCCAGCTGCGTGGCAGCGATGGCGAGCCGGGCGCGGTGGAACTGCTGCAGGAGTTCGTGCCGACCGTGTACCTGTACGACAACTTCCCCGGTGGCGTCGGTCTGAGCGAGCCGTTGTGGCAGCGCCAGGCCGAGCTGGTACAGCGCGCGCGCGAACTGGTACAGCGCTGCGACTGCAGGGCGGGTTGTCCGGCCTGCGTTGGCCCGGTGCTGGCCGCGCAGGAACAGGATGAAACCTCACCGCGTGCGCTGGCGCTGCGCGTACTCGACCTGTTCGATGCCGATGCCTGCCAGCACGTCGCCGACGTGGTGGTGAGCACGCGCGACCCGATGGAGCTGATCGCCCCGTGAGCCTGAGCCTGGACAAGCTGCGCCTGCTGCGGAAGCAGGCCGGTGACCCGAAAGCAGCCACGCCTGCCGCGCCGGCGCAGGACACGCCACCGGTACTGGTGGCCGCCAACGATGCGCGGCAGCCACCGGCCGAGCGATCGGTGTTTGCCTGGGTGGAACAGGAGATCCGCCACAAGCCGACCGGCACGGCCATCTCCACGCCTGCCCCGGCAACACTGCGACGGCCCGAGGTCGGCAGCCTGCATCGCCTGCTCGGCATGCGCTCGCGTGGTGGCCCGGCGCCGGTGCGCGCCAGCGCACAGGACCGCCAACTGCCCGGCAACGAGATCGCACCCGGTCTGTTCCTGATCGAGTCGCTGCTGCCGCAGTCGATTCCCGCCATGCCGCTGTCGCTGGCGTTCGCCAAGCGCGAAGACCAGCACGTGGCCGCACGCGACCTGCTGTTCTTCGATACCGAGACCACCGGCCTGGCCGGTGGCACCGGCACCCGCGCCTTCATGATCGGCGCCGCCGACTGGCACGTGTGCCCACAGCGCGGCGAGGGCCTGCGCATCCGCCAGTTGCTGATCTCCACGATGGCCGCTGAAGAAGCCATGCTGGCCACCTTCGCCCGCTGGCTGCAGCCGCATACCGTGTTCTGCAGCTACAACGGCCGCAGCTACGACGCACCACTGCTGAAGACGCGTTACCGGCTGGCCCGCCAGGCCGATCCCATCACTGCGCTGGACCACGTCGACCTGCTGTATCCCACCCGCCGCCGTTATCGCGGTACGTGGGAAAACTGCAAGCTGTCCACCATCGAGCGGCAACTGCTGCGTGTGGTGCGCGAGGATGATCTGCCTGGTTCGGAAGCCCCTGCTGCGTGGCTGCGTTTCCTGCGCGGCGGCGATGCGGTGAATCTGCGCCGGGTGGCCGACCACAACCACCAGGACGTGGTGACCCTGGCGCTGCTGCTGCAGCGGCTGGTGCGGGAAGAGCAGCGCGAACGGGAGACGCTGGCGCTGGTAAGCGGATGATCGGGGGGGACGGATTCAGGCCGCGTTGACATCAATGACACACGTCCCGGCGACACTGCCGCTACTGAACACCACCCAGGAGTACTTCCATGCGTCGATCCTCCCTGTTGCTGCTTGCGGCCATCCTGCCGCTGGCGGCCTGCAGCCATGCCGGGGGCAACACCTCCGCCGAGGTCGGCAGTCTGCCGGCCAAGGTGTCTGACGGCCCCCAGGAGTGCAAGCCTGAAAAGCTGGAAAGCTTTACCGGCAAGGTCGCCGACGAAGCGACGATCAAGAAGCTGGTGGCAGACAGTGGCGCGCGCAACGCACGCGTGGTCAAACCGGGCATGGCGGTCACCATGGACTTCCGCCAGGACCGCGTGACCGTGCAGGTGGACGCGCAGAACCGCAT
>NZ_JBYOLA010000044.1:0-15632 GCF_057799055.1 Stenotrophomonas sp. 14P6.2.3
AGTGGCGGTGGCGAAGGTGGTGAGGGCCGCGAATCCGGCCAGCCGCGGCAGTCGCAGCAGAACAACCAGGGCGGCGGCCAGAACCAGAACCCCTACAACCAGGGCGGCCAGCAGGGCCAGCAGGGCCAGGGCAACCGCCGTGACCGTTTCCGCAACCGCCGCGACCGTGATCGCAATGGCGGCGGCGGCGGTGGTGGCGGCAACGGCGGTCGCTTCCGCGACGACGGCATGCCCAACGACAACGGTGAACAGCAGCCGTTCGTACCGCGTCCGCACGCCAACGTGCCCGAAGGCTTCCCGGTCTATTCGCTGAGCGACCTCAAGCGCATGCCGGCCCAGAAGCTGCTGGATATCGCCGAGCAGCTGCAGATTTCCGAAGGCGTGGCCCGTGCCCGCAAGCAGGACGTGATCTTCGCGCTGCTGAAGGTGCTGACCCGCCACGGTGACGGCGTGGCCGCCGACGGTGTGCTGGAAATCCTGCCGGACGGCTTCGGCTTCCTGCGCGCGGCCGAAGCCAGCTACCTGGCCGGTCCGGACGATACCTACATCTCGCCCAGCCAGATCCGCCGCTTCAACCTGCGTACCGGCGACCACCTGTCCGGCCGCATCCGCTTCCCGAAGGACGGCGAGCGCTACTTCGCGCTGTCGATCGTGGACACCATCAACGGTGAGCCGCTGGAAGCGTCGAAGAACAAGGTGCTGTTCGAGAACCTGACCCCCCTGTTCCCGCGTCGCCGCTTCACCCTGGAGCGCGGCAACGGTTCCTCGGAAGACATCACCGGTCGCATCCTCGACCTGATGGCACCGCAGGGCAAGGGCCAGCGTTCGCTCATCGTGTCCCAGCCGAAGGCCGGCAAGACGATGATGATGCAGCAGGTCGCCACGGCCATCACCACCAACCATCCGGACGTGCACCTGATCGTGCTGCTGATCGATGAGCGCCCGGAAGAAGTGACCGAAATGCAGCGCACCGTGCGCGGCGAAGTCATCAGCTCGACCTTCGATGAGCCGGCCGCACGCCACGTACAGGTCGCCGAAATGGTGATCGAGCGCGCCAAGCGCCTGGTCGAGCACAAGAAGGACGTGGTGATCCTGCTCGACTCGATCACCCGCCTGGCACGTGCCTACAACAACGTGGTGCCGAGCTCCGGCAAGGTGCTGACCGGTGGTGTGGACGCCAACGCCCTGCACCGTCCGAAGCGCTTCTTCGGTGCCGCACGCAACGTGGAAGAAGGCGGCAGCCTGACCATCATCGCCACCGCGCTGGTCGATACCGGCTCGAAGATGGACGAGGTGATCTACGAAGAGTTCAAGGGCACCGGCAACAGCGAAGTGCACCTGAGCCGCCGCATCTCTGAAAAGCGCGTGTTCCCGGCCATCGACATCAACCGCTCGGGCACCCGTCGCGAAGACCTGCTGATCGAACCGGAACTGCTGCAGAAGATCTGGATCCTGCGCAAGCTGCTGCATCCGATGGATGAAATGACGGCGATGGAATTCCTGCTCGACAAGATGAAGAACACCAAGTCCAACGACGAGTTCTTCGGTTCGATGAAGCGCTGATCGCGCGGCATTGATGCACTACGAAAAGGCCCCGCGATGCGGGGCTTTTTCTTTGGAAGGCGGCAGGACAGACGGCTTCACTTCGCGGCCCGGCGTTTTGGCGATAATCTGCGGGACAAATGCCTGACTCTCCGCCCCGACCGTGCTGGCCGGGCCGCCGATTCCCGCTGTTGCCCCATCCGGAGGATCCGGCGGGTCCAGCCCTGCCCGATCCTTCAACCGCATGCGCACACTGTCCCCCCGGCTCAACCTGGGCAAGCTGATCCTTGCCCTGGCACTGCTCAGCGCCGTCATCGCCCTGGCCAATACGCTGCTTGCCAGCTATCGCGTGCAGCGCGACCAGCTGGTGGGCAACACCCTCGAAGCCAACCGTGTGTATGCCACCAAGCTGGCCGAGACCACGCAGAACTTCCTGCTGGCCGCGCAGCAGCAGCTGGCCTATGCCGCAACCCGGCTTGGCAACAGCGACATGGATCCTGCCCAGGCGCAGGATGAGGCCAGCCGCCTGCAGCTGCAGTCCAGCAGCTTCAACTCCTCGCTGGTGGTGGCCAGCGATGGGCGGGTGATCGCGACCTCGCCGCAGAGCCTGCAGCTGCAGGGCGAGATCCTGCGCAGCGCCGGCAGCAAGGCGGCACTCGATCGGCGCGAGCCGATGATCAGCGACCCCTACCAGTCGGCCACCGGCAAGCTGCTGATCTCGATATCGCACCCGGTCTTCGACCGCAGCGGCCAGTACCGCGGCTATGTCAGCGGCACCCTGTACCTGCGCCAGCGCAGTGCGCTCAACACCCTGCTGGGTACGCACTACTACCGCGATGGTTCCTACCTGTACGTGGTGGACCGCCATGGACGTCTGATCTATCACAACAACGCCAAGGAAGTGGGCACCTACGCGTTGAACAACCCGGCGGTGAAAGAGGTGATGCGCGGCCAGCGCGGTGCGCAGCAGGTGCTCAACAACCACAAGGTGGCGATGCTGGCCGGTTACGCGCCCGTCGCGGCAACCGGCTGGGGCATCGTCGCGCAGCGCCCGACCGAGGCGACGCTGCAACCGCTGTCACGGCTGATGTCGGCGGTGATCTGGAATGCCATTCCGCTGGGCGTGTTGTCGCTGCTGATCACCTGGTGGTTCGCACGGCGCATTTCGCTGCCGCTGTGGCAGCTGGCGCGCAACGTGCAGGACGGCGAAGACACCGGCAACGCGATCAGTCACGTCAATGGCATCCAAGCCTGGTACTTCGAAGTAGCGCAGCTGAAACAGGCCGTGCTGTACAGCTTCAATGCGCTGCAGGACCGGATCGGCACCCTCAACCGGGCCAGCCGCACCGATCCGCTGACCGGTCTGCTCAACCGTCGCGGGCTGCAGCAGGCGCTCGACGCACTGCAGGTGCAGGGCCTGCCGTTTGCGATCCTGACGCTGGATATCGACCGCTTCAAGTCGATCAACGACAGCCACGGTCACGACGTCGGTGATGCGGCCATCGTGCATATCGCCGAACAGATGCGCCGTCATTCGCGCGAGACCGACGTGCTGTGCCGCGCCGGTGGCGAGGAGTTCCTGGTGCTGCTGCCGGGCGTTGGCGTCGAAGCGGCCCGGCAGACCGGCGAGCGCCTGCGCCAGGCCATCGCCGACGAACCCTTCGCGCCGGTGGGCACGATCACCGTATCGCTGGGTGTCGCCCACTTCCCCAGTTTCCACACCGATCCGGAACAGGCACTGCGCTTGGCCGACAAGGCCCTGTACCTGGCCAAGGAACAGGGCCGCAACCGGGTCGTGGTGTACCCGCACGCCGATTGAGCTCATCGATTGAAGCGGGATGTGCCGGGACAGGCCCGGTGCATCCCGCAATGACGCATCAGCCCAACGGGGTGAGCAGGCGCGGGCCTTCCTGCGCGCGTCCGACCATGTACACACCGCCTTCGGGCAGCAGGTCAGTCCCGGCGACCAAGGCTTCCTCGCCGGTCTTCCACGGCGCCCGCTGGCGCGGGCCTGGAATGTAGGCAGCCCAGCGACCGTAGCGCTCGCTCTGTTTGTCGAAGAAATAATTGACCGGTACGCGCACGGTCCAGAAGTCCCGGTCCTTGTCCTCGCCGGTCGTGGGCGGGTTGAAGGTCCAGTCGCGGGCGTTCCTGACGCTGGCTTTGGCCAGCACATCGCGCAGTTGGTTCATCGTGCGCTCGGGGCCGACCACGGTCAGGTTGGTCTGCTCGGCGATCACGTCTGCGACCTTGCCATCCCGCCCGACCCTGACCAGCAGCAGCACGGTGCCCTGGCCGCGGATCGATGCCGCCTGTGGTGGGTAGGCCGGTGCGCGCATCTTCGCCCCGGTGACGTCATCGGTACTCGGCTGCCTGGAGTCGCTGAGCTTGCCGAAACGGGCATCGGCCACCCGTACCTGCATGCTGTTGGCTTCCATGTTGCCGGCAATCAGCCGCAGGCGGACGGTGGTACGGGCCAGTACCGGCTTGCCGTCGACCAGCGTCGGCTCGAAACGCCAACCCTGCACCGCCTTGTCGACAAAGCCCGCTACGCCGGCGTCGACCTTCTCGCGGTGATCGAGCTGGAACCCTTCGACCTGGCCTTCGCGGCCGATGTCGATGACGCCGCTGAGGGTCATGCTGGCCTCGGCCTGCTTGCGAACCTCGCGCGCGGTCTGCGCAGCGGCGGTATCGACCAGGGCGGCGCCACCACCCACGGCAAGGGCCAACGCCAGGAAAAGAGAAGAACGCATCACACCTGCTCCTTGTGTATGTACGAGTGGCCGACCCTAGCGCATCTCTGAAGACGGTTCACGCCAAGGCAGGCCATGCGTCATGGTCTGATTCAGCCTTGCCCGAGCGGCGTCAACAGACGCAGGCCCCGGTGTGCAGCATCGACCATGTACACGCCGCCGGCGGGCAACAGGTCACTGCCGACCTGCGCGGCATCGTCGGTGGTGCGCCACGGCGCCTGCTGGCGCGGGCCGGGAATGTAGGCCTGCCAGCGTCCGTAGGGGCTGGGCGGTTGCCTGCTGCCCTTCTCGCTCAGCGCGAAGGTGACCGGCACGCGCACGGTCCAGAACGCCAGGCCCTTGTCCTCACCGGAGGTCGGCGGGGTGAACGTCCACTTGCGGGCCTCGCTGATGCTGGCCTTGGCCAGCATGTCGCGCATCTTCTTCATTGCGTGCTCGGGTGCGACCACGCCCATGTTCACCTGTTCGGCGACGACATCGGCAACCGCACCGTCACGCTCGACCTTGACCAGCAGCATCACCTCGCCCTGTGCACCGACGCGGAAAGCCGCTTCCGGATAGCGCGGAGGCCGCATCTGCTCGGCAGTCACCGCGTCGGTGGCCTTGTCGTCGTACTCGCTGAAGTCCACGCTGGTCATGCGCACTTCGGTGTTGCCGTCGGCCCCGGGCCGGCCCAGCAGACGCACGCGCAACGGTGCATGTTTCGCCACGGGCTTGCCGTCCACCAGCGTGGGCTCGAACTGCCACTTGCGGATCGTGCCGTCCACGAACGCAGCGATGGCAGGCGCGATCGACGCCCGCTGGTCGAGCACCAGGCCGGTGACCGCGCCATCTGCGGCGACATCGATGTTGCCGGTCAAGACCATGCTGGCTTCGGCGGTGGCACGCACCGCGCGCGTGCTCTGCGCTGCGGCATCGGTGCTGAGCAGGGAGCCAGCGGTGCCGATCGCCAGCGCGAAGGCGAGAAACAGCGGAGAACGCATCATGACCCGATCCTTGGTGATGAAAGTACCGAGATTACCCCAGTTGCCCGCCGTCGGCGCAGCCGATCACGCCAACCGCTGCACAGCCGAATACGGAGGTGTGTCCGGATAATCACCCGCCGCAAAGCGCGCCTGCAGCCCCTGCCACCAGGCGGGATCGAACAGATGCCGATAGTGCTCGCGCACCGCTGCCAGCTCCTGCGCCGGCAAGCCCATGAACGGCCCGAACCGCTCCGGGAACGCATCGCGCGGGCCGACATGGAACCAGGGCTCATCAGCCATCGCTTCTTCGGCGGAGCTTGGCCTGGGCCAGGCGCGGAATACGCAGTCGCTGACCAGGCACAACTCGTCGTAGTCGTAGAACACGGCACGGCCGTGGCGCGACACGCCGAAGTTCTTCGGCAGCATGTCGCCGGGGAAGATGTTGTTGCGCGCCATGTCGGTGATCGCCTGCGCATAGTCGAGTACGGCTGCACGCACGGCCTCGCCAGCCTGCTCGCGCAGGTAGAGGTTCAGTGGCCGGAAGCGACGCTGCACGTAGCACAACGCGATCTCCACTTCGTCGCCATCCACGCGCACGCTCTGCGCGCACTGCTGCAGCAGCTCGTCCAGCAACGCCGGGGCAAAGCGTTCGCGCGGGAAACGCAGATGCCGGTAGGGCTGTGCATCGAGCAGGCGGCCAACACGATCGAGGTTGAACACCAGCGCGTACTTTTCCTCCACCTGCTGGCGCGACATCGCCTTGGGCCAGGCGAAGCGGTCGCGGATGAGCTTGAACACCAGCGGATAGCTGGGCAGGGTGAACACCGCCATGACCATGCCCGGCGTGCCTTCGGCATGCGCCAGGCGCTCGTTCGGGTGTTCATTGAAGTGGCGGAAGAACGTCCGGTAGCGCTCGGTCTTGCCCTGCTTGGCGCGTCCGAGAACGGTGTAGATCTCGTCGATCGGCTTGCCCGGCAGCAGGCTGCGCAGGAACACCACGGCATCGCCAACGGTGCCCAGGTCGGCCTGGAAATAGCTGCGTGACACGCCGAACAGGTGGGCCACATCGCGACGCCGGGTCAGCACGGCATCGGCACGCAGGCCCTGATCATCGTTGACCAGCGCGATCACGCACGGCGAGAAACGGTGTTCGCCGAACACGCGGCCGACCAGATAGGCGCGACGCTCGCGGTAGAACACGGTATCGAGCAGTTCGATGCTGCGTACTGGCGTGTCGCCCCAGTGCGCCAGATCGTCCTGCAGGCGCACGGCGATGGCGGCGGCACAGCGCAGCTGGTGCGCATAGGGAACATCAAAGCGGTAGTCGGCCAGCACCCGCTGCAGCGCCTCCACCGGCCGCGTCGGCGAAATGGCATAGGTATGCCGCGCCACCGGATGCGTGATTGCATCGGAGGGCTCGACATCGAAGGCGATGAATTCCACTTCCGGATCCACGCCACGGATGGCGAACAGCCGCCGCGACAGGGTGTTGTAGAAGGTCTTGTACAGCTCTGCGTCGATCAGATCCTGCAGCAGGGCGCTGTAGTGCGCGTGCACCTGCAGCCACAGCGCGCGTTCGCTGATGGCGTCACCGGCCAGCCGTCGCAGCGCATCCATCTGCTCGGCGATGCACTGGTCGTAGAGGGCGATGCGCTCCACCGCATCGTGGCGCGCCGCTGCCCAGTCGCGCTGCTCGAAGCGCTTCCGCGCGCGGGCCGTGATCACCGCGAAACGAGTGTGGTACTGCTCGAAACCATCGCGGATGGCACCGGCAATACGCGGCGCCAGCTCGGCAGCGATGTCAGGCTTGGACATGCACAGCTCACCCGGGAGGACCGGCTCCACCATACGCTGGCGTGGGGTAGCTTGTGTAGAGCCGAGCCGCGCTCGGCTGCTTCTGCTTGGGAGAACCAGACAAACGCAACCATTCCTACAGACTTCGGGCGACTGCATTGCCTACTCTTTCAGGCCCATAACGGCATGAGGTGACGCATGCAGCAAATGACCCTGATCCCACGCATGGAGGAAGGCAACGTAATCCCGCAGCGCGCCCGCGACGGCTACATCAGCGCGACAGCGCTCTGCCAGTCCGTCGGCAAGCGCTGGTCCGACTACCGCGCATTGAAATCGACCGGCGAGTTCATCGAGGAGCTGACCACGCAGACCGGGCTTGCGGAGGACCAGCTCATCCACGTGGTGTCCGGGGGCAATGCGGCGATGCAGGGCACCTGGATCCACCCCTACCTGGCCATCAATCTAGGCCAATGGTTGTCGCGCAAGTTCGCGGTGAAGGTATCGCAGTGGGTGGTGGAGTGGCAGCAGGGCCGTGCGAACGCGGTCATGCCCGCCCACATCGAGCGCTACATGCAGAACCGCTCGAAGGTGCCTTATACGCACTTCTCGATGTTGAACGAGCTGACCCTGAACCTGATCGCGCCGCTCGAACAGGCCGGCTACACCCTGCCGCAGGAGCTGGTGCCGGACATCTCCGAGGGCCGGTTGTTCTGCAGGTGGCTGCGCGATCACAAGGGCATCGAGCCCAACACCTTCGACACCTATGAGCACAGCTATCCAGACGGCCGCAACGTGCAGGCAAAGCTCTATCCGAACGAGCTCTACGAAGACTTCCGCCGGCACTTCAACGAAACCTGGCTTCCCCTGCACGCGCCCAGATACTTTGCTGCGCGCGACAAGCAGGCGCTGACGTTCGTACGTACGCTCCTGCTGCCTTCGACGTGACATCGCACCGGAACGATCCCTGGCTTGCCGTGCAGCAGCCAGGGATCGACGCCATCGAGCCGGTTCAGATCGCCAGTTCGGCCTCCACGTCCTGCACCTTGCGCCGCGCCAGGGCGAGGTTGGACTTGGTCCGGTCCAGCACGATGTAGAAGAACAGACCCTTCTTCTTCGCCACCGGGCGCATGATGTGGTACGCCTTTCCGAGCGAGATCAGGATGTCCTCGATGCCATCGTTGAGGTTGAGCGAGGCGGCGGTTTTCATCTTCGCGCGGATCACTTCGGTATTGCCGGCGGCAGCCACTTCCATGTCCATGCCCGAACCGGCCTCGCCCAGCAGCATGCCGCTCTCGTAGTCGACCAGCGCCACGGCCTGCGCGCCATCGATGCCCATCAGTGCAGTCAACGAATCATTCAATCCAGCCACGTTGCACCCCTCTCAATGTTGGTTCGAGCCCCTCGTTCCCCTGCGGCCGGGCTCACGATCCGCTGAGTTCGGCCAGGATCGCCTGGCCACATTCCCTGCTCTGCCACAGCACCTGGCCGATCACGCTGCGCTGGTCGCAGGCAGCCATCAGCAGCAGCGGTGCTCGACCTTCGGCCTGGATGGCAAGCATCAGCACCTTGCCGCCGGCGGCCTCCAGCATCAGCGTCTGCAGATCGCCCAGTGCCAGCTCGCGCCCCACCGCCGCAGCCAGGGCCAGCATTGCGCTGGTCATCGCCGCCAGGCGTTCACCGCGCCCCTCCGCACCGGCGCTGACCAGGGCAAAGCCATCGACACTGGCCAGCACCACGGTCCGCACTCCTTCCACCCGCTGCTGCAGGTCCTGCAGCAACGGGTGCAGGCGCTCGCGCTGCTGCGCGTCCGGCAACGGCGCGCCTTGTCCATCAGCCATGTGCGGCCACCAGTGCATGCGCTTCCATTTCGCTCATCAGTACGTCCATCAGCAGCAGTCCTTGTTCGCGATCACGGGCATCCACGGCCAGCAACGGCAGCGGCTGGCCATCGAGCCGGGCGCGATCGGCCCAGTCATCCAGTGCCGCTGCCGGCACCTGGTCGAGATGGGTCACCGCCACCACCAGGGCCAATGCCGGACCGAACGGGCGCAGCACCTGCAGGTAAGCGTCCAGCTCAGCGGCCACCCCGGCCCGACGCGCGTCGAGCAGCAGCACGGCACCGCGCGCGCCCTGCAGCAGGATCGGCCACAGGAAATCGAAGCGCTGCTGGCCAGGCGTGCCGTAGAGACGCAGGCGCTCGCCGTTGGGCAGGTCGATATCGGCGTAGTCCAGCGCCACCGTGGTCGACGCCTTGTCCGCACCCGCGCGGTCGCTGTTGGCTACATCGGTGTCGACCACCGCGCCGGCGGCGATGCTGCGTACCAAGGTCGATTTGCCGCTGCCCATGCCACCGAGCACCACCACCTTGTGCTCACGCATCGCGATCACTCCCGCGCAGCGTCCGCCACAGGCGTGCGAGCAGGCCGGTGTCGGCAGTGCTGGCACGTGCGCCCGACAGCGGTGCGGCAGGCGCGACCTGCAGCTGTGCATAACCGCACAGGTAGGCGGCGTGGATGAAATCGCGCACGGCGGCGGCGGGAAGATCCAGCAGCATCGCGCATTCGTCCACCGTGCAGGCACGCTTGAGCAGCAGCGAACACAGACGGAAGCCATCGTGATCGTGGCCGAGCACGCGGAAATCCGGCCAGCGCAGCAGCTTCACCGACGCCCCGCGCAGGCGCTCATCCAACGCCTGCCAATGGCTGCTGCGCTGCGCCCATTGCCACAGCAGCGGACGCAGCGGCAGGCGCGTGCGGTCACCCGCCAGTGCCTGCAGCTGCGCCGGCAGCAGCGCATCCAGATACAGATGCTCGAAGCCCTGTGCCAGCCGTTCCACCAGTACCGTGGCCGGTTCGTGCAGCAATACCGCCTGGTCCTGTTCCAGATCCAGCAGCAACAGCGGCTCTGCGCCCTCGCCCAACAGCGCCTGGCCCTGCCGCAAGGGCAGGCGCTCGCGCAGCAGACGGGTGATCGCGTGCGCACCGTCCGCCAGGCGGATCGGTGTCGCTGCGGCACCGGCCTGCATGCCGCGTAGTGCGCGTCCTATCGCGCCATCATCCAACACGTCCTGGCCACCATCGCCTTCGCGCAACTGGCCACCGAGGTCCTCGATCCAGCAGTGCAGCCGCGGGCGTTGCTGGCGCATGCGCAGTGCCGCGTTGCGCAGCGCTGGCGTATCGCGGATCACCAGCAGGTCGCAGTCGTCCAGGTCCTGGCTGCGGCGGATCTGCCCGTCGGGCAATGCCGAGGCCAACCGCAGCCGTTGCAGCAGGGCCTGTTCGCCTTGGATATCGGTTCCCACTACGAGCACGCGTGCCATCCGTGTTCCTCGTGCGACCGCCTCCCCGGCGGTCTCGCATCGCCAAGGCTAGGCCATGGCTTGGCGCCATCGTCGTGATCGACTGCTCATATTGGTGGCAGTAGTGAACACGCACGCGTCCGTTCTGCGACGGCCATCGCGGGCAAGTTTCATGCCGTGTTGACGGCATTCCGACAGCCGACGGATTTCACGGTTCTGGGCCCGAGTAGATCCACGCCATGCGTGGATGCGCGGCCTTTGGGCAGAGCCCTCTGCGGTGCAGAGGGATCCGACACCAGGCTCGCAGAAAAAAAAACCCGCGCCGAAGCGCGGGTTTCGAGGTCACAACCGGGCAGCGATGGATCAGCCGCGCAGCTGCTCCAGCGCGGCGTTGAAGGTGGCGCTCGGACGCATCGCGGCAGCGGCCTTGGCCACGTCCGGACGGTAGTAGCCACCGATGTCCACGGCCTTGCCCTGCACCGCGATCAGCTCGTCGACGATCTTCTGCTCGTTGTCGGCCAGCGCCTTCGCCAACGGAGCGAAGCGTGCCTGCAGTGCGGCGTCTTCGTTCTGCGCGGCCAGCGCCTGCGCCCAGTACAGGGCGATGTAGAAGTGACTGCCACGGTTGTCGATGCCACCCAGCTTGCGCGACGGCGACTTGTCGTTGTCCAGGAACTGACCGTTGGCCTCGTCCAGCGCCTTGGCCAGCACGCGGGCAGCGGCGTTGTCGTAACGATTGCCGAGGTGCTCCAGCGACGCAGCCAGGGCCAGGAATTCACCCAGCGAATCCCAACGCAGGTAGTCCTCTTCGACGAACTGCTGCACGTGCTTCGGGGCCGAACCACCGGCGCCGGTCTCGAACAGGCCACCACCGGCCATCAGCGGCACGATCGACAGCATCTTGGCGCTGGTACCCAGCTCCATGATCGGGAACAGGTCGGTGAGGTAATCGCGCAGCACGTTGCCGGTCACCGAAATGGTGTCCTCACCCTTGCGGATGCGGGCCAGCGAGAACGCGGTCGCTTCCACCGGCGGCAGGATGCGGATGTCCAGGCCGTTGGTGTCATGGTCCTTCAGGTACGTCTCGACCTTGGCGATGACCTGTGCGTCGTGGGCGCGGGCGGCGTCCAGCCAGAACACGGCCGGGGTGCTGCTCAGGCGGGCGCGTTCGACGGCCAGCTTGACCCAGTCCTGGATCGGCGCGTCCTTGGTCTGGCACATGCGCCAGATGTCGCCGGCTTCCACGGCGTGTTCGAACACCACGTTGCCGGCGTCGTCGGTGACCTTGACCACGCCGTCGGCAGCGATCTGGAAGGTCTTGTCGTGCGAGCCGTACTCTTCAGCCTTCTGCGCCATCAGGCCGACGTTGGGCACCGAGCCCATGGTGGCCGGGTTGAAGGCACCTTTGCTGCGACAGTCGTCGATGACGGCCTGGTACACGCCGGCATAGCAGCGGTCCGGAATGACCGCCTTGGTGTCCTGCAGCTTGCCTTCGGCGTTCCACATCTTGCCGGAATCGCGGATCATCGCCGGCATCGAGGCGTCGACGATCACATCGCTCGGCACGTGCAGGTTGGTGATGCCCTTGTCCGAGTTGACCATGGCCACGCCCGGACGCTGTGCGTACTCGGCAGCCAGGTCGGCTTCGATGACGCTGCGGGTGGCTTCGGGCAGCGACGGCAGGCGTGCGGCCAGGTCACCGATGCCGTTGTTGGCATCGAAACCGGCCTGCTTGAGCACATCGGCGTGCTTGGCCAGCACGTCCTTGTAGAACTCGTTGACCGCCACGCCGAACATGATCGGGTCGGAGACCTTCATCATGGTCGCCTTCAGGTGCAGCGAGAACAGCACGCCCTGGGCCTTGGCATCGGCGATCTGCTCGCCGATGAAAGCGGCCAGTGCCTTGCGGCTCATCACCGCGGCGTCGACGATCTCGCCGGCCTTGACCGCGGTCTTTTCCTTCAGCACGACCGTGCTGCCGTCCTTGCCGTGGAAGGTGATCTTCAGCGAACCGGCGTTGGCCAGCGTGGCCGACTTCTCGCTGCCGTAGAAATCACCGGCGGCCATGTGCGCGACGTGCGACTTCGAATCGGACGCCCAGGCACCCATGCGGTGCGGATGCTTGCGGGCGTAGTTCTTCACCGACAGCGGCGCGCGCCGATCGGAGTTGCCTTCGCGCAGCACCGGATTCACCGCACTGCCCTTGACCTTGTCGTAGCGCGCCTTGTAGTCGCGCTGCTGGTCGTCGGCCGGGGTTTCCGGGTAATCCGGCAGCGGATAACCCTGGTCCTGCAGTTCCTTGATGGCCGCCTTCAGCTGCGGCACCGAGGCGGAGATGTTCGGCAGCTTGATGATGTTGGCTTCGGGGGTGGTCGCCAGCTGGCCCAGCTCGGCCAGGTCATCGTTGACCTTCTGCGCATCGCTCAGCAGTTCCGGGAACAGCGACAGGATGCGGCCGGACAGCGAGATGTCACGGGTTTCCACCGCGATGCCGGCGGTGGAGGTGTAGGCGTCGACGATCGGCAGCAGCGACTGGGTGGCCAGGAACGGTGCTTCGTCGGTCAGCGTGTAGAGGATCTTGGACATGGGGGACTTGGACTCTGTAGCAGTGCTCAGGGGAAGGCCGGCGCCAGCGCCGGGCCACGTGCAACCGTGTCGCTTTTCTCCGCCGCCGTCAGGGTGGGCGCGCGCCGGGGAAACCCCTGCATTGTCGCGTTTTCAGCCGCGCGGGGCAAAGCCGCGCCATACGCGGCGGTACTGCACCCCGGCAACGCTGTGATCCATCCACGCATGGCGTGGATCTACGGAAACACCGACGTGCCCAGCGCAGGTAGATCCACGCCATGCGTGGATGGGGCCTTCCCGCAAAAGCCACAAACAAAAAAGGACGCAGCCTCGCGGCTGCGTCCATCGTGAGTCCAACCGGGAGAGAGTCGGCGGGACTTACTTGACCTCGAACTCCTGCGGCGTTCCGGCCGCCTTGCCATCGACCATGACTTCGGCGCGGTACTTGCCGGCCGGCCAGCCATTGGCATTCTTGAAGGTGATGTTGGTGGTCTCTGCACCGCTGGTGTTCAGGGTCGCGTTCTGCTCACCGGCCACCTGGCCATCCTGGTACGTCAGCTTGGCGCCGACGGTGACATTGTTGGCCGCACCATCAGTCTTCACCGAAACGATGACCTCGTCCTTCGGCGCGAACAGGGCGGCAGTGGCCACCGACTTGTCAGCAGCGGCAGACTTGCCGACGGTGACGGCCGACACCGCTACGGCCGATGCAGCCATCGGCGGCGGCGCGCCGGTCATCGGCGCGGGCGCTTCGGCCGGCGTGGTCGCTGCCGGAGCCGCGTTGTTGTCTGCGGTTTCTTCCTTCTTCTTGCAGCCCACCAGGGCGACACTGCCCAGCAGCGCGGCCAGCAGGGCATTCTGAAGCGGGGTCGTCTTGATCATTCGGGGTTCCTCACGGGGATTGTCGAACGGCGATTGGATCGCCGGCATTACTTCGGCGGCAGTTTCAGGGTCTGGCCCGGGAAGATCTTGTCCGGGTCGTCGAGCACATCGCGGTTGGCTTCGAAGATCTTCTTCCAGGCGTTGGCATCGCCCAGGTGCTGCTTGGCGATCTTCGACAGCGAATCACCCTTCTGCACGGTGTAGGTGCCACCGCTGACCACCTCGGCGGTACTGTCCACCGAGGCACTGACGCCGGAGAAGTCCGCCTTGGGGACCTGCTGGGCGGTACTGTCGACGCTGCCACTGACGCCGGAGAAATCGGCTTTCTTCTCGGTACTCATCCACACACTCCCGTCTGTATGACTACATGGCTGGCACGGTGTCATAGAGGTTGTTAAATGGGGATGGTGCCGATGTGAAGCCGCCCCCCGGGGCGGCTGAACAATCGAGGCGGAACGCCGCTGCTGGGCTCGCCGGGCATGGCCCGGCGCTACCCGTGACAGGGCGGCCCGACGGTAGTGCCGGCCGCTGGCCGGCGGCTCTGGATCAGGCCGCTGCGCTCGCCGGGCATGGCCCGGCGCTACCTGTAACGCCTGCGGCGGTTACTGGCGCAGTTCGCGGTAGGTCGCGGCCGGGGCGGCGATGCCGGGGCTGGCGCGCCACGGGTTGATGTCCAGGCCACCGCGGCGGGTATAGCGGGCCTCCACTTCCAGCCACTGCGGCCGGCAGCGCGCCGACACTTCGCTGAAGATGCGCTCGACGCACTGCTCGTGGAACTCGGCGTGTTCGCGGTAGCTGACCAGGTAGCGCAGCAGACCGGCACGATCGATCTGCGGGCCGCGATAGCGCAGGCTGACGGTAGCCCAGTCCGGCTGACCGGTGACCGGGCAGTTGGACTTCAGCAGGGCGGAGACCAGGGTCTCCTCCACCAGCGCATCGGCGTTGGCCGACAGGTAATCCGCCTGCGGCGGGCCATAGCAGTCGATATCCACATCAAGGCCATCGATCAACTCGCCCAGCGGCGACTCGCACAGCGCCGGCAGCCCGAACGTGACCTGGACCGGGGCACCGGCGCAGGCCGACAGGTCGGTGACGAGACGCTCACGCAGGGCTTCGGCACTGTCCAGGCGGGTGCTGTTGAGCGAGTTCAGGTACAGCTTGAACGACTTCGACTCGATCAGCCGCGGCGAGGTGCACGGCACCTGCACGGTGGCGACGGCGACCTGCGGTTTGCCACGCGGGTCGAGCCAGCTCAGCTCGAAGGCGTGCCAACGGTCGTGGCCGACGAACGGCAGCGCGGCCTCGTCGAGACCGATCTCGGCGCGGGCGCCGACGCGGGGGATGGGAAACAGCAGGCCGGGATCGTACTGCGACGGGTAACTGACCTCGCGACCGAGGCTGGAATCCTGTGGGGTGTTCATGGTGCTTATTGTATCGCGCGTGGAGCGGGCCTTCGGCCGGGTCGGCCAACGGCGGAGCCCCTCCGTGGTGGGTGGGTTGGTCGGCATAGAGCGGTCCATCGGCTTGGCCGGGTGGGTAGACGGGTCGGGGGACGCCGTAAACCCCTCCATGGGGGCTTGGCCGCGGCATCCATGCCGCGGACACCCCCGCCCCGTCTACCCACCCGGCCTCTGACAGTTTCCTGCGCGCGGCCGGCACCACGGGAAAGATCAGAAAAATCAAAATCAAAAGCCGATGCTTCAGACATTCATGACGTCCGCCGTGTCGACCAAGGTCGACACCTACCAAAGCAGGATGTCGTTCTGACAGCAGCAGGAAACTGTCGAAGGCGGGGTGGGTCCGGTGGCAGGGGCGTGAGCGCCATGGATGGCG
>NZ_JBYOLA010000045.1:0-15198 GCF_057799055.1 Stenotrophomonas sp. 14P6.2.3
TGCATGAAGCACCGCGAACGCATCACCCGTTATCGCCACCTGCGCGAACAGCCGCAATGGAAGCTGCTCGCCGCCGACCACGCACCGGAAATCATCGGCCTGCTGCAGGGCCTGCTGATGGACGGCGATCGTACGTTGCCTGCGTCGGTCCTCAACGAGCGCCTGCAGCGCGCGCTGGACCAGCTCAACGGTGACGAGCTGTCGCGCGAGCTGCCGCGGACCGCGCAGGCCTACGTTGCCCATTGGTTGGCGCAGGGCTGGCTGGAACGCCGGCTGCCTGAAGGCGCCGACCAGGAGCAGTACGAGCTCTCGACCCAGGCGCTGCAGGCGATCCGCTTCGCCGACAGCATGGAGCAGGCCCGCGTGGCCGCCACCGAGAGCCGTCTGGCACTGGTGATCGAACAGCTGTCGCAGCTGGCCGCGCAGACCGAGGCCGATCCGGACGCACGCCTGTCCGCACTGCGCGACGAGCGTGACCGCATCGATGCCGAGATCGCCCGTGTCGGCGCCGGCCGTGTGACCGCGCTGGACGGCAAGCGCGCGCTGGAACGTACGCGGCAGATCATCGGCCTGGCCGACGAACTGACCGAAGACTTCCGCCGCGTGCGCGACGACTTCGAACAGCTCAATCGTGATTTCCGCGAACGCATCATCGATGACGAGGGCGAGCGCGGCGATGTGCTGTCCAAGCTCTTTGAAGGCGTGGACGTGATCGGCGAGAGCGACGCGGGCCGTAGTTTCCAGGCCTTCTGGCGTCTGCTCAACGACGCCGAACAGAGCGCCCAGCTCGATGCTGCGCTGGAGACGCTGCTGGCCCGCGGCTTCGCCCGTCGGCTGGATCGCAACGAGCGCAATTTCCTGCGCGGCTTCACCAGCACCATGCTTGAGCGTGGTGGCCAGGTGCATGACGTGCTGCAGAACTTCGCGCGCAGCCTGCGCGGTTTCGTGCAGAGCCGTGGCTACCTGGAACAGCGCCGCCTCAACCAGCTGTTGAAGCAGGCGCAGTCCGAAGCACTGGCGTTGCGCGATGACTTCCCGGCGCAGCGCGCCATCGGCCGCGACCTGCAGTTGACCACCAGCCGCCTGCGCTCGTGGTCGCAGTGGAAGCTGCACGACCCGCGCAGCGCCCAGGTCGATGGCAACGTCGAATACAACGATGCGGCCAGCATCAGCCTGGAAAGCGTGGGCGACCTGGTGGCGTCGTCGGAAATCGATTTCCGCACCCTGCGCCGCGACCTGCACGACCTGCTCGACAGGCAGCCGAAACTCAGCATCGCCCAGGCCCTGTCGCAGCGCGAAGCGCCGCAGGGGCTGGGCAGTGTCATCGGCTACCTCTCGCTGGGCACGCGCTTTGGCAGCGTGATCGTCGGCGAACAGGAGCTTGCCGAATGGCGTGGTGGCGACGGCCAGATCCGTCGCGCCCGCATCCCGCTGGTTTGGTTTACCCAGGAGAGACGCCATGAGCTGGCATGAAGACCCCATCGACGCACCGCATGCCGACCTGGCCGAAGACGCTTACGAGGCCGAGCCGGTGACGACCGTGGCACAGCCCAAGCGTGGCAACGACGTCTACTACATGGGCGATACCGGCCGCCTGCCGCTGGATGCGCGCCGCGCGCTGTGCCAGCTGCTGATCGGCCCCAGCATCGACCAGCTGCGCCACGCCAAACTGTGGCCGGCACTGATCCGCAGCGAAGCCGGCATCCGTTCGGCGCTGTCGGATCTGTTCCTGGAACTGGTGCTCGACCGTGACAGTGGCGTGGCGTTCACCCGCCAGGCCGATACCGAGGACGTCGATGCACCGGTACTGCTGCGCACGTCGCCGTTGACCTTCATCGATTCGGTGCTGTTGCTGTACCTGCGCCAGCAGTTGGGCGAAGCCGATGCACGCGGCAACCGCGCCGTGGTCGCCGACGCCGAAATGGCCGAAGCGCTGGCCATCTACGAGAAGAACCTGTCCACCGACCGCGCCGGCTTCAATCGGCGCGTCGCCTCGGCGGTGCAGAAGATGAAGGACAACCACATCCTGACCCGTCTCGGCGGCCAGGAAGACCGCCACGAAGTCTCGCCGGCGTTGAAGCTGCTGTTCTCCGCCGAAGACGTATCCCAGCTTTCGGCGGTCTACCGCCAGCTGCGTGAAACCCCGGCCGCTGAAGCCTGAGAGACCCGAGCACCGCATGGCCATTTCCAAGCACACTCCCGCCCTGTTCAACGACGGCCTGCCCGACCCGCGCCTGCAGCAGTTCCGCATGCGCCGCCTGCAGGTGCACAACTGGGGCACCTTCAACGGCCTGACCGAAGTGCCGATCGCCGAGCGGGGCTTCCTGTTTGTCGGCCGCTCCGGCTCGGGCAAGTCGACCCTGCTCGATGCCATGTCCGCACTGCTGACGCCACCGGCCATCGTCGACTTCAACGCCGCTGCGCGTGAAGCCGAACGCAGCGGCCGCGACCGCAACCTGGTGTCCTACGTGCGCGGCGCGTGGGCCGACCAGCAGGACAGTGGCACCGGTGAAATCGCCACCCAGTACCTGCGCAAGGGCGCAACCTGGACCGCGCTGGTGCTGGAGTACCGCGCCGGTGATGGCCGCGTGGTCAGCCTGGTACGCCTGCTGTGGATCGCTGGCAGCAGCACCTCCGCCGGTGACGTGCGCAAGCACTACATGATCGCCGAGCGCCCGTTCGACATCGCCAAGGACCTCGGCGGTTTCGACCTGGATCTGCGCAAGCTCAAGCAGAAGCTGGCCGACGTCCATCACTTCGACACGTTCTCCGGCTACGCCGAACGCTTCCGCCACCTGCTCGGTATCGACAACGAGATGGCGCTGCGGCTGCTGCACAAGACGCAGTCCGCGAAGAACCTGGGCGACCTGAACGTCTTCCTGCGCGACTTCATGCTCGACACGCCGAAGACCTTCGACGCTGCCGAACGACTGGTCAGCGATTTCGCCGAACTCGACGGCGCGCACCAGGCCGTGGTCACCGCGCGGCGTCAGGTCGAAACCCTGCAGCCGGCGCGCGAACATTATGGCGACCTGCAGGCGATGAGCCGCCGTCGCGGCGACGACGAAGCGCTCAAGCTCGGTATCGACAGCTTCCGCGAAAGCCGCCGCCAGTTGTTGATCGAAGCGCGCCTGCGCGAGATGGACACGCGCGATCGTGGCCTGCTGGGTGAGGAAGCGCAGCGCCGTGCGGCGCTGGACAACCACACCGAACGCCTGGCCGAGCTGGAACTGCAGCGCCGCCAGCAGGGCGGTGAGCGCATCGAGGAACTGGAACGCGAGCAGGGTCGCGCCGAAGCCGAACGCGACCGCCGCTTGGCCAAGCAGGCGCAGGCACACGACGCCGCACAGAAACTGCAGGCCGCGTTGCCCGACGACGCGCATGGCTTCGCCGCGCTGGTCGAGCAGGCGCAGTCCGAACTGGAAGACCGTCAGCGTGCTTCGAGCGCCCTGGACGACGCCATCAGCGAACGGCTGGGCGGCAAGCGCGACGACGAGCGACGCTTCTCCGACGTGCGTGGCGAACTGGAGGCGATGCAGCGCACGCCCTCCAGCATTCCTGCGCCGATGCAGAAGCTGCGCGCGCGCCTGGCCGAAGAAACCGGTATCTCCGAAGCGGCCTTGCCGTTCGTCGGCGAACTGATCCAGGTCCGCTCGGAAGAGCAGAGCTGGCAGGGCGCGATCGAGCGTGTGCTCGGTGGCTTCGCGCAATCGCTGCTGGTCGACGACAAGCACTACAACGACGTCGCCGAATGGGTGAACCGCACCCACCTGGGCATGCGTTTCACCTACTACCGCGTGCGTCGCAATGACGATGCGTTCGCCCGCGAGCCGTCCGCGAAATCGCTGCTGCACAAGCTGGAACTGCGCGACCACGTGTTCGAAAGCTGGCTGCGCCGCGAGCTGGGCAAGCGCTTCGACTACGAATGCGTGGATGCCAAGCAGCTGCGCAACGTCGACCGCGGCATCACCCGCGAAGGCCAGGTCAAGCATCCGGGCGACCGCTTCGAGAAGGACGATCGCAGTGCGGTGAATGATCGCCGCCGCTGGCTGCTGGGTTTCAGCAACCGCGACAAGCTCGCCGTCTTCGAGAAGGAAGCCCAGGAGCTGGCCGCCCGTATCGCCAGTTGCGATACCGACATCGCGCGCCTGCGCAGCCAGCGTGACCGCGACAACGAACGTCGCCTGGCCTGCCACCAGCTGGTTGGTATCAGCTGGAATGAAATCGACGTCGCCGCGCCGCAGCAGCGCCTGGCTGACATCGAGGCCAGCCTGCATGCGCTGCGCGAAGGCAACGCCGACCTGGCCAGGATCGCCCAGCAGATCGACGCCACCCGTGCCGATATCGAGCAGGCCCGCCGCACCTATGAAGACACCCGCGTCGAGCGCGGCCAGCTGGTGCGCGAACGCGACCGCCTGGACCGGGCCCGCCAGCAGAGCCGTGCGCTGGTATTGCCGGCACTCGCCGAAGAGCAGGAAGCCGGCCTGGCCGAGCGCCTGCAGGAGCAGGGCCCGCTCAGCCTGGAAACGCTGGAAGCGCACATGCGCCAGGTCAGCAACGCGCTGAACGAACAGCTGTCGTCTTCGCAGCAGGACGTCAACCGCGTCGAGAACCTGCTGCTGGGCTGCTTCCGTCGCTTCATCCAGCAGTGGCCGGAAGAATCGGGCGACTTCACCGTGTCGGTGGCCTCGGCCGAGGATTTCCTCGCCCGCCTCGAACGTCTTGAACGCGATGGCCTGCCGCAGCACGAAGAACGCTTCTTCGACCTGCTGCAGAACCAGAGCAAGAACAACCTGCTGGCGCTGCAGCGGCACAGTGCCGAGGCCCGCAAGTCGATCGGCCAGCGCCTGGATGAAGTCAACGCCAGCCTCGAGCAGGTGCCCTTCAACCGCGGCACCCTGCTGACCATCGAGCTGAACGACCGGCGCCTGCCGGAAGTGCAGGAGTTCCACCTGCAGCTGCGCGAGGTGTTGTCGCAGCAGCAGACCGAGCAGCGCGACGTCGCCGAAACGCAGTTCACCGTCCTGCGCCAGCTGGTCAACCGCCTGGGCTCGCAGGAAGGCGAAGACAAGCGTTGGCGCGAGATTGTGCTCGACGTGCGCCTGCACGTGGAGTTCATCGGCGTGGAACTGGATGTGGAAACGCGCCAGCAGGTCGAGATCTACCGCAGTGGCGCCGGCAAGTCCGGCGGTCAGCGGCAGAAGCTGGCCACCACCTGCCTGGCGGCGGCGCTGCGCTACCAGCTCGGCGGTGCCGACAGCCAGCTGCCCAGCTATGCCGCGGTCGTGCTCGACGAAGCCTTCGACAAGGCCGACAACGAGTTCACCGCGCTGGCGATGAACATCTTCGACAACTTCGGTTTCCAGATGGTGGTCGCCACCCCGCTGAAATCGGTGATGACGCTGGAGCCGTTCATCGGTGGCGCCTGCTTCGTCGAGATCAGCGGCCGCCACGATTCGGGCGTGCTGCTCATCGAGTACGACGAAGAAGGCAAGCGCCTGAAGCTGCCGGAGCGCAGCCGCCAGCAGGCCGACGAACCGGAAGAAGCCGAAGCCTGATCGCCTCGGCCGCCAATCCCCAGTAGAGCCGAGCCATGCTCGGCTGCACTTCGCGACCGGAAACAGCGTGCCAACCAAGGTTGGCACCTACCAGGTCATGACGCTCATTCACGAACTACGGAACGTATCCCACGCCATCCGCGCGATCAGCACCACCACCAGGCCCACGAACAGCTTGCGGATGAACGGCGTGCCGCCCTTCAGCGCCAACCGCGTGCCCACCACCGAACCGATGATGTTGGCCGCCGCCATCGGCAGCGCGAACAGCCACAGGATGTTGCCGGTCGGCACGAAGAACGAGATCGCCGCCACGTTGGTCGCCAGGTTCACCACCTTCGACGCTGCCGACGCACGCAGGAAGTCCAGTCCGAAGAAGCGCACGAACAGGAAGATCAGGAAGCTGCCGGTGCCGGGCCCGAAGAAGCCATCGTAGAAACCGATTGCCGCACCGATCGCCAGCGCGATCATCAACTCGTTGCGGCCGATCTCGCGGGGCCGGTGCAGTGCGCCGAAGTCTTTCTTCCACAACGTGTAGGCAAGCATCGCCACCAGCAGCACCAGCACCAGTGGCCGCACTGCGTCCTTGGGCAACAGGCTGACCGCCGTAGCGCCAAGGAAGGAGAACACGAAGGCCGTACCGGCGGCGAACAACACCGGCTCCCACGGGAAGCGCACGTTGCGTGCATAACGCCACGCCGCCGCGCCGGTGCCGAACATCGAGCTGAACTTGTTGGTGCCGAACAGCATCGCCGGCGTCTGCTGCGGCAGCACCGTGAACAGGCCCGGCAACTGCACCAGTCCGCCGCCACCCACGGCTGCATCAACCAGGCCGGCAATGAAGGCGATCGCCACCAGCCACCACAACTCAGGAGGAATCATTTCCAGCACGGCGATCGATCGAAGTGAGGGCGCGACAGCATACGCCTGTCACATTGCCCCCGCCCACGCGACAATACCCGCATGAGCCGAACCGCCCCCGATCCCTGTCCCTGTGGCCTGGCCGCCGACTACGCCGCCTGCTGCGGTCGCTTCCATGCCGGCGACGCCGCGCCCGATGCCGAGCGTCTGATGCGCTCGCGTTACAGCGCCTATGTGCGCCATCTGCCGGACTACCTGCGTGCCACCTGGCATCCGGACACCCGCCCCGCAGAACTGTCGCTCGATGATGCCCCCGGCCAGCGCACCCAGTGGCTGGGCCTGACCGTGCAGGATCACCAGGTTACCGGCATCGACAGTGCCGAGGTCCGCTTCACCGCTCGCTACCGCGTCGGTGGCGGCAGCGCGGTGAAAATGACCGAGCACAGCCGCTTCCTGCGGATCGAAGGTCGCTGGTACTACCTCGACGCCGTCTGAGCGTGGCTGCCGCGCACGGCCAGCACCCGCTGTCCGCCATGCGCGCACACGCGGTTGCGGCCTTCCTCCTTGGCCGCATACAGCGCCTGGTCGGCCGCTTTGACCACCCCGGCAGGGCGCGGATCGACCCGGCTGTCGGCCAGGCCGATGCTGACGGTCACCTGCACCACCGCACCGCCACCGCCGCGCCCGCGCTGCTGTTGGCCGAGCGTATCGTCACGGCTGCGGGTAGTGCGGTCGCGCAGCTGCATCCGGCTCTGCTCGATGCCCTGCCGCAGCGCCTCCACCGCGTCCACGCAGGCCGATGCCGGGCGGTCGAGGAAAACCACGGCGAATTCTTCGCCGCCATAACGGAACGCGCGGCCGCCGTCGCCCACCCGCGACAACCGGGAGGCCACCAGTTTCAGCACGTCATCGCCGGTGTCGTGGCCGTGGATGTCGTTGAACTTCTTGAAATGATCGACGTCGATCATCGCGATGCTGTAGGTGCCGGTGGCACGCTTGAGCGTCTCGTTGAACGCACGACGGCCGGGCAGGCCGGTCAGCTCGTCGCCGAATGCCATGTGGAAAGACTCCTGCAGGGTCGCGGCCAGCATCAGCAGCAGCGCCGCCACGCTCAACGCCGGCAGCAGCACCGGCTGCAGGAAGATCCGCGGCAGCATCCACCACAGGCACAGCAGGGCCAGCAGCATCGCCGTATGCAGCGGCCGCGGCTGGCGCCACGCCTGCCATCCCAGCGCAGCGGTGGCCAGCAGGAACAGCATGGCAGGCAGCTGCGCCAACGCGTTCCAGTCGCTCGGTATCCAGGGGAAGTGCCGGTTCGACAGCAGGTCGTGCATGCCTTGTGGCTGCTGTGCGGCCAACAGGATGAAAACCGCCACGGCAACACCGCTGATCGTGGCCCTCAGCAGCAGGTCCTGGCGGCGGCGCCCGCGTTCGGGCCACAACGCATGGATGGCGAACAACAACGGCAGCCAGGTCGAGATCGCATGGAAGCGCAGTGGGGTCAGCGCCGTTACCCGCCCATCGCGCAGGTAGTGCCCCAGATCCTGGTGCAGCACCGCGAAGGCCAGCGCCACCAACAGCAACAGGCACAACGTGCGCACCTGGTTGTACATCAGCGCCAGTCCTGCACCCAGGCAGGCCAGCAACCACGGCAGGATGCGCTGCCCGGCGCGGCCGACATCATCGCTTTCCAGGCTCACCCACAGCACCAGTGCGACCAGCACGGCGGGCAGCACGAACAGATAGTGCACAGGCTGTCGGAGCGGATGATGGGCCACACGGAATTCCAGCGCGGTCACGACGCGGCCGCAGCACTGCCGTTAGCGGCGCAACGGTGCCCTTCTTGAACGGTGCCCTTCTTGAATCCGCGGGCGCCGATGTGAACAGCATGGCACCGGGCCATGACATCGCGCTCACCGGCCGCGGCCGAAGCTGGTTGCATGGACAGCGTACCCGCCGCCGTCGCTGCCCCGCAGCATGACCTCGCCCGCCACTTCACCCACGTGCGGGGGCGCAGCATGCAGCTGGCCGCACCGCTCAGCCCCGAAGATGCCCTGCTGCAGAGCATGGCCGATGCCAGCCCGGCCAAATGGCACCTGGCCCATACCACCTGGTTTTTCGAACGCTTCGTCCTCGCCAGTCGGCCCGGCTACACACCCTGGGATCCGGCCTGGGACTATCTGTTCAACAGTTACTACAAGAGTCTCGGCCCTGCCCACGCACGGCCACAGCGCGGTCTGCTGTCGCGGCCCTCGCTGCAGCAGGTCCACGCTTACCGCCGGCACGTGGATGAACAGGTGCTGGCACAGCTGCGCGATGGCGACCTGGGCAGCGACGCCCTGCAGCACCTGCAGCTGGGGCTGCATCACGAACAGCAGCACCAGGAGCTGCTGCTCACCGACATCAAGCACGCCTTCTGGTGCAATCCGCTGCAGCCGCCGTATCGCGATGACCTGCCCATCGCCGTAAGTGACCACAGCGCACAGGGCTGGGTCGAACAGGGCGAACGCATCGTCAGTATCGGTGCATCCGCCTGGCCGCAGCACGCAGCGTTCGCCTATGACAATGAGTCACCCGTGCATCGCGTGCTGCTTCCCGCGCATGTACTCGCCGAACGCCCGCTCAGCAACGCCGAGTACCGCGCCTTCATCGACGAGGGTGGCTACCGCGATCCACGCTGGTGGCTGAGCGAGGGCTGGGCGCTGCGCGAGGTCGAGCAGTGGCAGCATCCGCTGTACTGGGACGACGACCTGCTGCGCGAGTTCACCCTGGGTGGATGGCGCGAGCTCGATCTGCACGCACCGGTCTGTCATCTCAGCTACTACGAAGCCGATGCCTGCGCGCGTTGGGCCGGTGCCCGCCTGCCCACCGAATTCGAATGGGAAGCGGCTGCCGCCACGCAGCCGGTCGAAGGCCACTTCGCCGATGACGACCAGCTGCATCCGCAGGCAGGGCAGGGCAGGGGCATCCGCCAGCTGTTCGGCGATGTCTGGGAATGGACCAGCAGCGCCTATGGTGCTTATCCCGGCTTCCGTCCGTTCGCCGGCAACCTGGGCGAATACAACGGCAAATTCATGTGCGGCCAATGGGTGCTGCGCGGTGGCAGCTGTGCCACCCCGCGCGGCCATGTGCGGGCCAGCTACCGCAACTTCTTCATGCCACCGGCGCGTTGGCAGTTCTCAGGCATGCGCCTGGCAAGGGATCTTTCATGAGTACCGTCCAGGATGCGCTGCAGGCGCTGACCGACCTTACCCCCGGCCGCCAGCAGATCCTTGCCGACGCCGTGGCGGGGTTGTCGCAGGCCTCACGCCAGTTGCCTTCCAAGTACTTCTACGACGCGCGCGGCTCGCGCTTGTTCGAGCAGATCACCCACACCCGCGAGTACTACCCCACACGCACCGAGCTGGCCCTGCTGGATCGGGTACTGCCGCAGATCGCGCAGGCGGTGGGGCCGCGCGTACATGTGGTGGAACTGGGTAGTGGCAGCGGCCGCAAGACCGCCCGCCTGCTGGCCGCTCTGCAGGATCCGGTGGCCTATACCCCCATCGAGATCTCGCGCGCGGCGCTGTTGTCCAGCATCGACCACCTGGCACCGGCGCTGCCGGACGTGGAAATGCTGCCGGTGTGTGCCGACTTCACCCGGCCGGTGCAGGTTCCCGTGCCGGACCGGCCTGCCGCGCGCCGGGTGTTGTTCTTCCCGGGTTCCACGTTGGGCAACTTCGCTGATGAGGACGCGATCGCGCTGCTGCGTGCAATGCGGCAGACGATGGGCAAGGACGGCCTGGCGCTGGTCGGTATCGACCTGCACAAGGACCCGGCACTGATCGAGGCCGCCTACAACGATGCCGACGGCATCACCGCCGCCTTCACCCTGAACCTGCTGGCGCGCCTCAACCGCGAGGTCGGCAGCGATTTCGATCTCGACGGATTCCGTCACCAGGCCCGTTACAGCACTGCGCGCCTGCGCATCGAAACCGACCTGGTCAGCCAGCGCGAGCAGGACGTCCATCTCGACGGCCGCACCTTCCACTTCAGCGCGGGCGAACCGATCCGCGTGGAGTACAGCCACAAGTACACCGACGCCAGCTTCGGCCATCTGCTGCAGCGGGCAGGGCTGGAGGTGGTGGCGCACTGGAACGCTGACCATCCTGCGTACGGCCTGCGCCTTCTGCGCCCCGCACCATAGCCACCGGTAGTGCCGGCCGCTGGCCGGCAGCAACGGCCAACCTTGCCGCTCCTCCGCGTTACCATGGCTCCAGCACCGGCAACACGGAGTACGCCATGCCCATTCTGACCACGCTCGGCCTCGCCGCCGCGCTTGCCGTGCCAGCGGCGGCCCCGCCGACAGCCGCGGCAACCGCTGATCCCGCGTTCGCCCGCTGCATGGCGGGACTGCAGACGACTGCCGCCAGCCAGGGCATTGCCGCTGACCGTTTCACGGCCATCACCGCCGGACTGCAGCCGGATCCCACCGTGCTGCCGCTGCTCGACGCGCAGCCGGAGTTCACCACACCGATCTGGGACTACCTGGCCGCGCTGGTCGATCGCCAGCGCGTGGACGACGGTCGCGCCATGCTGCAGCAGCACCGCGATCTGCTTCAGCGCGTATCGGCGCAGTACGGCGTCGATCCAGTCACCATCGTCGCCGTATGGGGTGTGGAGAGCGACTACGGGCGCGTGTTCGGCAAGCGTCCGCTGCTGCAGTCGCTGGCCACGCTGTCCTGTGCCGGCCGAAGGCAACCTTTCTTCCGCGGCGAACTGCTGGCGCTGGTCAAGCTCATCGACAAGGGTGACCTGCAGGCACAGGGCCTGACCGGTTCCTGGGCCGGTGCCTTCGGCCACACCCAGTTCATGCCCAGCACCTACGCACGCATTGCCGTTGATGGTGACGGCGATGGCCGCCGCGATCTGGTCGGCAGCATTCCCGATGCATTGGCTTCCACCGCCAACTATCTGAAGCGTGCCGGCTGGCGAACCGGCGAACCCTGGGGCATGGAAGTCCGCGTCCCCACCGGCTTCAACGCCGGCCAGGCCGGCCGCACCCAGCGCCGGGCACTGGCCGACTGGCGCGCATTGGGCGTGACCGGCCTGGACGGCAGCGCGCTGGCGCCGGCCGGCCTGCCCGCCGATGCACGCGCCGCGCTGCTGCTGCCGGCCGGCAACAAGGGCCCGGCGCTGCTGGTGTTCCGCAACTACGACGCGATCTACAGCTACAACGCGGCCGAGAGCTATGCCTTGGCCATCGCCACCCTGGCCGATCGCCTGCGCGGGGGTAATGGACTGGTGACGGCCTGGCCCACCGATGATCCCGGTCTTGGCCGCGACGAGCGCCGCCAGCTGCAGACCCTGCTGCTGGCGCGCGGCCATGACATCGGCGCCGCCGATGGCATGATCGGTACCGCCAGTCGTCGCGCCATCCAGGTCGAGCAGCGCCGGCTCGGTTGGGCCGACGCCGATGGTCGCGCTGGCCAGCGCATTCTGCGCGCGCTGCAGAGCGGACCGCAGGCGAAGGTTCCGGCCACACCCACCCGCTTCAGCCTTCCCACCAACTACAGTGCCGTGCAGTCGCCGGCCATCCGGAGTCGATCCAGCGTGCAACAGATCCAAGGTGTCAGCAGTGGCCAGTTCCAGGGACTCGATGCCTGGCTGGTGGAAACCCCGCAGGCAACCGCCGCGATCAGCGTGTTCGGCGGTCAACTGCTCTCGTTCGTGCCCAAGGGCCAACCCGATGTGATGTGGCTCTCGCCCAAGCGCGCGGCACTGCCTACGCCCATCCGTGGCGGCAGCCCGGTGTGCTGGCCGTACTTCGGCCGCCAGGGGCAGGGCGACGACGTGCCGGCCCATGGCTTCGTGCGCACCTTGCCCTGGGAACTGCAGCAGGCGCGCCGCCTCGACGATGGCAGCATCGAACTGACCCTGGCCCCGCCTGCGTTGGACAATCTCGGCCTGCGTCTGACCATGACCGTCCGTGTCGGCCGTGAACTGCGCCAGCAGCTGGTTACCGAGAACACCGGCAAGGCCCCGGCCACCATCACCCAGGCGCTGCACAACTACTTCCGTGTCGGTGACGCCAGCAAGGTGGACGTCGACGGCGTCGATGGCCTCGACTACCTCGACAAGTTCGAGAACTACGCCCAGTCTCGCCGCCAGCAGGGCCCCTGGTCGCTGCGTGATCCGCGTGATCCGGGCCGCAGCGACCGCATCTATACCCAGGCCGGCGGGCACTATGTGCTGCGCGACCCGGTGCTCAAGCGCCGCATCGACATCCGCACCGAAGGCAGCCGCTCGCTGGTGGCATGGAACCCTGGCGCCGACGCTGCCGCGAAGATGGCCGATGTCGGCGACGGTTGGCGCGACTACGTCTGCCTGGAAGCCGCCAACGCCGGGCCCGATGTGATCACCATCGCTCCCGGCGGTCGCCACACGCTGGTGCAGACGCTGTCCAGCGCATCCCTGTAAACCGCGCAACGCCCACACAGGACGATTTTCAATGCAGGAAGCACAGTGGTACTACGCCCGCAACGGCAAGAGTGAAGGGCCAGTGGACCTGGCTGGCCTGCAGAGGTTGCAGCAGGACGGCGTCATCACCGGCCACACCCTGCTCTGGTGCGAGGGCATGGCTGGCTGGCAGCCGCTGCAGTCGCTGCAGTCGACTGCAGCGCCAGCGTCGGCTGCCGACGGCGTCGCCGATGGCCCGGCAGCACCGCCTGCCAGTGAGATCGCCGTCGCCGCAGCGTCCAGCCATGACCCATACCGCGCACCGACCGCAGCGGCAACGTCCGATGTCATTCCACTGGGCGCCGGACTGACCGGCCAGTTGGGTCTGTATGCAGCCATTGTCGGCGGCAACTTCCCGATCTATCGCAAGCGTTGGCGCCTGGACCAGGGCACCGCGAACGCGGCGGGCACCTGGCACTGGCCGGGGTTCCTGTTTGGCGTGATCTGGATGATGTACCGGAAGATGTACCGCATGGCCGCCATCTGGGTCGGCGTGCTGGTGGCATCCAGCGCGATCGAGGCCTTCATCGAAGTGCCGGATGCCCTGTCGCTGGTGATCAACCTGGGCCTGAGCGTTACCGTGGGTGTCTTCGCCAACAGCTGGTACCTGCAGCATTGCCAGCGGGAGATCGCACGCGCCCAGTCGCTCAGTACGGACAACGAGGCTGCGGTGCGCAGCACGCTGGCAGCACGTGGCGATACCAGCGTGATTGGTGCTGTGATCGCCATCGCCGTGTCCGTCACCCTGGGCATCGTCGGGGCCGTGTTGGCCGGCTGATCCCTTCAGCTGGCCTGCCGCGGCCGCAGCACCCACAGGCAGAGCGTCCCGGCGACCAGGCCCCAGAACGCAGAACCAATACCGGCCAGTGTCATCCCCGAGGCGGTCACCAGGAAGGTGACCAGCGCGGCCTCGCGGTCGCGCTCCACTGCCAATGCACTGGCCAGGCTGTTGCCGATGGTGCCGAACAGGGCGATACCGGCCACGCAGGCCACGAGCTCCTTGGGGAAGGCAGCGAACAGGGCCGCTACGGTGGCCCCGAACAGGCCGATGACGATATAGAAGGCGCCGGCCGCCATCGCCGCCGTGTAGCGCCGTGCCGGATCCTCGTGGGCATCACGGCCCATGCAGATCGCCGCGGTGATGGCTGCCAGGTTCAGTGCGTAGGCGCCGAAGGGTGCCAGCAGCGTGTTGACCACGCCGATCCAGCCGATCACCGGCGACACCGGTGCGTCATAGCCGGAGGCGCGCATCACCGCCACACCGGGGATGTTCTGCGAGGCCATGGTGACCACGAACAGGGGTAGGGCGATACCGACCATCGCCGTCCACGACAGCGAAGGAGTGACCCATTGCGGTACGGCCAGCTGCAGGTGCACCTGTTGTGCATGCAGCAGACCCTGGCTGGCGGCGATGGCGATGCCGACCAGCAGAGTGGCGATCACCGCATAACGGGGGAACAGGCGGCGGCCCAGCAGCCAGGTAGCGAACATGGCCAACGCCAGCATGCGCTGGGTGTTCATTGCCACGAACACGTCCAGGCCGAAGCGCAGCAGCACACCGGCCAGCATGCCCGCGGCCAAGGCCATGGGCACGCGCTTCATCAGCCGGGCGAACACCCCGGAGAAGCCCGCGAGCATGCCCAGCACCGCCGCCAGCAGGAACGCACCGGTGGCTTCAGACAGAGACGCGCCACCGGCACCGACGACCAGCATCGCCGCACCCGGCGTCGACCATGCGGTGACCACCGGGACGCGGTAGCGCAGCGACAGGCCGATGCAGGTCACGCCCATGCCCAGCCCCAGGGCCCACATCCATGAGGCGATGTGCGCCTGGTCGGCACCAACGGCCTGCGCGGCCTGGAACACGATCACCGCCGAACTGGCAAAGCCGACCAGCACGGTGATGAAGCCGGCGACGATCGCCGGCATCGAAAGATCGCGCCACCATCCCTGTCGTTTCTGCGTGTCCATGCTCTTCTCTTCGCTATGCATCGGTGTATTGATAGCGCCTGCGGCGTTGACCGCGCAACGCGCGGGCAACGCCGCGGTGACATATCAGCAGCCGCCATGCAGGGTGCAGGCGCTGTTCTGTCATCTTCCTGAAAAAAAGAGTTGACGAATTCTGCAGGATCTCTAGAATTCGCTCCCTTGCTGCAGCGCGGCGACTTCTTCGGAAGCCACCAACGCGAACAGCGACGCCACCACCGCCGGACGAGATGATCGAACGAAGGTGTTGACGGACTCGAAAAGTCCGGCATAATAGGCGGCTCGCAACGATGAAAGA
>NZ_JBYOLA010000046.1:0-12054 GCF_057799055.1 Stenotrophomonas sp. 14P6.2.3
AGGTCAAGGGAGGGTGGGGGTGGCACGGAGAGCCTCCCCCACTACCGCCCCCGGAGTCCGGGGGCTGCGCCGGAAGGCGCGGGGGCCGGCACTACCGGTCAGTTGTCCAGACGGGCCGCGGCGGCAGCGATCTCGGCCGGGGTGTCCGCGGCTTCGCCCTTGGCCACCAGGGTGGTCAGGGCCAGGTCGCCGGTCACGTTCAGCGCGGTGCGGCACATGTCCAGGAAGTGGTTCACGCCCAGGATCAGGCCGATGCCCAGCGGATTGACGCCGACCATCGCACAGATCATCGCCACAACCGGCAGCGAGCCGGACGGCACACCGGCCGTACCGATACCACCAAGGATGCAGACCGCCATCACCATGACCTGCTGGCCGATGCTCAGGTCGACACCGAAGAACTGGGCCAGGAAGATCACTGTCACGCCCTCGAACAGCGCCGTGCCGTTCTGGTTGGCGGTGGCGCCTACGGTCAGCACGAAGCGCGACACACGCTGCGGCAGGCCCATCTGGTCGGCCACGCGCAGCGCGGTCGGCAGGGTTGCGTTGCTGGAGGCGGTGGAGAAGGCCATCACCGTGGCCTCCTGGGTCTGCCGGAAGAACGCCAGCGGCGAACGCCCCGACAGCCATACCGCGGTGCCGTAGGTCACCACCATGTGCAGGCCCAGCGCCAGCACCACCACGCCCACGTAGGCACCGAGGCGGATGATCAGGTCGAAGCCGAACAGCGCGGCCAGGTTGAACATGAAGCAGGCCACGGCATACGGCGCCAGGCGGATGACCAGGTTGATCAGGGTCATCGAGATTTCGAACACGCCTTCGATGGCGCGACGCAGCGGGGCTACCTTGGCCTCGTCGGTCAGCACCATGCCGATACCGAACATGAGCGCGAAGAACATCAGCGACAGGATCGCGCCATTGTCCGAAGCGGCCTGCAGCACGTTGCTCGGCACGATCGACAGCAGCATGTCCATGCCCTTCGGCGTGCCATGGATGCCAGCCACGATTTCCTTGCTGCGCTCGGCGTTCTCCGACAGCATCAGCGCGGCCACCTGCGGGTCGACGCCGGCACCGGGCTTGAGCAGGTTGACCAGCACCAGGCCGATACCCACAGCGATGCCGGACAGCAGCACGGTGTAGGCCAACGTCTTCCAGCCGATGCGGCCAAGGGCGCGGATGTCGCCCATCTCCGACACGCCCATGATCAGCGCCGAGAAGATCAGCGGCACGATCAGCATGAAGATCAGGTTGAGGAACAGGCCCGAAGCCGGGGTGGTGACGTAGTCCATTACCCACTTGGCACCGGTCTGCAGGCCTTCGATGCTGCCGCCCAGGGCATGCACGATCAGTCCCAGGACCAGGCCGATCGCAAAGCCGATGCCCATCTTCCAATGCAGGGGCAACTTCTTCTTGTCGGCAGCAGCTGCTGTCATGCGCGGGATTCCTCGAAAAATGAATCTACTCTAACAAAGCGCGCAAGCCGCGCCGGTTCAGGGTTGCCGCGGCGGATACAGCGGCGGCAGCCCAGTGTCGACGGCGCCGCTGGCGGCCGACCAGTGCGGTCCGTCACGGAAGCTTTCGCGCAGACGGGCCCGCAGCGCGGTGACATCGCCCAATCCGCCCCAGCGCGCCTGCTGCAACGCCTGCAGGGTCTGCCGCTGGGCCGGATCGGCCAGCCGCTCGATCACCTGTTCCAGGCGCTCCACGCCCGCCATCGAACACAGCAGCGCCTCCACCTGGTCGAAGCCCTCGCCATCGATGGCCCGGCGCAGCTCGGCCACACTGGCACGCGACGACGTCGCAGGTGCGATGACTCCAGGGCGGGGAACCGTACGGGCATGGGCGACTGCATGGCGCCCACGTCGCCATCCCCATGCCAGGGTCAACAGCCACAGCAGCGCCAGACCTGCGGCGGCGGCCATCCACGGCCACGGCCGGGTGCCGGCTGCGGTCGGTGCAAGAGAGGATGCGACCGAAGGGGCGGCGTCTTCCGGCAGCGCGGCATCGGTATCGATCGGTTGTGCCACGGGCGCGCCGGCCCGGCCCGCCGCCACGGCCAGTTCCAGATCCGGCAGGCTGGCCTGCTGGGCACTGCCGCTGTCCACGTTCCACCAGGCCACGCGTGGCCCGGGCACGCGCAGCGATCCAACCTGCCGCGGCACGATCGAATAGCGCCGGGTGATCTTCAGGCGTGGCGTGCTGCCGTTGAAGGTTTCCTCGTACTGGGCCGGTTCGGCGAACACCTGCGCGGCGTCGCCGAGGTCGGGCACGGGCAGATCGGTGAACTGGGCCCGGGTAGCGCCGTTGGCGATCGCTTCGACCATCACGGTGGCGGCTTCGCCCGTACGCGCACTATTGGGTGCAGCGGTGTAGCGCAACTGCAGGCCGTGCAGGGGCAGCCACGGCTGCACGGCCTGCGCCGGCTGCGCCTGCACCTGCAGCGTGCGTTCGGCACCGACAGCATTCATGCGGCCATCGCCACCGCTGCCGAAGAAGTCATCGAAGAAGCCCCCGGCGCTGCGGCCGGTGAAGCGTGCGCCAGTCAGACGCAACGCACCGCTGCGCTCGGGGATCAGCAGGAAGCGACGTTCGACCACGTTGTAGCGACGGCCGTTGACCTGGCGTACGTCGCTGCGGTCCTCGCCCACCCGCTGCAGCGACGCGCCACTGGGGGTGTCGAGCACCAGTTCGCCCGACGCCAGCTGCGAAGCGAAGTACAGCCTGACCACCACGCCCACGCTCTGCTGCACGTAGGGCGTGGGGTCATCCACCTCGGTTTCGATGAAGGCGGTGGCATTGCTCTGCGGGGTGGCCACCACGGCATCACTGACCTGCAGCACCAAGGGCACCGTGCGTGCACTGCCGACCTGCAACGAGGGCACCTGCAGCGTACCGGTGCGGCGCGGCGTCAGCGCAACCGTATAGAGGTTGCGCTGCTGGACGCCGCCATTGCTCCACTGCACCTGGCGGTTGCTGCTCTGCGCGCTGAGCGCGAAATCGGCATTCAACGGTGCATAGTCCGGTGCACCTTCGTCGGTCTCGATGTGCAGGGTGACCGCATCACCGGCGGCGATGCTGTCCTGTTCCAGCCAGGCACGCGTCTGCGCCATGGCCACCATCGGCAGCCACAGCAGCAGCATCGCCAGCACAGGCAGAGGCCACCGGAATTGCCTGCTCGCCATGCCTGTCATCGCCCTTCCCTCTTTCTACGTTCGTTTTCCAACTGGAACTTGGCCCGCAGCAGTGCCCCCGGATCATCCGGTACGCGCCGCATCCAGGCCTCCACGGCCTGCTGTTCCTCGCGCTGTTGCGGTGTGCCGCCAGCGCCGCGCACTGCCGTCTTGCCGGCTTCGCCAGCACGCGCCTGCTGCAGGGCCTGCTGCATGCGCTGACGCTGCTGGGCATCGGCCTGCGCCTGGGCCTGCGGGTCAGCTGCCTGCGGCGGCTCCTGTTTCGCACCCTGCTGGCCGGAGCCTGCAGACGCTGGATTCTGCTGGCCCTTCTGGCCCTGCGGTTGCTGCTGGCCTTGTTGACCCTGTTGCGGATTCTGCTGGCCTTGCTGCGGATTCTGCTGGCCCTGCTGCGGCTGATTCTGCTGCCCTTGCTGGCCTTGCTGTCCCTGCTGGTTCTGCTGCTGGCCCTGTTGCGGCTTCTGCTGCCCCTTGCCCTGCCCCTGGTCGTTGTTCGACGGCGGCTTGCGCTTGCGCGCAGCGTCGACCACTGCACGGTTGGCGACGGCGTCGGCCATCTGCGGGTGGCGCGTCAGGGCCTTGTCGTAGGCGGCGATGGCACCGTCGTAGTCGCCCTGACGGGCAAGCACGTTGCCGAGGTTGTACCAGCCGGCGTCGCTGTCGATGCCTTCAAACTGCTTGCGGGCAGTAGCGAAATCACCTTGACGGTAGGCCTGCACGCCCGCAGCCAGGCGCGCATGCTCACGCTGGTCGGCACGTTCCCACAACGTGCCCGCTGCAGGTGCAGGTGTCGGTGCAGCTGTCGGCGCGCGCGGCTGCGCCTGCAGCTGCCCGCTCAAGGGCAGGAGACCCACGGCCAGCACTGCCGCCAGTACCGCACGGCGGCGGAACGCCAGTAGTGCCAACAGCATCACCGGCGGCAACAACCAATAGCCTTCGTCCTGCCACTGCCGGGCCTGTCCGGGCCGCTGCAGTGCACCGCCATCGCTGGCATCCAGCACGCCCAATGCCTGCAGGTCGCGATCATCGCTGGCGATGCGCTGGTAACGCCCGCCGCCTGCGGTGGCGACGGCACGCAGGCTGGTTTCATCCAGCGCGGCCTGAGCGATCTGGCCTTGACCATCGCGATAGGCGGCGCCGGACGGCGTGCCCAGGCCCAGCACCGACACCTGCAGGCCGAGACCACGCGCCTGCGTTGCCGCAAGCATCGCTTCGCTGTCAGCCTGGTCGCTGACCAGGAGAATCTGGCCGCGCAGGGCACCGGTCTGCCGCAGCAACCGGACCGCCCAGTCGATGCCACGATCAGCGCGCTGGCCATCACGCGGCATCACCTCCGGCGCCAGCGCATCAAGGTACAGCGCCACGTTTGCAGCGTCGTCGGTCAACGGCGCCACGGTATAGGCATCTTCGGCATACACCACCAGACCCACCTGCCCGCCTTGACGAGCGCGCAGCAACGCGCCGATTTTTGCCCGCGCCTGCAGCAGCCGCGAGGGTGGCAGGTCGGTCGCGGTGATGCGGCTGGAGAGATCCAGCACCACCACCAGCGGCGCGCTGGCCTGATAGACCGGCTGCGCCTGCTGCCGCCAGCTGGGGCCAGCCATCGCCAGTGCAGCCAGGGTCCAGCCCAGCAGCAACGCCCATGGCAGGCGCGCGCGTCGCTTCCCCTCACCGGCCAGCAGGTGCGACAACAGATGGGCGTCGACTGCCTGCCGCCAGGCGTCGCTGCGCCGCTGCCGGTATACGGCCACGGCCACGATCAGCGGCAGTGCCACCAGCATCCACAACCACTCCGGGCGCAGGAAATGCAGCGCGCTCCAATCGAACGTGCTCAAGTCGAACGCGCTCCAGTCGGGCATCTTCAGGAAGGTCGCGCTCATCGGCGGCGCTCCGGCCATACCCACGCCAACGCGCCCAGCAGCAACGCGACAGCCAGCGGCCATGCATAGCGCTCGTTGCGCGGACGCAGTGTCGGTCCCTTCGCGGCGATCGGCTCCAGCCGGTCCAGTTCGGCATAGATGCCGACCAGCTGGTCGGTGTCACGCGCACGGAAGAAGCGGCCGCCGGTCATCTCGGCGATCCTGCGCAGTGTTGCCTCGTCCACCGGGTCGCGGTCGGCGGCCACGGGAATGCCGAAGAACCGCGCACTGCCGTCGCTGCCAAAGGCCACGGTGTGCACGCGCACGCCTTCGGCACGTGCCAGCTCGGCGGCGCGCAGGGGTTCCAGCACACCGGCGTTGCTGACGCCGTCGGTCAGCAGGATCAGTACACGCTGCCCTTCGGGCTGGTTGCGCAGGCGTTTGACCGCCAGCGCGATGGCATCACCAATGGCCGTCTCGCGCCCGGCAAGACCGACCACGCTGTCGCGCAGTTGATCGCGCACGCTGGACAGATCCGCAGTCAACGGCGTGAGCGTGTAGGCACGATCACCGAACACCAGCAGGCCGACGCGATCACCGGCACGACGGTCGAGGAAATCGGCCAATACCGCCTTGGCAGCGGTCAGGCGCTCTACCGCCTGTGCGCCGAGCACCATGTCCGGCTCGCTCATGCTGCCGGACACGTCCATTGCCAGCATCATCTGCCGGCCTTCCTGTGGCGGGGTAATCGCCTCACCCAGTTGCTGCGGACGCGCCATCGCCACGCACAGCGCCAGCCAGCCCAGCCACAGCAAGCCGCTGCGCAGCCAGGAAACGCCGACACGACCGCCGCCAGCCAGTGCTTCCAGTTCGGCAGCGGCGTAGGGTACGCGCAGCGCCGCGCCCGGGTCGGCACGCCGTTTCCACGCGTACATCAGGATCGGCAACGGCAGTGCCAGCAGTGCCAGCGGCCACGCCAGCTGCAGATCCGGCCACGGCCAGTAAGCTGCCAGCGCGCTCATCGTCGGCGCTCCTGCAGCAACGCCAGGTAACGCGCACGCGCCCACGCGCGCACGTCGGCCACGGCAGCGGCATCCACGTGAGGACGATAGGCACCCTCGGCCAACAGATTGCGCTGCGCAGGCGGCAGGGTGTCCTTGGGATCGACATGCTGCCACCACGCGTCATCGCGCAGTGCTTCGCTGCCCGGGCGTGCCTGACGCGCCGCACGCCGCAGCAGGCTGGCGATGGCTGCCAGTTCCGACGGCGCGCCGTTCACTGCCGCAATCTCCTGATCGAACACTCGCATCCAATGTTGGCGTCGGCGGCGCCGACGCCAGGCCAGCGCAGCAACGATTGCCAGCAACAGCAGAACCAGTGCGATCAGCATCAGCCAGCCAGGTGCGGGTGGCCACCACGCTGGCGAGGCCGGCAACTGCACATCACGCAGTGGCAGGGAGGCACTCATGCCGGCACCTCCGTCGGTGCCGGCGCCAGCCAGGCATCACTGGCCGCATCGGTGGAAAGCACCTGCACATCGACGCGACGTGCGGCAAGCTGGCTGCGCAGCTGCTGCAGCGGTTCGACGAAATGCGCTTGCCAGTGCGCCTGCACATCGCTGCGACGCAGGTCCAGGCCGATGCGCTGCTGTGCGGCGAGAAACTGCAGGGGCGCCGCTGGCGGCTGCAGCTCCAGCGGATCGACCAGCAGCAACAGACTCAGGTCATGGTGCTGGGCCAGTGCGCTCCAGCGCGCCGGCGGAATGCGGATCGCCTGCTGCGGATCGGCCAGTACCAGCATCCGCGCGCCGGGGCGCAGCACCCGCCCGGCATGGTCCAGCGCGCGCTCCAGGCCGAGGTCATCGGCGGGTGGCTGCGCGTACCAGCGCGTGAGTGCGTCGAGTACGCGCAGTACACCGCGCGCACCGCCGGCCGGTGCGATCGGTGCCTCACGATCACTGCCGCGCAATGCACCGATGCGATCGCCGCGACGCTGTGCGGACCATGCCGCGACGGCACCGGCGCGCGCCGCCTGCACCGACTTGAAGCGCACGCGGGTACCGAAATACAGCGCAGGCGACGTATCGGCAACGATCAGGGTGACCCGCTCGCGCTCTGCCTGGAACAGTTTGGTGTGCGTGCGACCGGTGCGTGCAGTGACGCGCCAGTCGATGTGGCGCGCGTCGTCGCCCGCCACGTACTCGCGTGATTCTGCATATTCCATGCCGCGTCCGCGCAGCGGCGAAGGCGCCTGGCCTGCACTGCCCGCTCGCCCTCGACGAGGCGGTGGCGGAAGCTGTGCCAGGCGCCGCAATGCCACCAGCTCGGCCAACTGCGGTCGCAGACCATCGCCTTCGCTGGTACCCGGAGCAGGTCCGTTGGTCGTGCCGGTCATGCGCGCACTCAGGGTGCCGGTACCCGGGCCAGCAGCTCCTGCACCAGGCGCTCACCATCCCACCCTTCGGCGACGGCTTCATAGCTGGGCAGGACCCTGTGGCGCAGCACATCGGCGGCCACGGCACGCACGTCGTCGGGGGTGACGAAATCACGCCCAGCCAACCACGCCCGCGCCCGTGCGCATCGTTCCAGTGCGATGGAGCCACGGGGGCTGGCGCCCCACGCAATACGGCGCGCCAGCGAGGCGTCGTAGCGCGAAGGGTCGCGCGAGGCCAGCACCAGTTCGATCAGATAGCGCTCCAGCGCGGGGGCCATGTGCAGCTCCAGCACCTCGCGGCGCGCGTCGAAGACATCCTGCATCGGCAGTTTTTCCGGCGCCGCTGCGGCCTCGCCAAGCGCACCCCGGGCACGCTCGCGGGCAAGCCGCAGAATCTCCGACTCGGCCGCCTGGTCCGGATAACCAATGCGTACGTGCATCAGGAAACGATCCAGCTGCGCTTCCGGCAGCGGGAACGTGCCTTCCTGCTCGATCGGATTCTGCGTGGCCATCACCAGGAACAGCGATGGCAGCGCGTAGGTGTGGCGGCCGACGGTGACCTGGCGTTCCCCCATCGCTTCCAGCAGCGCGGACTGCACTTTGGCCGGCGCGCGGTTGATTTCATCGGCCAGCAGGATCGGGTGGAAGATCGGCCCCGGCACGAACTCGAAACGCCCTTCCTGCGGGCGCCAGATCTCGGTGCCGGTCAGGTCGGAAGGCAGCAGGTCCGGGGTGAACTGCACCCGTGCGAAGTCTGCTTCCAGCCGCGCCGCCAAGGCCCGGATGGCCGTGGTCTTGGCCAGGCCCGGTGCACCTTCCACCAGCAGGTGGCCATCGGCCAGCAAGGCGATCAGAAGGCGTTCGACCAGCGCCGCCTGACCGACGATCTCGGCCGACAGTGCATCGCGCAGGTCGCTGAAAGCGGCATGCAGGCGCGAGGTGACGGGGGCAGGCGGCGGAGAAATGGATTCGGGCATCGGCGGAGGCAGGTTCATGGGGGCCTTTGACCGGCGCAGGATGGCTCGGGTTCCCCACATCATCGCAGGCCGTCCGGCTGCTGGCATCAAGAACGGCTGAACAGCCTCCACGCATGGCGTGGATCTACTCACCCATCCACGCATGGCGTGGATCTACTGGAGGGACATGGCGTGGATCTACTCACCCATCCACGCATGGCGTGGATCTACTGGAGGGACATGGCGTGGATCTACTCGCCCATCCACGCATGGCGTGGATCTACTGGCGCAAACGACGCGGGGCCGCACGTGGCGGCCCCGGTCGGATGCAACAGGTGCAACGTCTCAGTTCTGGCGCGCCACGCGCAGGACCTTCGGGGTCACGAACACCAGCAGTTCGGCCTTGTCCTTGTTGCGACCGCGTTTCTTGAACAGGTTGCCGAGGAAGGGCACGTCGCCCAGGAACGGCACCTTGCTGACACTGTTGCGGTCGGTGAACTCATACACGCCACCGATCACCACGGTCTGCCCATCTTCCACCAGCACGGCGGTATTGACCTCGCGGCGGTTGATGTTGGGCACCTGGCCGTAGCCTTCCAGCACGATGTAGCTTTCGACCTCATCCTTCTTCACCGCCATGTTGAGGAACACGCGGTTGTCGTTGGTGATCGTCGGGGTGACCTTCAGTTCCAGCACCACTTCCTTGAACTGCACGTTCGGGGTAGCTGCACCGCCGGCACCGCCACCACTGATGGTGACATAGCCGATTTCCTTGCCCTGCTTGATCAACGCTTCACGCTGATTGGTGGTGACCACGCGCGGGTTGGAGATCACTTCGCCGCGCGATTCTTCCTGCATGGCCGACAGTTCGACGTCCAGCAGGTAGCCCGCGTTGAGGATCGACAATGCCAGCGAGCCCGGATTGCTGGCCGCTGCCACTGGCAGGTTCCAGTTCAGGCCGCGGGTGATGGCCGAACCGACCGAAACCGGCGGCGGGCCCACGCGGCCACCGGCGATCCAGTCGCGCTCAGCCTTCGCATTGGCGTTGTTGGCGTCCACCTGCGACTGGCGGGTCTTGGCGTTGGCTTCCAGGTTACCGCTGAAGTACACGTTGTCGCGGCTGCCGCTGACGCCGAACTTGGCACCCAGTTCGCGGGCGAACGTATCGGTGGCGATGACGATGCGGCTCTCGATCAGCACCTGGTCGACCGGGCGGTCGATCACGTTGATCAGCTCGCGCATCCGCGCGATCTTCTTCGGGATGTCGCTGATCATCAGCGTGTTGGTGCGTTCGTCTGCGACGATGCGGCCACGCGCGGACAGGAAACCACTGTCTTCCTGCGACGCCGACCCGCTGCCACCCTGACCACCGCCGCCACCACCACCGGAGCCGCCGATGCCCTTGGCCTCGGTCAGTGCTTTGAAGATCTGTGTGGCACTGTGATAGTTGATCTGGACGTAGTCGGTCATCAGATCTTCGCGGTTCTCGATCGCGATGCGCGCGTCTTCCTTCTCCTGCTCGAACTTGGCCAGCTCGGACTGCGGCGCAACCCACACCACGCTGCCGTCACGACGCTTGTCCAGGCCCTTGGCACGCAGCACGATATCCAGCGCCTGGTCCCACGGCACGTTGACCAGGCGCAGGGTCACATTGCCCTGCACCGAGTCGGAGGCCACCACGTTCAGATTCGACTCTTCGGCAATCAGCTGCAGGACAGTGCGCACGGGCACGTCCTGGAAGTTGAAGGTCACCGGCTTGCCGGCGTAGCCACGCTGCGGCATGCCCTTGGCGGCCTGGGTCACGCTGCCGGCAGTGACGGCACCAACGGCGGCCTGAGCCTGCCGCGGGCTGATCTCCACCACATACTCGTTGCCACTCTGGTAGGCCAGTGACTCGACCGGACCGCCGGTGCTCAGCACCAGCTGGGTGCCGGCGCCGGACGGCTTGGCGTCGATGCGCTGCACCGGGGTGGCGAAGTCGGTGACGTTCATCGGCTTCTGCAGGTTGGCCGGCAGGCGTGCGTTGCCGACATCGACAACCACGCTGTTGCCCTGGCTGCGCAGGTCGGGCATGGCGCCCTGGCCGTCGAACTGCAGGATCAGGCGGCCCGCGCCGTCATCGCCACGCTTGAAGTCGATGCGTGCGACCGAAAGGCCTGCCGGCGCAGCGGCCGGCGTCGCCGCCAGCGCAGTGCCGGTCGGCTTTTCCGACGGTGCGGCGGCCAGCGCCGGAGCGCAGGCCAGCATCAACGCGACTCCCAGCGCGCTGATGCAGTTCAAGGTAGAGCGCCGGATGGGACGCAGCCCCTTGGCTTGGTGAAAGGTCATCGTGCTATCCCCAGTAAACGATCATTGATCTTCCAGCGCGAGTGTTGCTGGACGTTCCAGCCAGCCACCCGCGCCATCCGGCACCAGTTCGATCAGCTCCACGCGGTCTTCGAAGACCGCGGTGACCCGCCCGTCGCTCTGCCCCAGGTAACCGCCGGGACGCACCCGGTAGGTCACCTTGTCCGGCCCCATCACCAGCGCCACGGTGCCGGCGCCTGTTCCGATGGTGCCGACCATGTCCAGCGCGTCAAGCGGGAAGCCTTCCATCGGCTCCTTGCGTCGGTTCGGATCTGGCCGCAGTCCCCCATTCCCCTGCTGCGGGTTGGTCCAGGCATCGGTGAACGGATCGCGCATGCCCTGCGCGGAATACTCGAAGGTCTCGAACTGCTGCATCACCGGCAGCGGCTCCAGCGGCTGCGCCGGTCGCGCACGCTCGCTTTCGACCCACTTTTCCAGGTTGGGTGCATCACCCGGCGTGCTGGTCACACCGCGGCCACAGGCGGCCAGCAGCAGCACCGTCAACGCCATCCCACCACGTGCAATGAAGGAACGGATCACTTCTTCGCCTCCTTGCCCGCTTCAGCCTTCTGCTGTTCCTCGACCTCGGCCTCATCCAGGTAACGGTAGGTCTTGACCGTACCGGACAGTTCCAGCGCACCGGCACGGATGTTGCCGCCGGTCTTGTCCTTGGGCTTGAGGTTGATGTCGTGCATGGTCAGGATCACCACCCGCGGCAACGAGGCCACGCCGCTGACGAAGGCGCCGAACTGATGGTAACTACCCACCATCCGCAGCTTGATCGGCTTCTCGGCGTAGAACTCCTTGATCTGCTCCTGCTCGGGTTCAAACAGCTCGTTGGCCAGGCCGCTGGACAGCGCGGTCTGCGAGATGTCGATGATCAGGTCAGGCATCTCGGTCTTGCTCGGCAGCTGCCGCAGCATCTGCTGCAGGACCTGCTCCATCTGTGCCAGCTGCTGCTTCAACGGTTCCAGGTTGACCGCGCGTTCCTGTTCCTTGGTGAACTCGGCACGCAGCTCGGTTTCCCGCGACTCCAGACCGGCCAGTTCCTCGCGCTTGCCGCTGACCAGCAGCATCCAAAGCACGAACATGATGACCAGGGCGATCAGCGAGCAGAACACGATCTTCGCGTTCCTCGGCCAGTTGCCGATGTCGTTGAAATCCAGGTTCTTGATGTCGACTTTCTTGCTCATGCGCGATCCCCCTGCAGCGGGGCGTGGAAGGCCTGCGGCGGCTGCGCCAGGCGGCTGCCCTCAGGCTTGGGTGCGG
>NZ_JBYOLA010000047.1:0-11971 GCF_057799055.1 Stenotrophomonas sp. 14P6.2.3
ACCCGCCGGCGCAGGCCGGCAATCATCACCAGCGCCACCACCAGCAGCAGCGGTATCGCCAGCAGGACCAGTACTGCCAGGACCAAGAGTGCTTCCATTCCTCGCCTTCCAATGCGATCCCGCGCGCCACGATGGCGGCGGTCGACGGGCCCATGCTACGTCAGGCCGGGCCCCTTAAACGACGAACCCCGGCCAGGCCGGGGTTCGCGCAACGATCTTCGCAGGCCTTACTTGGCCGCGACGACCTTGGCCATTTCCAGGCACTTGTTGGAGTAGCCCCACTCGTTGTCGTACCACGACACGAGCTTGACGAAGGTGCCGTCGAGGGCAATGCCGGCGTCGGCATCGAACACCGAGGTGTGGGTTTCACCGCGGAAATCGGTGGCAACCACCTTGTCTTCGGTGTAGCCCAGGATGCCCTTCAGCGCGCCTTCGCTCTGTGCCTTCACTTCGGCGCAGATCTCGGCGTAGGTGGCTTCCTTTTCCAGCTCGACGGTCAGGTCGACCACCGACACGTCCGAGGTCGGGACGCGGAAGCTCATGCCGGTCAGCTTCTTGTTCAGTTCCGGAATGACCACGCCGACAGCCTTGGCTGCGCCGGTGGAGGACGGAATGATGTTTTCCAGGATGCCACGGCCGCCGCGCCAGTCCTTGTTGGACGGGCCATCGACGGTCTTCTGGGTGGCGGTGGCCGCATGCACGGTGGTCATCAGGCCGCGCTTGATGCCCCACTTGTCATTGATGACCTTGGCCAGCGGCGCCAGGCAGTTGGTGGTGCACGAGGCGTTGGAGATGATCGCCTGGCCGGCGTAGGTCTTGTCGTTCACGCCGAACACGAACATCGGCGTGTCGTCCTTCGACGGTGCCGACAGGATGACCTTCTTGGCGCCGGCATCGATGTGCTTCTGCGCGCTGACCTTGTCCAGGAACAGGCCGGTGGCTTCGAGCACGACGTCGACGCCGACTTCGTCCCACTTCAGGTTGGACGGATCGCGTTCCTGGGTCAGGCGGATCTTCTTGCCGTTGACCAGCAGATCCTTGCCATCGACGGCTACGTCGGCCTTGAAACGGCCGTGCACGGAGTCGTACTTGAGCATGTAGGCCAGGTAATCCGGCTCCAGCAGATCGTTGATGGCCACGATTTCGATGTCGTCGCCGAAGTTCAGCACCGCCGAGCGCAGGACGTTACGCCCGATGCGACCGAAACCGTTGATACCAACCTTGATTGCCATGTTCTCAAGCTCCTGCAGCCGCGACAGGTGCGGCGGGGTGGATAGGGCCCACAAGTCTAGCAGGCCGGCCTTGACCACCGCCGGCCAAGGCTGGCCCCGGGACGGCGGCCGGACAGGATTTGATCCGGATCAAAGCGTTAGCGCGGCGTGAGGCCGAGACTGGCCACATCCACCCAGCAACGAGATCACCCCCATGCGCAAGAACTCCCCCCTGATCGTGGCCAGCCTGGCCGCCGCCCTGTCGCTGGCCGCCGCCCCGGCCATGGCCCAGTCCAAGGGCGACTGGACCATTTCCGCCGGCGTGCACCAGGTCGCCCCGAAGTCGAACAACGGCTGGCTGGCCGGTGGCACCCTGAAGGTCGACGTCGACAACGACGTCAAGCCGACCATCACCGGTGAGTATTTCATCGCCGACAACCTGGGCATCGAAGTGCTGGCGGCGCTGCCGTTCAAGCACGACATCAACATCAACGGCCTGGGCCGCGTGGGCAGCACCAAGCAGCTGCCGCCGGTGGTCACCCTGCAGTACCACTTCAACAGCAAGGGCAAGGTGTCGCCGTTCGTCGGCGCCGGCCTGAACTACACCACCTTCTTCAGCGAAGACACCACCGGCGCGCTGGCCAGCAGCAAGCTGAAGCTGCAGGATTCGTGGGGCCTGGCCGCCCATGCGGGCATCGATTTCGCGATTGGCGAGAAGGGCGCCCTGCGCGTGGACATGCGCTGGATCGACATCGACAGCAAGGTGAAGCTGGACGGCGAGAAGATCGGCACGGTCAACATCGATCCGCTGGTCTACGGCGCGTCCTACGTCTTCAAGTTCTAAGGGGTTGTTTGGCGGGGGCTTCGCCCCCGCTCCCCCGCTACAGGCAAAACCCTCGCAGCATGTTGCCCCGGTATGTGTGTGCCGGGGCTTTTTTGTTGCAGAGCGTGGAGCTGCGTTTGGGCGGGGCAGGTGAATTGCTCAGGACACGCCGTAAATACATCCCTGTAGGCTCGATCGCCGCATCCATGCGGCGAACGGTCCTGAGCAATTCACCCGTCCCGCCCCTCTCATTTCCGCGCGCGCGCAAGCGCAAGCAGAAGCCGGCATCCGCATGGCGCAGTTGCTATCGGCCGGATGCTTCGCGCGCCGCAGGATGTGATCCTGCATTTGATTCTGATTCTGCATTTGACCTTTGCATCCGCCAACGCGGCCATGTTGGAGGTGTGCGGCCGGGGCTGGCAGAGCGGGACCGTTGGCGCCATGGATGGCGCCATCGAGCCCCCATGGATGGGTTTACGGCGTGTCCCGCACTGCCTGCCCCGGCCGCACACGCCCCGACGACAATGAACGCGCCGCTTTCCATCAACCACCCATCTCCCCCGCTGGCTAGAATGAGCGGATGAAAGCACTGCACTCCCTGTTCCTCGCCGCCGCCCTCGCGCCGGCCCTGCTGACCCTGTCCGCACCCGCCCACGCCTGGGGCGCGCAAGGCCATCGCCTGGTCGCCGAAGTCGCCGACAGCCGCCTCAACCCGACCACACGCACCGAGGTCGACCGCCTGCTGGCCACCGAACCCGGCGCCACCCTCGCCAGCATCGCGCCCTGGGCCGACCAGCTGCGCGCCAAGGACCCCGGCCTGGGCCGTCGCTCGGCCGGCTGGCACTACGTCAACATCGCCGAAGATGGCTGCCACTACGAGGCGCCGAAGCACTGCAAGAGCGGCAACTGCATCGTCGAAGCGCTGAAGGCGCAGAGCGCGATCCTCGGCGACCGCAGCCTGACCGATGGCGAGCGCCTGCAGGCGCTGAAGTTCGTCGTGCACCTGGTCGGCGACATCCATCAGCCGATGCACGCCGGCTACGGCCACGACAAGGGCGGCAACGATTTCCAGCTGCAGTTCGGCAACCGCGGTACCAACCTGCACTCGCTGTGGGACAGCGGCATGCTCAATACCCGAAAGGTCGACGATGCCGGCTACCTGCCGGTGCTGCGCGCGCTGCCGGCGCCGAAGCTGGCACGCCAGTCCAACCCGCAGCGCGACCCGGTCAGCTGGGCCGAAGCCAGCTGCCGCATTTCCGTGCAACCTGGCGTTTACCCTGCCTCGCGTAAGATCGGCGACGACTACACCACGCGTTACCGGCCAGTGGCCGAAGCGCAGCTGCGACTGGCGGGTGAGAATCTGGCGCAGTTGCTGAACCGCGTGCTCGCCACACGCTGAGGAGTATCCGATGTCGGTCCAGGTGCAATCGTTCTTCCACCGTGACAGCAATACCTTCAGCTACCTGGTCAGCGACCCGGCCAGCAGGGAGGCCGCGCTGATCGACCCGGTACTGGATTACGACCCGGATACCGACGCCAGCAGCGAGTCACCGGTGCGCGCGATGCTCGATGCCATCGCGCAGCAGCAGCTGCACGTGCGCTGGCTGCTGGAAACCCACGCCCATGCCGACCACGTGTCGGCCGGGCGGCGGCTCAAGCAGCGGTTCCCGCAGGCGACGTTGGCCATCGGCGAAGGCATCCGCGCGGTGCAGGCCACGTTCGCACCGCGCTATGGCCTGCAGCTGCCCGATCAACATGCGATCTTCGATCACCTGTTCGCCGACGGCGAGACCTTTGCACTGGGAGAGTTGCAGGGGCGCATCATCGCCGTCCCCGGCCACACCAGCGACAGCATCGCCTATCTGATCGACGATGCCGTCTTCACCGGCGACTCGCTGTTCATGCCCGATGGCGGCACCGCGCGCTGCGACTTCCCCGGCGGCGACGCCGCGCAGCTGTACCGCTCGATCCAGCGCCTGCTTGCCCTGCCCGATGCCACCCGCGTGTTCGTCTGCCACGACTACGGCCCGGGCGGCCGCGATTTCGCCAACGAAACCACCATCGGCGAACAGCGCGCGCACAACATCCACGTGCATGAGGGCGTGGCCGAAGCCGAATTTGTCAGCGTGCGTCAGGCGCGTGATGCGACGCTGGCAGAGCCAACGCTGATGCAGCCGGCGGTGAAGGCGAACATCCAGGGCGGGGCGTAAGGGCCGCACGGTCGCTTCATCGCGGCGGGAATGACGCGGCGTCATTTGCCCTGCGTGCGCACCACATGCTGGCCCTTCACGATCTCGAACGTGAATGCATACAGCAGGCTCACCGGCACTGGCTCAACGCGCTCGGCGCCTTCGCAGTCGCCACGGTCGTTCGGCACCTTGCCGGGTGCGAAGTGGCATACGGCGGCGGGTGAATACTTCCACATCGCCACCGCATCCTGCGCCGCCTGCAGCAGAGGCGCATTCTCGCTTGCCGCGCCTGCAGCGCATTCGCTGCGGTCTACCAGCGCCAGGCTTCGCTCGACAGCGCCGTCGGCATCGATTACCACCTGCAGGCAGATCGTGGTCGGCGCCAGCTCGGTACGCGGGTCACGATCACCGATCTGCGGATCCGGCGCCACATACAGCTGCGGCATCCGATAGCCTTCGGTTGCACCCAGTGTGTACGCCTGCACCTGGCCGCTGCCGCCTTTTCCTTCCGCATGCAGGCGCTGATGGCCAACGCTTTCATTGCGGGTGTCGACGGTGCTCAGCCGTTCCTGGGTGGCGCAGCCCGCCAGCATCCCCGCTGCCATCAGCAGTGCAAAGCGCATCACCTGGTGGTCTCCGTCACGTCGTCGTTCTCATCCATGGCGAAGGTGATCGGAATGCGCACGGCGCCCGCCACTGGCTTGCCGTTCTTCAGCGCCGGGCGGTAGGTCCAGCTTCGCGCTGCTGCGATCGATACCGCTTCGAACACGCCCGGATTGGTGGCGCTCACTACACGCACATCGCTGACAGCACCCTGCGCATCAACGTCGACGCGGAGCACCACCACGCCTGTCTGGCTCTGCTCGAACGCGCTCTTCGGGTAGCTCGGCGGTGGCATCTTGTCGACCCGGATCTCCCGATCCATGACGGCCACCGTTGGGCCGACCGCCATTGCGCCACTCTGGCTCGCCCACGCCACCGCCCCCATCCCCAGGCACAACCCGACCACCAGCACCTGACCCGACACCCACGGCAATGCCTTCCGCTTGGACTGCTTCAACATGGCGATACGCTCCTTCAACACAGGTTGGCTGCGCCAGTGGCAGACCGCCGGCGCAACCGGGTGGACCAGCTGCGCCTTCAGCAGCGTGCTGGCGTAGAGGCCGCGCAGCGCGGGCTGCGGGGCAATGGTGCGGGCATCGCAGGCCAGTTCCTGGTCACGCAGGAAACGACGTGCGGCGAAGGGCAGCAGCGGGTGAAACCAGAACACCGCGCGCGCCAGCAGCAGTACGCCGTTGGCCCAGTGATCGCCATTGCGACGATGGCTGCGCTCGTGCTGCAGGATCAGGCGCTGCTCCTGCGCGCTGAACTGCCGGTCGAAATCCGGGCCGACCACGATGCGCGGCCGCCACAGGCCCACCAGCGCCGGCAGCCCGGGATCGCCACTGGCCTGCCAGCTGCCATCGGCGCGTGCCTGCAGGCCGCCCATGCCACGTTCGAAGCGGCGCTGTGCGCGCAGGTCGCGCAACAGGCAGACGGCCGCGCCCAGCGCCCACACCAACAACAGCAGCAAGGGCCATTGCAGAGATGACGCAGGCAGGCCCTCCACTGCTTCGGGCACCACCTTCAGCGGCAAGGTCGGCACATGCTGCAACAACGCAACCTGCGGCAGGGGAAGCAACAGCGCGGCCAACAGCAGCGGTAGCAGCCACCAGCTGCGATACACCACTCCAGCGCCGCCCAGCCGCAACAGCAGCGGCCGCACCGTCGCCAGCAGGATTACGCCCAGCGCCAGCCACAGGCTGGCCCGCCACAGTCCGTCGAGCAGCTCATTCATCATCCAGCTCCTGGATCAGCTTCTTCAGTTCGGCGATGTCCTGTGCGCTGAGCTGGCCGCGTTCGCTGAAATGCGCCACCAGCGGCGCCACCCGGCCCTCAAACACACGCCCGAGGAAGTCCTGGCTCTGCGCCTGCACCCATGCCTGGCGCTGCAGCAGCGGCCGGTACAGATAGCGCCGGCCATCGCGCTCGGCGGCGATCGCGCCCTTGGTCAGCAGGCGGTTGAGCAGGGTCTTGATGGTCGGCTCGGCCCAGTTGCGGTGGGCCAGTGCCGCCACGACCTCATCGGCGGTGCGCGGTGCCTGCTGCCACAGTACCTCCATCACTACGGCCTCTGCTTCGCTGATCGGGGTCATGGTTTACATCCGTAATCGATGACTTGATTACGCGCGTAATCGAACCGACTGTCAAGCCCTCGACCGGTACTTCATCGCGCCTGCGCCAGCATGAAGGGCCTCCATCGCAGGTACCGGCATGAAGCCCTTGCGCAAGCGTGATTTCCCGGTCGAGCAGGCCCGCCGCTTCCTCGAACCCGGCCCCATCGTGCTGGTCAGCACCGCGTGGCGGGGGCAGCGCAACCTGATGACGATGGGCTGGCACATGGTGATGGGCTTTTCGCCCTCACTGGTGGCCACCTACCTGTGGAACGAGAACCACAGCTTCGGCCTGGCCCGCGGCAGCGGCGAGTGCGTGATCAACGTGCCGGGAGTCGAACTGCTGGACACCGTGGTCGACATCGGCAACTGCAGCGGCCGCGACGTGGACAAGTTCGAACGGTTCGGCCTGGATGCGGTGCCGGCGCGGGACGTGGGGGCACCACTGGTAGGCCAGTGCCATTCCAGTTTCGAGTGCCGCCTGCATGACGACAGCCAGGTCGAATCGAGCAATCTCTTCATCTGGGAAATCGTGCGCGCACACGTGGCGCCGCGGCCGAAGCTGCCACGGACGGTGCACTATCGCGGCGATGGCCGGTTCATGGTGTCCGGCGCCGAAGTCTCGCGTCGACGGCGGTTCAAGCCCGACATGCTGTAATGCCAGCACTCCCCCCAAGCAGGATCGCCCCGGATGACCGAACACCTCACCGACCTCGACGCCGCCGTTGACTGGCTGTTCGCGCGCGTGGATGGGCCGCTGCGGATCGGTGCACCGCTGGCGCTGGGCAAACCTCACCGCCTGCTCAACGCCTTGTATGCGCGTGTGGAACAGGACCCGTCGCGGCCGCTGCAGCTGTATACCGCGCTGTCGTTGAACCCGCCGCAGGCAAAGGGAGACGGCCTGGAAGCGCGCTTCATGGCGCCGTTCGCGTCCCGCCATTTCGGTGAAGACTTCCCGCGCCTGGCCTATGCCGATGCGATCGCGCGCGACGCATTGCCAGCGCACGTGCAGGTGGAAGAGTTCTACATGCAGTCCGGTGCCCTGCTCGGTTCGCGGCAGGCGCAGTCCAGCTACACCAGCCTCAACTACACCCACGCTGCCGACGCCGTGGCCCAGCGCGCGCCGCAGGTGATCGTGCAGAAAGTGGCGATGCGCCCGGACGACCGGCGCCTTTCGCTGTCGTGCAACAACGACATCACCCAGGACACGCTGGACGCGATGACCGCGCGCGGCCTGCCGCGCCCGCTGCTGGTTGCCGAGATCGATCCGCAGCTGCCGTATCTGGGCGGCACGGCCACGGTCGACGTGTCCTTCTTCGATCTGGTCATCACCCCGCCAGCACCGTATCCGGCGTTGTTCGGGCTGCCGCGGCAACCGGTGGCCGACGCCGACTACGCCATCGGCCTGTATGCCAGCACCCTGGTGCGCGACGGCGGCACGCTGCAGATCGGCATCGGCACCTTGGCCGATGCACTCAGCCATGCACTGGTACTGCGCCACACCGACAACGCGCGCTACCGGCGCGTGCTGGATGCACTGGACCCGCAACTTGCCAGCCATCCGCTGGTACAGGAGATCGGCGGGCTGGAGCCGTTCGAGATCGGCCTGTACGGCTGCAGCGAAATGCTCAACGAGGGCTTCCGCCGGCTGGTGCAGACCGGCGTGATCAAGCGCAAGGTGCATGATGACCTGGCGTTGATGCAGCGCATCGAGAACGGCAGCACGCTGTCCATCGATCACGCCACGTTGGAGGCGGAGGGCGAATATCTGCACGGCGCGTTCTACCTGGGCTCATCCGAATTCTACGAATGGCTGCGCACCCTGCCCGAGGACGAATGCCGGGCGATCGGCATGCGCCGCATCAGCGAGATCAACCAGTTGTACGGCGGCAACGAAACACTGGAACGCCTGCAGCGCCGGCACGCGCGCTTCTTCAATTCCTGCATGATGGCCACCGCACTGGGCGCAGCGGTGTCCGATGCACTGGAAGATGGACGCGTAGTCTCCGGTGTGGGCGGCCAGTACAACTTCGTGGCGATGGCGCATGCGCTGCCGGAAGCACGCAGTGTGTTGATGTTCCGCGCCGCGCGCGATGACAAGGGCCAGCGCGACTCCAATGTGCGCTGGAACTACGGGCACACGACCATTCCGCGCCACCTGCGTGACATCTATCTCAACGAGTACGGCATCGCCGATGTGCGCGGCCTGACCGACGACGACTGCGTGCACGCGATGGCGGCAATCACCGAGGCGCCATTCCAGGGCGCGCTGCTGCAGCAGGCCTTCGCGGCGCGCAAGCTGGCAGCAACTGCACAGCCCGATGCGCAGCGGCAGCAGCGCAACAAACCGCAGGCACTGGCAGCGGCGCTGGCGCCGTTCCGCAACGATGGCACCCTGCCCGATTACCCGTTGGGCAGCGACTTCACCGAGATCGAACAGGTGCTGGTGAAGGCGCTGGGCTGGTTGAAGGCGAACACGCAGACGCGCGGCAGCAAGCTGCGCACCGTGTGGGCCGCGCTGTGGCAGCCTGCAGGTGATGGCGACGCGGTGTACCTGCAGCGGATGGAACTGCAGTCGCCCAAGGACTTCGGCGAACGGCTCAATGCACGTTTGTTGAGGCTGGCCCTGGCGCGCACCGCGTAATCGCGCGGATGGTAGCGCCGGGCCATGCCCGGCGGATAACGATCAGTGCCAACCAAGGTTGGCACCTACCGCAGTGGCGCGGCACGCTATCCTGTGCGGATGAACAACGATTCCCGTTTCCTGCATGACCTGCAACGCCGCCAAGCCGATGGCGAGCACCTGCGCTATCTCTGCTTCTGGGGCCACCAGCCGCCGCGCACGGGCGTGGCGGCGTCGTGTTTCAGCCAGTGGTACGACGCAGGTTTCAACATCGACGGCGTGCACTACCCCACCGCCGAGCACTTCATGATGGCCGGCAAAGCGCGACTGTTTGGTGCCACCGACATCCTCGAACAGGTTCTCGCCAGCCGCACGCCTGACAAGGTGAAAGCGCTGGGCCGGAAGATCGAGGGCTTCGACGAGGCTCTCTGGGCGCAGGCGCGCTACGCCCTGGTGGTCGAAGGCAATCGGGCCAAGTTCTCGCAGAATGCGGCGCTGGGCGATTTCCTGCGCGCCACGGAAGATCAGGTACTGGTGGAAGCCAGTCCGGTGGATTTCGTCTGGGGAATCGGCCTGGCCAAGGATCACGCCGACGCACACAACCCGGCGCAGTGGCGCGGATTGAATCTTCTGGGGTTTGCGCTGATGGACGTGCGGGACGCGATGTAACGCCTATCCACGCATGGCGTGGATCTACTGACGCGCGGGCGATTCGTTTCGCTCCGCAAACGAGAAAGGCCGGCTTGCGCCGGCCTCCCCGTATTCCATGCAGCGCGGCTTACAGCGCCTTGGCCGCTTCCACCACGTGCGCGGTGGTGATGCCGAAGTGCTGGTACAGCTTGTCGGCCGGGGCCGACGCACCGAACGTGTCAATACCGATCACCGCACCGTCCAGGCCGACGAACTGGCGCCAGAAGCCGGTGATACCGGCCTCGATGGCCACGCGCTTGCGCACGGCGTTCGGCAGCACCGATTCGCGGTAGGCCGCATCCTGGCGCAGGAACACATCGGTGGACGGCATCGAGACCACGCGGGTCTTCAGGCCGGCCGCATCCAGCTGCGCCTTCGCTTCGGTCGCCAGCGAGACTTCCGAACCGGTCGCGATCAGGATCACGTCCGGGGTGCCGGCAGCATCGGCCAGCACATAGCCGCCACGCTCGATCTGTGCGATCTGCTCGGCGTCGCGCGGCTGGTGCGGCAGGTTCTGGCGGCTGAACACCAGGCAGCTCGGGCCGTCCTGGCGGGTGATCGCAGCCTTCCAGCTCACGGCCGACTCGACCGCGTCGCACGGACGCCACACGTCGTTGTTCGGGATGTAGCGCAGCGAGGCCAGATGCTCCACCGGCTGGTGGGTCGGGCCGTCTTCGCCCAGGCCGATCGAGTCGTGGGTGTAGACGTGGATGGCGTGGGCCGGGATCAGCGCGCTCATGCGCACGGCATTGCGGGCGTAGTCGCTGAACACCAGGAAGGTGGCATCGAACGGAATGAAACCACCGTGCAGGGCCAGGCCATTGGCGATCGCGGTCATGCCGAACTCGCGCACACCGTAGTACACGTAGTTGGCATTGGCATCGTCGGTGGCGACGGACTTGCTGCCCTTCCACAGGGTCAGGTTCGAGTGCGCCAGGTCGGCCGAACCACCAACGATTTCCGGCAGCAGCGGTGCGAACGCCTCGATGGCCAGCTGCGACGCCTTGCGCGAGGCGATGGTCTGGCCTTCGGCGGCAACCTGGGCGATGTAGGCGTCGGCCTTGGCGACGAAGTCGGCCGGCAGATCACCATGCGAGCGACGGGTCAGTTCAGCGGCTTCGGCGGGGTACTGCGCAGCGTACTTGTCGAACTGCTGCTCCCACTCGGCCTGGCGCAGAGTGCCAGTACCGCCAGCACGCCAGCCGGCGTAGATCTCTTCCGGAATCTCGAACGGGCCGTAGTTCCAGTCCAGCGCCTTGCGGGTGGCTTCCAGTTCGTCCTTGCCCAGCGGTGCGCCGTGGCTGGATTCCTTGCCGGCCTTGTTCGGCGAACCAAAACCGATCGTGGTGCGGCAGCAGATCAGGGTCGGCTTGCCGTCCTGCGACAGGGCCGCTTCGATACCGGCCTTGATGCTTTCCGGATCGTGGCCATCGACGCCACGGACCACGTTCCAGCCATAGGCCTCGAAACGCTCCGGGGTGTTGTCGGTGAACCAGCCTTCGGTGTTGCCGTCGATGGAGATGTGGTTGTCATCCCAGAAGCAGACCAGCTTGTGCAGGCCCCAGGTGCCGGCCAGCGAGGCGGCTTCGTGGGAAATGCCTTCCATCAGGCAGCCGTCACCCATGAACACCCAGGTACGGTGGTCGACGATTTCCAGCTCCGGGCGGTTAAAGCGCTGTGCCAGCAGCTTCTCGGCCAAGGCAAAACCGACGGCATTGGCGAAACCCTGGCCCAGCGGACCGGTGGTGGTCTCCACGCCCGGGGTCTCGTGACGCTCCGGATGGCCAGCGGTGTGGCTGCCCAGCTGGCGGAATGCCTTCAGCTGCTCGATCGGCAGGTCATAGCCGCTCAGGTGCAGCAGCGCGTACTGCAGCATCGAGCCGTGGCCATTGGACAGCACGAAGCGGTCGCGGTTGAACCACTGCGGGTTGTTCGGGTTGTGACGGTGGTAGTCGTTCCAGAGGACTTCGGCGATGTCGGCCATGCCCATGGGCATGCCGGGGTGGCCGGACTTTGCGGTTTCAACCGCATCGGCGGCGAGGAAGCGGATGGCGTTGGCCAACTGGCGACGGGTAGGCTGCGTCATGGTTCTGTCGGAATCGGGAGGCGGCCGCGGAACTGCGGGCGGCCTATTGTCCCACAGACGCCGGGTGGGGTCAGGCCAACAAGGCGGTAGTGCCGGCCGCTGGCCGGCAACCCCGCAATGCACACCCACGACAACT
>NZ_JBYOLA010000048.1:0-8364 GCF_057799055.1 Stenotrophomonas sp. 14P6.2.3
CGTTCGCGCGCGCCGCTGCCGTCGCCCGCAGTCAAGCGGCCTTCGGTCAGCGCGCGATCGCCCTCGGCCAGCAGTTGTTCTATCTGTGGCTCATCCCAGAACCAGTCGGCCAGCGGCTTGCGCACCAGCACCAGCAGCACGAACACCGCTGCAGCAGCCAACAGCGCCCAACGCCACACCCGGCGTGCATGGCGCGCCTGCAGCCACCACCAGCGGCTTTCGCGGCGAACGCGATCGAGCGCCGGATGTGCGGCGCCGTGTGAGCGATGCGGGGGCTCGCGTTCCATGCGTGCAGGGTAGCCGGGGCAGCGTGAAGCTCAGCCCAGACGACGCGCCTCGCTGACGCCGGGCAACGCATCAAGCTTGCCCAGCAGGTTCGACAGCTGGCCGTAGTCGCTGACCTTCAGCCGCAGGCGCAGATGCGCGCGGCCACTGTTGCGGACGTTGTCGCTGTGGATGTCCAGCACGTAGGCGTCTTCCTGTGCGATCAGGTTGGTGATGTCCTTCAGCAGCCAGCGGCGGTCGACCGCCTCGACCACCACGTCCACTTCGTAGCCACCGCCGGCCTGGCCCCATTCCACCGGCAGGATCCTTTGCGGGCTGGTCGCGGCCAGCCGCGCCAGTGCGACGCAGTCTGCACGATGCACCGTGACACCCCGGCTACGGGTCAGGTAGCCGACAATCGGTTCGCCTGCCACCGGCTGGCAGCAGCGCGCCAGCTGCACCAGCAGGTTGCCCACGCCCTGTACGGTGAACTTGGACTTGCCCAGGTTTTCGCGGCGCGCGGTCGGCCGCGGCAATGCCGCCGTCGGCGCCGGCTGGCTGGCGGCACGCTCGGCTTCCAGCAGCGAACGGCTGACCTGGTTGGGGCCGGTATCGCCGAGGGCGACCTGGATGTACAGGTCGTCGACACTATCGGCATGGAACTTCTTCGCCGCCGCGGACAGGTCCGAATGCTGCAGGCCCAGCCGTTTCAGTTCGCGCTCCAGCAGCTCGCGCCCCGCCTGCACGTTGCGCGCACGGTCCAGCTTGTGGAACCAGCTGCGCACCTTCTCGCGCGAGCGGTTGCTGGCCAGGAAGCCGTTGGCCGGCATCAGCCAGTCGCGGCGCGGGTCGGCCTCCTTGCCGGTCAGGATCTCGACCCGATCACCGCTGCGCAGCCGGTAGGTCAACGGCACGATGCGGCCGTTGACCTTGGCGCCACGGCAGCGGTGCCCGACCATGGTGTGCACCTGGTAGGCAAAATCCAGCGGTGTGGCACCCTGCGGCAGGTCCAGCACCTCGTCCTTCGGGGTCAACGCGTAGACCCGGTCTTCGGTCAGCTCGGCATCGAGCGCGCCGGCCAGTTCATTGCCCTGCCCGTCCTGTGCCTGCTCCAGCAGCTGCCGCATCCAGGTGATCTTGCGATCGAACGACTTCTCCGCGCCCTTGCCTCCCTCCTTGTACTTCCAGTGCGCGGCCACGCCCAGCTCGGCCTGTGCGTGCATGTCGTGGGTCCGGATCTGCACTTCGATGGTGCGCCCTTCCGGGCCGACCACCGCCGTGTGCAGCGAGCGGTAATCGTTGGCCTTGGGCCGGGCGATGTAATCGTCGAACTCGCTCGGCACCGGCGCCCACAGCGCATGCACCACCCCGAGCGCGGCGTAGCAGGCGGCCACGTCGTCGACCATCACCCGTACCGCACGGATGTCATACAGCTGGTCGAAGGCCAGGCGCTTCTTCTGCATCTTCCGCCAGATGCTGTAGATGTGCTTGGGCCGGCCACTGACCTCGGCGCGGATGCCCTGCACGCCCAGTTCGCGCGACAGCACTTTCTTCACGTTCTCGACGTAGCGCTCGCGGGCGATGCGCGTTTCGTCGACCTCGCGCGCGATGCGCCGGTAGGTGTCCGGTTCCAGGTGGCGGAACGCTAGATCTTCCAGTTCCCATTTCAACTGCCAGATGCCCAGCCGGTTGGCCAGCGGCGCATGGATGTCGCGGGTCAACTGGGCCAGCGCGCGGCGCTGCTCCTCATCGAGCTTGTCGGCCGCGCGCATGCGCGCCAGCTGCCGGGCCAGCAGGATCGGCACCACCCGCAGGTCGCGGATGATGGCCAGCAGCAACCGGCGCAGGCCTTCGCTGTTGCGGCCCGCCTCGCGACCGGCATGCAGGGCCCACACCGGGTCGGCCGCATCCTGGCCGTCGAGCAGGCCGATCACCGCCGCCTTGTGGCTGCCCAACGGCAGTGTGTCGAGGTGGACGCGCAGGCCCGGCAGATCGAACAGCAGGGCCGCCACCACGGCGCCCTCGTCTGCCGAGAGCATCGCCAGCGCGTCCAGGGTATCGCCCAGCACCGACCAGCTGGCACGCATCTGCGGGTCGCAGTCCGGCGATTCCCAATGCCCGCGCAGGGCCTGGCGCAGCGGAGCAGGCAGCACGGCTGCCGAGGGACGGTTCAACAAGGCATCCAGGCCGGGGACGGAAGCGCGGTTCACAGCATCGAGCAGGCAAGACAGAAGCCCCTACACTAGCGCCGCAGCCGTTCAGGAACAATCGCCGCGGCCACCATCGCCGGGAATGTGGACATGCCGCTACACTCGCTGACATCCACGGGAGAGTTCCGCCATGCCTTCGATCACCCTGCCTTTCCGCCCGCGCCTGCTGGCCTGTGCCGCCCTGCTGCTGTCCCTGTCGGCACCCGCGCTGGCCCAGCGCGTGGTGCAGGGTGACCTGCAGCAGCAGATGTCAGCGGCCGAATTCAAGGCCGCCGGCCTGGACAAACTCAATGCCGCCGAGCTGGCCACGCTGAACCGCTGGCTGCAGGGCAAGGTTGAAGCCGCCACCACCGAAGCCGTCGCTGCGGTGCGCGAAGAAGCGCGCGAGGAAGGCCGTCAGGAAGTGATCGTGAAGAACCGCGGCTTCTTCGACTTCGGCAGCAACGAGCCGATCAGCGGCGTGCTGCAGGGCGAGTTCCGCGGTTTCGGCAAGGGCCGGATCTACGTGCTGGACAATGGCCAGCAGTGGGAACAGACCGATACCACCTCGGTTTCCGGCGTGCGCAAGCAATCGCCGAAGGTCAACATCAGCCCCGGGGTGATGGGCGTGTGGTACCTGAAGGTCGAAGGCGTGAACACCCAGCCCAAGGTGCGCCGCACCAAGTAACGGCGCCATCGGCCGCTACCGCCGGGACCCGCAGTAGATCCACGCCATGCGTGGATGGCATTCCGCTTGACCCCACCGGCGAGCACCCGGCGGGGTCAGGGCCAGGGGTTACGAGGCCTGGCGCAGTGCGGTCACCCGCTGCGCCAGTTTCTTCGCCGAAACGCCGGTGCGTGCGCCCAGCTCCTGCGCGAACAACGACACCCTCAGTTCTTCCAGGTCCCAGCGCAGTGCCTGCCACTGCGGCCGCTCGCGCAGGCCCTGCCGCTCGCCCACCTGCAACGCCTCCAGGAACGGATGCAGTTCCAGCATGCGCGCCTGGTCACGCGGCGGATCGCGCTTGGCACGTTCGGTGCGCAGGATCATCGCCTTCAGGTAGCGCGGGTACTGCGCCAGGGCATCGGCCGGTGTGTCACGCAGGAAACCCGGATGAATCAGCCCAACCAGCTGCGCTTCCATGTCATCCAGATTGCCGCGCGCCCAGCCCATCAACGGCGCCTCCAGCATCGGCTTCAACTCGGCCACCAGGGCAAGGATCAACTCGGCCAGCTTCAACCGCTGCATGGCTTCGCCGAACAGCGTTTTTGCTGCGTGTTCGCGGCGCTGTTCGAATGCCACCGCATCGCGGATATCGCCCAGGCCGTCGGCCAGTACGGCATTCATCGCTGCATCGACCAGATCGCCACGCAGGCGCTCCTGGGTTTCGATCGAGGCGTACAACAGGCCGGTTTTCGCTGCGACCGGCAACTGCTTGCGTGCCTGCTTGATCTTCTCGCCCAGGCCGATCTCCAGCAGCCGGCGCACGCCGAGCGGGTGTAATTCCTCGGCCTGTTGGCGATCGGCGTAGATACGCAATGCGACGCTGTCACCCTCATCCTTCAGCGCGGGATAGGCCGGCACGCCGGCTTCGCCCGGCACCTGCAGCGGAATCGGCGTGGCCGGGAACGTGCGCAGACCATCGGCCGCCATCTCGCGCCCGGCACGCGCGGCGAACGCATCGCCGGCCTGGCCGCCGAATTTCGCACGCAGCACATCCAGATCGCGCGACGTCGCCAGCACCTTGCCCTGCTCATCGCGCAGCCGCAGGTTCATGTGCAGGTGCGGCTCGATTGAACCGGGCTCGAAATCGGTCGCGGCCACGCTTGCCCCGGTTGCCCGTGACAGGAAGCGCGCCAGCTCACCGGTGATCGCATCGGCGCTGGGTTGCGAGAACACTTCGTAGAAGGCGCGCGCGAAATCCGGCGCTGGCACGTAGTTGCGCCGCATCGCCTTGGGCAGGCTGCGGATCAACGCCGCCGCCTTGTCGGCAACGAAACCGGGCGCGAGCCATCCCAACTGCACCGCATCCAGAGCGTTGAGCAGATGCAACGGAACGTCCAGGGTCACGCCGTCATCCTCGGCGCCCGGCTCGAAACGGTAGTGCAGCGGCAGCCGCGCCTGGCCCAGGGCCAGGTACTTCGGGTAGCGCTCCTGCTCGCTGCCTTCACCCGGCAGCAGATCCACCAGCGACCAGTGCAGGCCCTTGCGCTGTTCCGGCGGCAACGCCTTCCACCACGCATCCAGCCCGGACGCGGAGTGGATCTGCGGCGGCACCCGGTCCAGGTACCAGCGTGCCTGCCAGTCCTCGTCGGCGACGATGCCGGCACGGCGCAGCTTGGCTTCTTCCTCGCGGGCCTGCTCCAGCACCTTCTGGTTGTCGGCCACGAAGCTGGCACGGGTGTTGATCTCACCGGTCACCAGTGCCTGGCGCACGAAGATGTCGTGCGCTTCGCCGGCATTGATGCGGCCGTAATGCACCGGTTTCTTCGGTGCCAGCACCAGCCCGAACAGGCTGATCTGTTCGGAGGCCAGCACCTGGCCCTGCGCACGCGACCAATGCGGATCGAAGTGCTTGCGCAGCAGCAGGTGCGGCAGTTCGGCAATCACCCAGTCCGGCTCGATTGCCGCCAGGGTCATGCCCCACACCTTCTGCGTATCCAGCAGGTTGGCCGCCAGCAGCCACGGCGGCGGCCGCTTGGACAGCGTCGAGCCGGGGAACGGCAGGAAACGCCGCTGGCGCGGCGCCTGGAAATCGCCCTTCTCGCTGCGATGGCCGATCTGCGTGGGCAGGCCCGCCACCAGCGCCCGATGCAGGGTCTGGTAGGCAGTGGCGCGGACACGTTCGCTGTAACCACCGCCGTCGGGCACCTGGTCCTTCTGCGCACGCGCGGCGACCGGCGCGGGCGCCGTTTCGGCCTTGCCCTCGCGGGCCAGGCGCGCGGCACGGTGCAGCTGGCCACGGGTCGCCTTTACCGCAGTGGCATCGTCGCGTGCGGCTGGCGGGGCACTGCTGCCAGCCAGCAGCGGCGCCATCGATACCTCATTGGTCTCTTCTTTCCAGCCCAGTTCCTCGCACAGCAGGCGCAGCTGCCGGTGCAGCTCGCGCCATTCACGCATGCGCAGGAAACCAAGGAAATGGCGGCCGCACCAATCACGCAGCTTTGATTGCGTCAGATCCTCATGGGACTGGCGATAGGCATCCCACAGGCGCAACACACCGACGAACTCGGAGCGGCCGTCAGCGAACTGTGCATGTGCGTTGTCGGCGGCGCCACGCGCTTCGGGCGGTCGCTCGCGAGGATCCTGGATGCCCAGGAACGAGGCGATCACCAGCATCGGCCGCAGACAACCGGCCGCCTGTGCGGCCACCAGCATGCGTGCCAGCTTCACGTCCACCGGCAGGCGCGCCATCTGCTTGCCGATCGCGGTCAGATGGCGCTCACTGTCGATCGCCCCCAGCTCGGTCAGATGCTGCCAACCATCAGCGACGGCCCGCTCATCCGGCGCCTCAAGGAACGGGAAGTCCTCGATGCGGCCCAGGCCGAGCTGCAGCATGCGCAGGATCACCCCGGCCAGGCTGGAGCGACGGATCTCCGGATCAGTGAACTCCGGCCGTGCCTGGAAATCGGCCTCGGCATAAAGGCGATAGCAGATGCCCTCGGCCACGCGGCCACAGCGGCCCTTGCGCTGGTTGGCACTGGCCTGCGGGATCGGCTCGATGTGCAGGCGGTCAAGCTTGTTGCGCGGGCTGTAACGCTTGACGCGGGCGAAACCGGGGTCGACCACATAACGGATGCGCGGCACCGTCAGCGACGTCTCGGCCACGTTGGTGGCCAGCACGATGCGCCGGTTCGGGCCCGGGTTGAACACCCGGTCCTGGTCCTGGTTGGACAGCCGCGCGTACAGCGGCAGCACTTCGGTATTGCGGTACTTGCGCCGTTCCAGTGACTGGTGCGCATCGCGGATCTCGCGCTCGCCCGGCAGGAAGATCAGCACGTCACCGCGCGAATCCAGGCGGGTGATTTCATCGATGGCCGAGACGATGGCATCGTTGACCGTGCGCTCGCCCTGCTCTTCGCCCTCGCCTTCCAGCGCGCGATAGCGCACGTCCACCGGATAGGTGCGGCCTTCGACGCTGATCACCGGTGCGTTGTCGAAATGCTGGGCGAAACGCTCGGTGTCGATGGTCGCCGACGTGACGATCAGCTTCAGGTCCGGGCGCTTGCGCAGCAGCTGCTTGAGATAGCCGAGCAGGAAGTCGATGTTGAGGCTGCGCTCATGCGCTTCATCGACAATGATCGTGTCGTAGTTCGACAACCAGCGGTCGCTGGCGATCTCCGCCAGCAGGATGCCGTCGGTCATGAACTTGATACGGGTGTCTTCGCCGACCTTGTCGTTGAAGCGCACCTGGTAGCCCACCAGCTGGCCCAGTTCGCTCTGCAGCTCCTGCGCTACACGGCTGGCCACCGCACGCGCGGCGATCCGTCGCGGCTGAGTACAGCCGATCATGCCCGCCTGGCCACGGCCGGCGGCCAGGCACAGTTTCGGCAGCTGCGTGGTCTTGCCCGAGCCGGTTTCACCGGCGATCACCACCACCTGATGGTCGCGGATCAGCTGGGTGATGGTCTCGGCTTCACGCGCAATCGGCAGCTGTGGGTCCAGAGTAATGGCCGGCTGTTGTTGCGCCCGCGCCTGCCGGCGCTGCACCGAAACCTGCAAGGCCTGCTCGAAGCTGGCGGCCAGCGCCGCATCCTGTGGCTTGGCCTGGCAACGCGAGAGCATTCCCAGCAATCGTCCACGGTCGCGGCTCATGGCGCCGTCGATGGCGGCACGCTGTTGGCGCTGGCGGGACTGCGGCATTTTGTCGATAGCGTTCATCAATCGGTTCGTTTAAAACTTTGAATGCGACCAGTCATCAAGACTGATTTATTGTGAAGGCCAACGATTCCACAAGGAGGAACCCCATGGCGAAGACCAAGAGCACGACCAAGCCCAAGACCGGCAAGCAGAAGCTTGCGGCTTCCGCGCCGTCGGCCCCCAACATCGATATCGGGATCACCCAGGGCAACCGCAAGAAGATCGCCGACGGTTTGGCGCGGTTCCAGGCCGATGCGTTCACGCTCTATCTGAAGACCCACAACTTCCACTGGAATGTCACCGGGTCGATGTTCAACTCGCTGCACACCATGTTCGAGACGCAGTACACCGAACAGTGGGCGGCACTGGACGATGTGGCCGAGCGCATCCGCGCACTGGGCTTCAATGCCCCGGGCTCCTACCGGGAATTTGCTGCGCTGACCTCGATCGTCGAGGAGCCGGGCCTGACCGACAGTGCGGACTGGCGTGAAATGGTACGCCAGTTGGTGGTCGCCAACGAAGCGGTATGCCGTACGGCACGTGAAGTGCTGGACGTGGCCGACGACGCTGACGACGCCCCGACCGAGGATCTGATGACCCAGCGCCTGCAGACCCACGAGAAGTACGCGTGGATGCTGCGTTCCCTTCTCCAGTAAGGGTTGAGGGTTCTCGGCAGGGCTGCGCCCTGCACCCGCTGTAGTGCCGGCCGCTGGCCGGCAACCCACACAGCAACGGCCGAAGCAAAAGCTGGGTTCCTGTGGGTTGGCCGGGTGGGTCCGGTTGCGGGGGACGCCGTGAATCCGTCCATGGAGGCTCGGTCGCGCCATCCATGGCGCTCACGCCCCCCCAACCGGACCCACCCCGCCTTCGACAGTTTCCCGCGGTCTGTCGGACCATCTCTTGGGGTCGGATCCGTTTTCCGCAGGAAAACGGATCCGACCCCATTTTGTTTGTCGATATCTGACAGATTTGATCCACGCATGGCGTGGATGGCCCCACCGCCACCGGGAAACTGTCGAAGGCGGGGCGGTGTCGGATTGCGGGGTGTCC
>NZ_JBYOLA010000049.1:0-7627 GCF_057799055.1 Stenotrophomonas sp. 14P6.2.3
CCAGCGGCCGGCACTACCCGCCGGTGAGGGTTCCAAAAGCGGGTTCAGTAGTGCCAGCCCATGGCTGGCAGCTCGGAGTGTATGAAGTTGCCAGCCATGGGCTGGCACTACTGAAGCTTCGTTGCCGCTTGACCTCAACCAATGTTGAGGTGCGATAACAGTCTCCCCACGGCCACACCCCTGGCCTTCCCCACGGAGACTGTCTCGATGTCGTATTCGCTTCCCGCCCTCCCCTATGCCTACGACGCCCTCGAACCGCACTTCGATGCGCGCACGATGGAAATCCACCACGGCAAGCACCACCAGGCTTACATCAACAACCTCAATGCCGCGCTGGAACAGGCGGGTCTGCCCGCGCAGCCGGTGGAAACCCTGATCGCCGATCTGGATGCCCTGCCCGAATCGATCCGCGGCGCAGTGCGCAACAACGGCGGCGGCCACGCCAACCACAGCCTGTTCTGGACCGTCCTCAGTGCCAACGGCGGCACGGCCGATGACGAACTTGCCACGGCCATCGATCGCGACCTCGGAGGCTACGACGCCTTCAAAGAGACATTCAGCAAGGCCGCGCAGACCCGCTTCGGCAGTGGCTGGGCGTGGTTGACCGTCGATCGCGATGGCCGCCTGCAGGTCGAAAGCAGCGCCAACCAGGACAGCCCCCTGATGGGCGCAGCGGCGGGTGCCTCCGGCAATACCCCGATCCTTGCCCTGGATGTGTGGGAGCACGCCTACTACCTGCATTACCAGAACCGTCGCCCGGACTACATCGGCGCGTTCTTCAACCTCATCAACTGGGCCGAAGTCGGCCGGCGCTACCGCCAGGCCAGGGCCGCATGAACGCGGACTCTGGCGCATACGCCGGGCCGTGGGCAGGGGTCTTCCCCGCTCCGGCACCGGTGCCGTCGGTCAGCCTGCCGCCGCGTGCGCTGCGGCGGTTGCTCGGCCATTTCCCTACCGGTGTGGCGATCGTGTGCGCGCGTGATGCACAGGGAAAGCCGCAGGGCCTGACCATCAATTCGTTCGTGCCGATCTCGCTGCAGCCGCCACTGGTGCTGTGGAACCTGGCCCTGCATGCGCAGAGCCTGTCCACGTTCCAGCGCGCCACCCAGTTCGCGATCAGCGTGCTCGGCGCCGGACAGGAAGCCCTGGCGCGCCGTTTCGCCGACCCGCAGGTGCGCCATCGATTCACCGACGTGCCCTTGCTGGACGACGGCGAGGACGCGCCACCGCGGATCGCCGGTGCCGTCGTCCACCTCACCTGCACCCGCCACGCGCAGTGGCCGGTCGGCGATCACCTGCTGCTGGCCGGGCGCATCGTCGACGTGCGGGAAGAAGGCGGCGCACCGCTGCTGTTCCATCGCGGGCGCTTCCAGGCGGGTCCGGTGGAAACCCTGGTGGAGGTGCGCTGATGGACATCAACACGCTGGAAAAGATGCTCGCCGCCGGCAAGGACAGCGCGCTGCTGCGCTTCGGCCTGGGCAAAAGCTGGCTGGACGCCGGCGATCCGGTGCGCGCAGCCACCCATCTGGGGCGCTGCGTGGTGCTGGACCCGGACTATTCGGCGGCGTGGAAGCTGCTGGGCAAGGCATGGCTGGCCGGTGGCCAGCCGCAGGCGGCGCGCGAGGCGTGGCAACGTGGGCTCAGCGTGGCTGGCAGCAAGGGCGATCAGCAGGCGCGCAAGGAAATGCAGGTGTTCCTGCGCAGGCTGGACCGCGAGTCGCCTGCGCTGTTGGCAAAGGCCGGCTGAACAATCAGCCGGCGTTGGCCGACGCCGGTGCCGGCATGATGTCCGGCATCGGCAGGCGGCGCGGCTTGCTCGGGAACGCGTGGCGCAGGATGCGCCAGACCACCTGGGTGAACTGCCGCGGCAGCGAGCCGTTGTTGTAGTGCTGGCCGTAACGGCGGCAGATATCCTTCACTTCCTTGGCGATCGCCGCATAGCGGTTGGCCGGCAGATCCGGATAGAAGTGGTGCTCGATCTGGTGGCTGAGGTTGCCCGACAGCACGTTGATCACGAAACCGCCGCTGATGTTGGACGAACCGCGCAGCTGGCGCAGGTACCAGTGGCCGCGCGATTCATTGCGCAGGCATTCCTTCGGGAACGTTTCCGATTCGGCAGTGAAGTGCCCACAGAAGATGATCACGTAGGTCCAGATGTTGCGCAGGCCGTTGGCCACCATGTTGCCCAGCAACACCGGCAGGAAGAACGGACCGGCCAGCAGCGGGAAGAACACATAGTCCTTCAGCACCTGGCGGATCATCTTGCGTGCCACCGGACGGGTCTGCAGCCACATCGCGCGGCTGCTGATGCGGCCCTTGAACCAGCGGCCCAGGCGCAGATCCTGCGCAGCCACGCCCCACTGGAACAGCAGTGCGAAGATCGGCGCGATGATCGGCTGCAACAGGTAGAACGGCTTCCAGCGCTGCTCCGGGAAGATGCGCAGCAGGCCATAGCCGATGTCATCGTCCATGCCACGCACGTTGGTGTAGGTGTGGTGGCGGAAATTGTGGGTCTTGCGCCAGTTGTCGGCGGTGGCAACGATGTCCCATTCGTAGGTGTTGCCGTTGAGCTTGGGGTCGCCGGTCCAGTCGTACTGGCCGTGCATGACGTTGTGGCCCAGCTCCATGTTTTCCAGGATCTTGGCCAGCGCCAGCAGCAGGGTGCCGGCGATGCAGGCCGGCCACAGCAGCGGCGCCCAGAACAACGGCGAGAACGCGCCCAGGAACAGCAGGCTGCGGCCAAGCACGCCGGACCAGCGCACAGCCGCTGCGACCCGGCGGATGTAGCGGGTGTCGGACGCGCCGAGGCTGCCGATCACACGGTCGCGGATCGCATCGAGTTCCTCACCAAACGTCTGCATCTCGGCAGGGCTCAGGGCACGGTCGGTAGCGCGGGTCATGGCAGCGGGGTCCTCAGAGATCCAGGGTCAGGTCGGTGGTCGGCGCGCTCACGCAGATCCGCACCGGCACGGCCGTTTCGGACTGGGTGTCGCCGGTGCGCAGATGGCGGGTGGTGCCACTGACGCGTTCACAGGTGCAGCTGTTGCAGATGCCCATGCGGCAGCCGTGCTTGGGCGCGATGCCCTGCGCCTCCAGGCTTTCCAGCAGCGAGCGGCCACGCGGCACGATCAGCCGCCGGCCGCTGCGGGCCAGGGTCAATGCGACCTCGCCCAGGCTGTCGGCATCACTGAGTGCTGCCGGTGGGGTAAAGGCTTCCGCCTGGAAGCCGGCCACGTGCTGGGCCAGCCGCGTGCGCGCGGCGGCAACGAAACCGTCCGGGCCACAGGCCAGTACGTGGCGCTGCGCCAGCGGGGTGTCGTCACCGGCAACGGCCAGCGTGTGGCTGTCGATACGCGCAGCCGGCACGTCGCCTTCGCGGGTGGTCAGCAGGTGCACGCGCAGGTTCGGATGCGCCGCAGCCAGCGCCAGCAGTTCATCGCGGAACTGGAACGCCGCGGTGCTGCGCTCCCAGTAGAACAGATCGACCGGCGCCGCCAGCGGGCGCTGGCAGGCGTCGCGCAGCAGGCTGCGCATGGGCGTGATGCCGCTACCGGCCGCCAGCAGCAATACCGGCGCGGCGGCAGGCATGTGGAAATCACCGAAGGCCGCGTCCAGCCGGAACAGGTCGCCCGGCTTGGCATGTGCGACCAGATGCTGGCTGACCTTGCCGCCTTCCACCGCCTTGACGGTAATGGCCAGCTCGCGGCGGCCCAGGCGGGTCGGGCTGTAGCTGCGGCGCAATACACGCCCCTCAAGCTCAACGCCGAGGGTGACGTGCTGGCCGGCGCGCATCCCGGCCCAGTGCCGGTTGCAGCGCAGGACCAGGGTCGCGGCGCCCTCGCCGGCCGGCTCGCGCCGTACCAGGCGGGCCATCGGCTCACGCAGGGTCCACAACGGATTCAGCTGGCCCGCCCAGAAGTCGAACAGCGACGGCGACAGCCAGCGGTACGGGGAAAGCAGGGAAGGTCGGACGACAGCGCTCATGGGCGCACTATACGGCCGCACACACAGCTGTGTATACATGTGTATATTGCACCGGATTGGGTATGATTCAGCCTTGCCCCACCGGAAGTGCCATGGCCGCCGCCACCGTTCTGTCTCCGCCTGAAGATGCCAACAGCCCGGCCCGCCGTACGGTGAGCCGCGAGGATCTGTTGGCCGCCGCGTTGAAACTGATCGGCCCGCATCGCAGCCTGTCCACCCTCAGCCTGCGCGAAGTCGCGCGCGAGGCCGGTATCGCACCCAACAGTTTCTATCGACAGTTCCGCGACATGGACGAACTGGCCGTCGCCCTGATCGACGTCGCCGGGCGCTCACTGCGCACCATCATCGGCGAAGCCCGCCAGCGCGCTACGTCCAGCGCCACCAGCGTGGTGCGCGTGTCGGTGGAAACCTTCATGGAACAGCTGCGCGCCGACGACAAGCTGCTGCACGTGCTGTTGCGCGAAGGCGCGGTCGGCTCGGACGATTTCAAACACGCGGTCGAACGCGAACTGCACTACTTCGAAGAAGAGCTGCAGCACGACCTGGTGCGCCTGGCCGCACTGGATGGCGCGGTGCTGTACAAGCCGGAACTGGTGTCGATGGCGATCACCCGGCTGGTGTTTGCAATGGGCGCTTCGGCCATGGACCAGCCCCCGGAGAACGACCCGGAACTGGTCGAACAGATCTCCACGATGATCCGCATGATCATCGTCGGCGCGCGCACTCCCGCCGCCTTCCGTCGCGGCTGACCCCTTCCGGGGCATGACCACCGGCACGCTTCCGTGCGCATTGTGTAATGTTATAACACTCGAATTCGAGTAAAGACCACGGTTCCGCCGCGAGCTGAAACGGTAATATAGCAATTGCTATATTGATGACCTTCTGCTTTCATGTGCGCCAGCCAGGTCGCCCTCGCCGCCCTCCCTCCCCAAGGACGACGCCCTCATGCGCATTGCTGCCTCTCTTCTTCGCCGGCTGCCGCTGGCTGCCGGTATCGCCGCCGCCCTGCCACTGGCCGCAGTCGCTGCACCGCCCTCTCCTACCGAGCTGGACCGGGTGCAGGTGAAAGTCAGCACCGCCACCCGCAGCGAACGCCTGCTGTCGGACGTACCGATCCGCACCGAAGTACTGCGCAAGGAAGACATCGCACTGCGCGCAGCCACCGATTTCTCCCGCGCGGTGGAGCTGATCAACGGCCTGCGGGTGGAAAGCAACTGCCAGAACTGCAACACCAGCGAGGTGCAGCTGCTGGGCCTTCCCGGTGCCTACAACCAGTTGCTGTTCGATGGCATTCCACTGCTGTCCACGCTGGGCAGCGTGTACGGGCTGGAACAGATTCCCGCCGGCTTCGTCGACCGCATCGAAGTGGTCAAGGGCGGTGGTTCGTCGCTGTACGGGCCGGGCGCGGTGGCCGGTGTCATCAATCTGATTCCGCCGCTGCCTGCACGCAGCGGTGGCCATGTGCAGGCCGGCGTGGATGTGCTGAAGGGCACGCCGCAGAAAAACGCCGACGTCCGTCTGGATCTGGTCGCCAGCGAAGCCGACGCGGGACTGTCGGTGATCGCCCAGCGCAACTGGAACAGCGGCATCGACTACAACGGCGACGGCTATACCGAGATCACCCGCAAGAACCTCAAGGTCGGTGGCCTGCAGGCCTGGTATGCGCCGAATCCGGGCACGCGCCTGCGGCTGGACCTGCAGGTGACCGATGAGAGCCGTCGCGGTGGCAATCGCCTCGACCAGCCCGAACACCTGGCCAACATCGCCGAATCGCTGGATACCAACTACCGTCGCGGCAGCCTGTCATGGGACCAGGAAGTGAACAGCGACGTCGACTTCCGTCTGGCCTACGCCTTCGCTGACATCGACCGCGACAGCTTCTATGGCGGTCTTGGCGATGTGGTCACCGATCCATCGGCGCCCGGCTACGATCCTTCGCAGCTGGACCCGAACGTGCCCGGCAGTGCCGCATCACGCTCGTGGCGCCAGTACGGGCGCACCCACAACCCGCTGCAGTACATCGACAGCCAGTTGAACTGGCGGTTGGGTGCACACACGCTCGCGTTCGGCGTGCAGTACAAGCATGAGGGCCTGCGTGACGACAACCGCGATGGCGCCGGCCAGCGCCTGGCCGTGCTCGAGGATGCGACGTTCCACAACCTCGGCGCGTTCGTGCAGGACGAATGGAGCGTACGCGATGACGTCGACCTGGTGCTGGGTGCGCGCGTGGACAAGAGTTCGGAACTGGACAGCGCCGTGTTCTCACCGCGTATCGCCCTCGCCTGGCAGGCGACTCCCCGGCTGAAATGGCGTGCGGGCATCGCCACCGGCTTCCGTGCGCCGGAAATCTTCGTCGAGGATGTCCACGTCGATACCCTCGGTGGCGAACAGGTGCGCGTGCGCAACACCCGTGGCCTGAAGGAGGAGCGCGCGCTGACCACCCTGTTCGGATTCGACTGGCGCTCCGACCCGGCCGACCCGGTATGGAGCTGGGATGCCACTGCGTCCTACGCACGCATCCGTGACACCTTCGCGCTGGGCGAGATCCAGCGCGGCGATGATGGCCAGCTGACACAGCTGCGCTACAACGCGTCCGGCTCGAACGTACTGGGCATGGAAACCAACGTCGGCTGGCAGCCCTCACCGCAATGGCGGCTGACTGCCGGTGCGTCGTGGTACCGCTCGCAGTTCCGCGAGCCGCAACGCATCTTCGATGACACCGCCGACGGAGGCGATACGGTGATCGACAGCCGCAACTACCTGAAGACGCCGCGCTGGACCAGCGTGGCCCAGCTCAGCTGGATGCCGGCCGAACCCTGGGAGACGTTCCTGGCGCTGCGCCACACCGGATCGATGCCGGTGCTCAACAACCGGCTGGGCGAACTGCACCGCACCCGCGCGTTCCTGGTCACCGATCTCGGCGCGCGCTGGCATCGCCATCTGGGCGCGCAGGCACAGCAGGAAGTGTCGGTGGCGGCCGGGGTCAAGAACGTGTTCGACCAACGGCAGAAGGATCTGGAAAGCGGCGCGCTGCGCGACAGCGACTACGTGTACGGTCCGCGTTTCGCCCGCTCGTGGTACGTGAACCTGCGTTATGCGTTCTAGCTGGCTGCCCGCACTGCTGCTGGCACTGGCATGGCCTGCCGCGGCGGCCGACCTGCACGCGCAGGTCTCCGCGTCGCTGATGCGGCCCGAGCCACGTTCCCTGCGGCCGGTGCAGTGGTCGCCACCGCCGAAGCTGATCGCACTGTACTTCGGTGCCGACTGGTGCGCGCCCTGCCACGCCTTCGTGCCGACCCTGCGCGGCGTGCGCGACGCGCTGCGCGAGGCCGGCGCCGATACCGAAGTGGTGTATGTCAGCCTGGATGAAAGCGAGGCGGCGTTGCGGCGCTACATGCAGCTGCAGGACATGCCGTGGCCGGTGCTGGACCCGCGTCGCGCGAAGCGCATGCCGTCACTGCAGGCATTGGCGGGCCCGGCCCCGCCCAACCTGGTGCTGATCGATGCGCAGGGCACGGTGCTGGCCAATGGCTGGCAGGGGCGGCGCTACAGCGGGCTGCAACCGGTATTGCAGGAATGGCGGAAGCAGGCGTGTGCGCAACAGCAGGCGCGCTGCCCCACTGGCGGCGTTCAACTCCGGTAG
>NZ_JBYOLA010000050.1:2500-5322 GCF_057799055.1 Stenotrophomonas sp. 14P6.2.3
GATTCCGTAAGTAGCGACGAGCGAACGCGGACTAGCCCTTAAGCTGATTTGGTTCTAGGAAAATGCTCTGGAAAGAGCAGCCATAGAAGGTGATAGCCCTGTATCTGAAAGGGCCATTTCAGTGAAGACGAGTAGGGCGGGGCACGTGAAACCCTGTCTGAACATGGGGGGACCATCCTCCAAGGCTAAATACTACTGACCGACCGATAGTGAACCAGTACCGTGAGGGAAAGGCGAAAAGAACCCCGGAGAGGGGAGTGAAATAGATCCTGAAACCGTGTGCGTACAAGCAGTAGGAGCCTCGCAAGGGGTGACTGCGTACCTTTTGTATAATGGGTCAGCGACTTACTGTTCGTGGCAAGCTTAACCGTATAGGGGAGGCGAAGGGAAACCGAGTCTGATAAGGGCGCATAGTCGCGGGCAGTAGACCCGAAACCGGGTGATCTAGTCATGGCCAGGGTGAAGGTGCCGTAACAGGTACTGGAGGCCCGAACCCACGTCTGTTGCAAAAGACGGGGATGAGCTGTGATTAGGAGTGAAAAGCTAATCGAACCCGGAGATAGCTGGTTCTCCTCGAAAGCTATTTAGGTAGCGCCTCATATGTATCCTCTCGGGGGTAGAGCACTGTTATGGCTAGGGGGTCATCGCGACTTACCAAACCATTGCAAACTCCGAATACCGAGACGGACTGTATGGGAGACACACGGCGGGTGCTAACGTCCGTCGTGAAAAGGGAAACAACCCAGACCCACAGCTAAGGTCCCAAATTCACTGCTAAGTGGAAAACCATGTGGAAAGGCACAGACAGCCAGGAGGTTGGCTTAGAAGCAGCCACCCTTTAAAGAAAGCGTAATAGCTCACTGGTCGAGTCGGTCTGCGGGGAAGATTTAACGGGGCTAAGCAGTGAACCGAAGCTTGGGGTGTGCATATTTATATGTACGCGGTAGAGGAGCGTTCCGTAAGCCGTTGAAGGTGGATTGAGAAGTCTGCTGGAGGTATCGGAAGTGCGAATGCTGACATGAGTAACGATAATGCGGGTGAAAAACCCGCACGCCGAAAGCCCAAGGTTTCCTTGCGCAACGTTAATCGGCGCAGGGTGAGTCGGCCCCTAAGGCGAGGACGAAAGTCGTAGTCGATGGGAAGCAGGTTAATATTCCTGCACCTCGCGTAAGTGCGATGGAGGGACGGAGAAGGTTAGGCATACCGGGCGTTGGTTGTCCCGGGGAAAGGCGGTAGGTTTGGATCTTTGGCAAATCCGGGATCCTTTAAGACCGAGCACCGAGACGAGCCTTTATGGCGAAGTTGCTGATACCACGCTTCCAGGAAAAGCTCCTAAGCTTCAGCTTACGCAGACCGTACCGTAAACCGACACAGGTGGGTAGGATGAGAATTCTCAGGCGCTTGAGAGAACTCGGGTGAAGGAACTAGGCAACATGGCACCGTAACTTCGGGAGAAGGTGCACCCTTTTTGGTGGCTCGTGCGAGCTATAGCTGAAGAGGGTCGCAGTAACCAGGCCGCTGCGACTGTTTATCAAAAACACAGCACTCTGCAAACACGAAAGTGGACGTATAGGGTGTGACGCCTGCCCGGTGCTGGAAGGTTAATTGATGGGGTCAGCCGCAAGGCGAAGCTCTTGATCGAAGCCCCAGTAAACGGCGGCCGTAACTATAACGGTCCTAAGGTAGCGAAATTCCTTGTCGGGTAAGTTCCGACCTGCACGAATGGCGTAACGACAGCGGCGCTGTCTCCACCCGAGACTCAGTGAAATTGAAATCGCTGTGAAGATGCAGCGTTCCCGTGGCAAGACGGAAAGACCCCGTGAACCTTTACTATAGCTTTACACTGAACGTTGAGTTCGTCTGTGTAGGATAGGTGGGAGGCTATGAAACTGTGGCGCTAGCTGCAGTGGAGCCATCCTTGAAATACCACCCTGTCGTGCTTGACGTTCTAACCTGGGTCCATTATCTGGATCGGGGACCGTGTATGGTGGGTAGTTTGACTGGGGCGGTCTCCTCCTAAAGAGTAACGGAGGAGCTCGAAGGTACGCTCAGCGCGGTCGGACATCGCGCACTGTGTGCAAAGGCATAAGCGTGCTTGACTGCAAGATCGACGGATCAAGCAGGTAGGAAACTAGGACTTAGTGATCCGGTGGTTCTGTATGGAAGGGCCATCGCTCAACGGATAAAAGGTACTCCGGGGATAACAGGCTGATACCGCCCAAGAGTTCATATCGACGGCGGTGTTTGGCACCTCGATGTCGGCTCATCACATCCTGGGGCTGTAGTCGGTCCCAAGGGTATGGCTGTTCGCCATTTAAAGTGGTACGCGAGCTGGGTTCAGAACGTCGTGAGACAGTTCGGTCCCTATCTGCCATGGGCGTTGGAGATTTGAGAGGGGCTGCTCCTAGTACGAGAGGACCGGAGTGGACGAACCTCTGGTGTTCCGGTTGTCACGCCAGTGGCATTGCCGGGTAGCTATGTTCGGAAGCGATAACCGCTGAAAGCATCTAAGCGGGAAGCGCGCCTCAAGATGAGATCTCCCGGGGCACAAGCCCCCTGAAGGAACCATGTAGACTACGTGGTTGATAGGTCAGGTGTGTAAGTACAGCAATGTATTGAGCTAACTGATACTAATGATCCGAGAGGCTTGACCATATAACCTCAAGTTGCCTTGGCCGACATGACATGTCGATAGATCCAAGTGCACGCTACGTCACAAGACCAAACGAGAGGCAGGCGCTCAGGCGCGTCTCTTTGCAATGCAGGCATCATCATGCCCGCTCCCTGCAAAGACACGACGTCCGAAGCGACACTCCAACCGC
>NZ_JBYOLA010000051.1:0-1221 GCF_057799055.1 Stenotrophomonas sp. 14P6.2.3
GGTGGTCTAATCAACTTGGACACTCGATAGGATCATTTTCGAGCATCGAGGTAGACCCATGGCAAAACAGATCACTCAGGGCATGAGGGACGAGGCGGTTCGCCTTGTCGTTGTAGAGGGGCAGACAGTAAGAGACGTCTGCCAGCTGATGGATGTCGGCCCGACGGCGCTGAGGCGCTGGATCGAGCAGTGGCGGCGAAAACATGACCCGCAGGCGGAGGCGCCACCAGTAGATGCGCAGGTCAGAATCGCCGAACTGGAAGCCCAGAACCGCAGGCTCAAGGAGGAGCGCGACCTGCTAAAAAAATCCATCGCCTTCTTCATTCGGGACAGCGATCACCGGAACAAGTGATCCAGGAATTGGGGAAGGCCGCTCCGATCCGGTTGGTGTGCCAGTTGATGGACTATCCCCGTAGCAGCTACTACGCCTGGCTGCATCGGGAGCCTCGCATCGATCGGGAGCTGCTGGCCCAGGTTGATCTGGTTCGTCGCATTCATAAGTCCCACCGGGGCAGCTGCGGCTCACGCAGGATGGCCCGGGAACTGACCAATAGCGGTCTGCAGGTTGGTCGCTACCGCGCCCGGACGCTGATGCGCCGGGCCGGTGTCAGGGCGCGACAGCACAAGCGGCACAAGTACCACAGCCTTGGGCCGCAGGCGCTGACCGCTCCCAACATCCTGGACCGTCAGTTCAATCCGGAGGCGCCAAACCAAGTCTGGGCTGGCGATATCACCTACATCCCCACCCAGCAGGGGTGGCTGTATCTGGCCGTCGTTGTGGATATGTATGCCCGTCGAATCGTGGGTTGGGCGCATTCCCACGAAGCAGATGCGTGGTTGGCGGTCAGAGCCCTGCGCGGCGCATTGAAACAGCGCCGCCCCCAGGCGGGACTGCTGTTCCACTCGGACCAAGGGCGGCAATACACCAGCCACGCGATGGCCGAGATCCTGCGCGACAACGGCATCACCCAGAGCATGAGCCGGAAGGGGAATTGCTGGGACAACGCGGTGGTGGAACGGGTATTTGCCACCCTCAAAGGCGAATGGCTGTACTCCAAATACCCCACTCGACAGGAGGCTGCAGCAGACATCGAACAATTTGTGAACTGGTACAACCACCGTCGGCTGCACAGTGCCAACGGCCTTGTGCCACCTGCGCTCCGTGAAGTGCAGGTGGCCTGAACTCCCTTTGGGAGTGTCCAGAAGTACTTGACCACCACA